>NC_014364.1:4033440-4343705 GCF_000143985.1 Sediminispirochaeta smaragdinae DSM 11293 | reverse complement strand
AAGGGGCTCGGGGAGATGATCGATGCCATTGAGAATTTCAGCGGTGGTTTCACGACCATCGCTTCCGAGAGCGGTTTAATTGTTGCAGACTCCTTTTCTGAAAGTGTTGGCCGGTATCTTTCCGATATCCATTCCGCCGATACAGTAAGTGCTGCTTCCCGAGCTGTGGCAGAGGGGACGACGGAAGAGACGGTAACCGAGCACAAAGTCAGCAAGGAACAGGTTCGCCAGATGATCAGTGCAATCGAGATTGCCGGACAATATACCGGTTGGACCTATATCGTTTCGATTCCCCAAAGCCTCATCAACGCGGTTCCTCGAAGGATTGCCCTTGTTATGCTTCTTATGGCATGTGCGGCACTATTTCTACTCGCTTTTTCCGTTGCGGCCGGTTCGAAACATATTGTAAAGCCTCTCAAAGAAGTTTCTTCGCATTTCGACCTCATCGCATCGGGTGATTTTCGTTCGTCCATAAAAACCAATCGTTCCGATGAGTTCGGAAAGCTTGCACGTGACTTTAACGATCTGAGTAGTATGTTGAACTGTAGCTTTCGAAAATTACGCGATATCACCGTTTCTATGCGCGGTCGGGCAGAAGCATTCAGTGAGGATATGAAGGCCGCCGACGAGGCCTTTTCTTTGATAGGCGACGCCATTACCGAAGTCATTATGAAAGGGTCTGACAACACAAGGGGGCTGAATGAGGTCTCTTCTTCTGTAAAGATTATTTCAGGACGGATCCGTACATTGGGTGAGCGACTGCAAGATCAATCGAATGCTATTCTCCAATCTTCCTCTGCAATCGAGGAGATGCTTGCCAATATTGAGTCGGTCAGCAATTCTGTCATAACTTCCAGTACGCATTTTGACCAGCTTTCGGAGACTTCTCAGGTTGGAGAGGAGCAACTTGCTTCCGTCATCGCCATGATCGAAGGAATCAACGAGCGTTCGGAGGAGCTTCTCGAAACCAATACGCTGATATCCGCCATAGCAGGCCAGACCAATCTTCTTTCGATGAATGCAGCCATAGAGGCGGCCCATGCAGGGGAGGCCGGAAAGGGATTTGCCGTTGTTGCCGACGAAATTCGAAAACTCGCGGAAGATACCGCCGAACAGTCCAGATCTACGGAGCAAAGCCTCCGAGAGATTGTCGCCGCATTCCAGGAGATTACCGGATCGGCACGTCAGGCCGGGGCGAATTTCTCTTCCATTAGAGAGCTTATTCGTACAGTGGTACGGATTGAGGCGGAGATAAAATCTTCAATGCAGGAGCAGGATGTCAGCAGTAAGGAGATTCAGATTGCTTTGGATGGCCTGAAGGAGTCCACAACCGCCATCAGGGAAGATGCCGGCGAGATAGCTTCCGGTGCCGAAGCGATCAAACATGAAATCGATACCCTCGAAGAGAATAGTCGGGGGATCAGCGACAGTATCGTTCGGGTTCATGAGAGTAGTCAAAACCTAAATTCGATCGTCAAAGGTGCGGGACAGAGTGCGGAAGAGAACCTTCGATCTGCAGAGGGTGCCCACGAGGCCATGGAGAAGTTCCTTTTTAAGGAAGATGAGGAAGCCGATGATGCGCCTTGCATAGGAATGGAAAAATGAAACGTTTCTTTATTATTTGTTTGTTGCTTTGTTTTCCCGTAGTCCTTTTTGCCGCTCCGCCGGAAGGAGGGGTTGCCCTCGGCAATGGGTATCGGGCGCCCTTGGTCAACCCCGCTTTGTCTGCCTGGGGAGGGGCCTCGGGTTTTGCCCTGGAACTTTCCGGCTACTCGGATGGAGATTTCGACGATGGGGCTCTCTATTTTAATGGTCGACATCTGGGATACATCCCTTCCTGGGAAGGAAGTTCGTGGAGCCACGCGTTCTATCTTGCCTTCCCCTTTTTCCGCAACGCCTATATGGGAGCGCTTCTTGAAACCGATTTTGGCTCTTCGGCTCCTTCCTGGACCGGAGGTTTGTTGCTGCGTCCTTCCGACGGGTTCGGTTTCGGTCTGCGGGGTGATATCCCCTCTTCCGGCTCTTCTTCTGCCACTGCAGGAGTAGCGTTCCGTCCTCTGGCCCTTATCGGGGGATCGGCATCGTTTCTCGGCCTGGGATTTGATCTTACCGTTGATGATTCCGGTATTTCGGACCCCCTCTTCTCCCTTCGAAGTGAGCCGATCGAGGGGCTCGAACTGCATGCTTCCTACGATCTTGAGTCGGAGACGGTACGTCTCGGGGCATCTCTGGCCCTCTATAGTACTCAGGTTGGAGGTACCATGCGGAATACCGATGATGATCCTCTCTCTGCCGGGAAAGAGAGTAGTCTCTTCGTGAGGATTGCATCTGATGCCTTGAGTCGACCGAGACTTACAGATAACGATACCATCGTTCGCTATCGCTTCGGCGGACCTGTTCGTGAGGTTCCCTCAGTAGTACGATTTGGCCGTCGGCTTTTGGGCGATGATTCCATTACGCTTCGTGAGCATATTCGCAGCCTGAATGAGCTTGCGGATGATCCCCTTGTCGACGGGATTATCTTTGTCAACGAACACCCTGCCTCATCCCTATCTGTGGCTCGGGAATTACTTGTTCCCTTGAAACACTTTCGGGAAAAGGGAAAGAAGGTGATGTTTTACTTTGATACCGCTGATACCGACGACTATCTCCTTGCCGCCGCCTGCGGTGCCGAGATATACCTTCATCCCGAGGGAAGCGTTGATCTAAAGGGAGTCTCGGTAACGAGAAGCTATTTTGCGACTTTTCTCGACACCTACGGTATCAAGTTTGAGAATTTTAGAAGTCATCCATACAAAAGCGGTTTCGATACGTTTACCGAAGGGGGAATGCGGGAGCCCGAACGGGAAGAGCTTACGGTTTTGGTTGCCGACATGGAACGTGCCGTTGCGCAGCTTCTTCAGGAAGGCCGAGGAGATCGTTTGGCCGGAGATGCGGGAAAGATCCTTGCCGGAGGGCCCTATCTTCGGGCTTCGAGGGCCTTGGATGCAGGGCTGATAGATAAGCTTCTATATCGGGACGAAATAGAGGATGCGATGGATGTTGTCGAAACCTATGAGCTCCCTGCAAAATCGGTCCGGCGCGACTGGAACGATCCTCGTCCTCTTACAATTGCCATCATCAATCTGACCGGAAATATTCACAGCGGAGAAGGGGTTCCCGGAGAGTCTGTCGGGGCCGATACCACTGTCCGTTCCATTACCCTTGCCAGGGAAGACGATAGTATTGATGCTATCGTGCTGAGAATCAATTCAGGAGGAGGGGGGCTGCTCGCCTCAGACTCCATCGCCCGGGCGGTTTCCCGTACCGTTTCCGGAGAGAATGCCAAGCCTGTCGTCGTTTCGATGGGAAGCATGGCGGCTTCCGGTGCCTATTACATTGCAGCCAGGGCTAATGTCGTTTTCGCTTATCCTGAGACGATGACCGGTTCGATCGGTGTTGTTGCGATAACTCCAGATATTTCCCGTCTTCTTGAGGAGCATAAGATTGCTGTGGAAACGGTGAAACAGTCACCTGAAGCCGATTTCGGATCTCCTTATCGACCCTTACTGGCGGAGGAACGGGAAAAGATTAAGGCGATGATCGCGTCCGGATACGACCACTTTGTCGAGAACGTTGCCGATGGCAGGGATATGAAGAGAGAAAATGTCGAGCGTATTGCCCAGGGGCGAGTCTGGAGCGGTTCGGCCGCGCAGGAGAAGGGATTGGTCGATGAAATCGGAGGAATGGACGCGGCGGTTAAACGGGCAGCCGAACTTTCCGGGCGTCAGGGGGCAATCGAACTGGCAGATTATACGATACCGGAACGAATTTTACGGTTGCCCTTCCTGCCTCCATCTCTGGTGACTGCCTATCATGGGCTTGGGAGCGTATGGCTGCCGTTATCTTCCTCCTTTGACCGGGAACTTGAATTGTTGCGCGAAGGTTCTCAGCGGGGAGAATATCTTTATTCTTTGACCCCTTATCGGCCTGAATGAAACGGCGGGTAAAACCACAATAAAAAACCCGCATTCGGATTCTTCCGATGCGGGTCCAATTGATCTGTGCCTTTGTTGCGCAGGTTTAATCGTTATTTTTCGTTTCGGCATCAGAGGAATTCTCCTGTGGCTCCTCTTCAGAGTTTTTGTTTCTGCTTTTTGCCCGCTTTTTTTCCAACTTTTCCTGTTTTTTCTTTTTCTTTTTTAATTCTTGTTGCCGTTTTTCGTACGAATAAAAATTCTTTGCCAAAAGGTTCCTCCCGTAGTAAAAAATAAAGCAGCCATAGGCTGGCTGCTTCCTAATGGGGGCTCAGATTTAATATCTGTAACCACCTCTCTGAGGTCTGTCGTTTCTATCCCTGGCTTCATTTACTTTCAGATCTCTGTTTTTCCACTCTGTTCCATTTAGAGCGGAGATAGCAGCATCGGCTGCGGATGAGTCTTCCATTTCAACAAAACCAAAGCCTTTGGAACGGTTTGTGTCTCTATCTGTTATGATACGGACACTGCTAACGCTACCATATTGTGAAAACAGTGATTCCAAATCCTCTTCTCTCGCTTCATAGCTAAGATTTCCTACATAGATCTTCTTCGACATACTAACTCCTTGATCCGGTGTCCTTACCGGAAAATAAAAATAAGCTGGAAAGATCGATAATCTTTGATCATACGTTGAAGAAGTAGTGGAATTGAAAAAAAGATAAAGGATAGAAAACCGCTTCCTTGTCTCTCTCATTGCAATTGCAAAACGATTCAATCATAGGAAAAAGAGTATACGACACTCAACGTCTTATTTTTAAGTCTATTCCAGGTCGACGGAAAAATCAAGTGAGCACATGATCCGGATGTCCGGATGCTACTTTCTTCCCGTCAATTTGATAACATGAAATCCAAACTGGGTTCGTACCACATCGCTGATGCTGCCGACACCCATATTTGAACAGGCCCGTTCGAATTCCGGTACCATCTTACCGCTCCCGAACCAACCGAGATCTCCTCCCTTGGATTTGCTTGGGCAGGTTGAATACTCTCTGGCAAGTGCGGCGAAATCCGCTCCCTTTTTTGCCCGTTTTACCAGTTCTTTAGCCAAATTTTGGTCCTTTACCAGAATGTGACTCGCTTTCCACTCCATTATGGTCTCCTTGTTTTCTCTGTCCTTTAACTTCCGAAATCGACCTTCGGTGCCGTTCTTGCTGCCTCGTCGATTTCGAAGTAATCACGTTTTTCAAAACCCATGGAACCGGCGATGATAGATCCGGGAAAAATCCGTATCTTGGTGTTGAACTGCTTTACCTGGTCGTTGTAACGCTTTCTGGCCACGGCCAGACGATTTTCGGTTCCCGCCAGTTCATCCTGAAGCCTGGTGAAATTGCCATCCGCCTTTAGCTCCGGGTAGTTTTCCGCCACAACCAGTAACCTGGAGAGGGCTCCCTGCATCTCGTTGTATCCTTCGGCCTTTTCCGCAACACTTCCAGCGCCCGCAAGTTTTGCCCTGGCGTTCGCAATATTGGTAAACACTTCTTCCTCATGGCTTGCATAGCCTTTTACCGTCGATACCAGATTGGGAATCAAATCGCTTCGCCGCTGTAGCTGATTGTCGATTTCCGCCCACGCCGCATCGATTCCCTCTTCAAGCTGTACCAGGTTGTTTCGGGTCCCGATGTACCAGGATCCGAAAGCGAATACCAGCACACCTATAAGCGCGATAACCATGATAATGCTTGCTCTGCTTCTTCCGCTCATCTCGTTTGCTCCTTACCCATAATTTCTGCTTAAAATCCTCGGCTGGCTCCTCCGCCTCCGAAGCTTCCGCCCCCAAAACCGGAAAAACCACCTCCGCCTCCGAAGCCTCCGGAACCGAATCCTCCGCTTCCGAAGCCTCCCCGATAGTGGCGGTTTCCGCCACCGCCCAAAAACAGCAGCGGCCAGAGGAATCGTCCGCCGCCGCTAAAAATGATAAAAAGGACGAAGAGTACCTTGAAGAGTTCGGCCATGGAACTGCCGTCGTTCTCCCTTCCGTAATCGTAGCGGCTGCTTTCGCGCATATCAACTTGTGAAAGGCTTACACCGTATTCGTCGGCAATAATGCCCGCTATGCCGTTGACCGCTCTTACAAACCCTTCTCCGTAGTCCCCTTTCTGGAAATAGGGCACCATGGAGGTATCCATTATTTCTCCCACGAGGCCGTCGGGAAGAGCTCCTTCAAGGCCGTAACCAACCTCGATTCTCAATTTGCGTTCCTGCATGGCAAGGATAAGGAGAACGCCGTTATCTTCTTTCTCTGTACCGACGCCCCATTTCTGTGCCAAGGCAACAGAATATTCTTCGATGGAGCCGTAGGGAGCGTATGACTGCACCGTTGCAACGGCGATTTCTGCACCAGTGGCTTGTTTGACCGCTGCAGCGACCTGTTCTATTTCCCGTTTGTCGGAATCGGCAATGACCCCGGCAAAGTCGTTCACCGTTCCCACCGGATCGGGAAGCTTCTGTGCAAAAGTAGCTGCCGAGGAAAAGAAAAGGAAGATGATACAAAGGAGCAGATGAATATTCCGGTTGCTTTTTACTGCCGCCATGTTTTTATGCCTCCAACTTATCAACGATTCCGGAAAGTTGGGTGAGGGCTACCAGTATAGTCTCGGCTGTTTCTGTCGCTGTGGCTGTCTTGTGTTCCCCGTCGCGAAGGGCCGAGAGTTCGGCGAATGGGGTTCCATCGATACCGTATGCCTCAGCCATATCCCCGGCAAGGGCATCCGCCCCAAAGGGGATGTGGGATGTTTCCTTGAGCCGCAGCAGTCCCCTGAGCAGTGCGGTTTGGGCCCCGAACCACTCTATCAGAACCAATTTGAGTCTGCGCGGGGATCCCTTTGAGGCAAGGATCGCCTGTCGTATGGCATTGATACTTCCCCGCAGCCGCTCTTCCACCTGATGACGCAGATGCCGTTTATCTACGGTAATCGTTTCGGCATAATCCTTTCCGAAGAGGAGCTGTCGTCGGGCCATGAGGTCTAGGTATTCCATGGGAAAGACATCCGCGGCGTTGAGAAATTCCTCCACCGTTTGGATCTGGAGGCTGATCCTCTGTTTTTGTATATATCGGGACTGCTGCTTGCCCAGTTCTACAATGTTCCGAGGCGCTGGTGCCTCGATCAGAGCCATGATGTTGATATCCGACGTTCCCGGATTGTATTCTGTGCCGGCCGCACTGCCATACAGCATTACCGATAGAAGGCTCTCTCCGAAAATCTGCTGCAGGGACGGTATGAAATGCTTTTTTACCGAAGCAATGGCGGACAGCTGTGGATTATTCATGATTCCTCCATGATTTTTCAGGTTTGAACAAGCTTAGTTTAAGATACTTTCCCGCCGGGGAAAAGGCAACGAGGTGTTGCTTATCTTGAAATCATCCGGAATTACAAAAATCTTTTCATTTACCGTTGAGTCCTGTGATTCGTCCCCTTATACTTCCTAACGGATAATGGTATTCATGGATAAGAACGAAAATTTTCTTGACAGTTTATCATCTTTTGTTCGGGAAGCCCACGGGGTTTTTGATTCTCCGTATGCTCGAATGTTGCGTCTCATGTGTGACAATGTTCCCGACCTGCTCTGGGCAAAGGATTTGAACAACCGCTTTCTTTTCGTTAATCAGGCAATGTGCGATAAACTTCTTTGTGCCCGTGATACCAATGAGCCGATCGGAAAAACCGACATGTTTTTTGCTCTGCGTGAACGAAAAAATCATCCTGAACAGTCTGATTGGCATACCTTCGGAGAGATATGCCGGGACAGCGATCTTGTGGTTCGTCAGACCGCACAGGCGGGGCGCTTTGACGAGTTCGGGAATGTCCGTGGTGAGTTCCTCTTTCTGGATGTCTACAAGGCTCCCTTTCGCGATGAAGCCGGAGAGATCATAGGGACCGTCGGTTGCGGTAGGGTTGTTACCGATGAACGGCGGATGGTCGAAGCCCTCCAGGAACGTGAAGAGGAGTATCACAGGATTGTAGAGCAGGCTGCTTCGATCATCGTAAAGGTTGATCTCTCGGGACAAATTCTTTTCATGAATCATTTTGGCCTTGATCTGTTTGGCTACACCATGGATGAGCTTTATCACAAGAATGCCGTCGGAACCATCGTTTCGGATAAAAAAAGCGATGACTTTTTTCGAAAGGTGCCCGATCAGTGCTGCGACGGCAAAACCATCGAAGAGAGTGTTACCAGATTGGGCGAACATCTCTACATTTCCTGGTCGAATCGTCCCCTTTATGATACCGAAGGACGCTGTTATGGCTTCCTTTCCATCGGAAACGATGTTACCGACTATAAGGTAAGAGAGCTTGAACTCTTGGAGGTCCGACAGAAAGCTGCCTCTGCCGAACTTCAGAAAGGCGTATTTCTTGGAACCGTGACGCATGAGCTGAGGACTCCCCTCTCCGGCATGCTTGGGGTTGTGGATGCTCTCCTTTCATCCGGTCGTGCCCCAGGAGTGCATGAAGAACTTTCTCTCCTTCGTGATGCTGCTCAGACTCTTTTGGCCTTGGTCGACGACCTTGTCGGGGTTACCAATATGAATGGCTTTTTCCCCGATATTAAGGCTTCCGCCTTTCACCTTGGGAAGGATCTTGTGGGCCCTGTTCGTCGTTTAATGGAACCTTTGGCCAGGGCAAAGGGTTTGAAATTGGAAGTTCGTGTGGCTCCAGGCGTTCCTACCCTGCTTTTGGGCGATACATTACGGCTTCGCCAGATTTTTTACAATCTTATCGGTAATGCCGTTAAGTATACCGACCAGGGACGGGTCTTGTTTTCCGTAGAGCAAGATACTCCACTTTTTCCTGAGAAAGGCCGCCAGGCCCTGGTTTTCTCGGTTTCCGATACCGGTAATGGTATTCCGGATGATGTGCAGGGAACCTTGTTTGACTTTTTTACCCGCTCTTCAAGTCCTGATCAGCAGAGGAGGGAAGGAAGTGGTCTAGGCCTTGCGGTGGTAAAACGGATCGTCGATGCCATGGGTGGAAAGATAGAGGTCCATAGTGACCCGGAATCCGGGGCGATATTCAGTATCCATCTTGATCTGATACATCCGGAACAGGATTTTCCCGATGATGTTTGTGAGGATATTCCTTCCTTGGAAAAGGGCGATTCCCAGTTTCTGGAAAACGCCATGCCTCGTATTCTCCTTGCAGACGATAATAAATTGCATCGTCTTTCCATTGGCTGGGCTCTACGTGATGCCGGCTGCCGGGTCGTTGAAGCGAGGGATGGTGGAGAGGCCCTTGCCGCTGCCGGAGCTGCCTGTCCCGATGCCGTGATTCTTGATATAAAAATGCCTGGATCGGAGGGAGTCGATTTATTGCAGGAGACACGTACGCTCTGTTCCCCCGATATTCCTGTCCTTGCAGTCACTGCCTGGATCAGTGAGGAGGAACAGAAAAAACTGCTTGATTCGGGCTATGTCGCAGTCTTGATAAAGCCGGTTTCCCGAAGTCGGCTTTATTCCTGCCTTGCGGGGGCACTTCGTACCGTCTCTTCTTCCTCTTCCAAAGAGTATGGATGTGGAGAGTTGGGAGAGGCCGATTATGAAGCCCTCGTCGATCGGTTTTTCGAAAAGATCAAGTTGGCTTCCGGCAGGGACAGGGAATATCTTAAGGAGATGGCCTCCCTTTTTGTGAAAGAGTTTCCACAGCTGCTCTTTGCCTTTGAAAAAGAATTGAGCCAGACACCTCCGGACAAGGACCTGCTATGCAATCTGATGCATTCTATGTGTAATTATGTGAGTGCCGTTGGAGAGGGCGCCCTTGCGGGAATGATCCGGGGTTGTGAGGAACAGCTTGCTGCAGGGCTATGCAGCGAAGATGAGTTTCGTCGGCTCATTGAAAATCTCCGCCTCTTTCACCGAATTATGCAGGACCGTTTTTCATCACTACTTTGAAACAACGAAAAAACGTGATACAAATGCACTCATGGCGAAGAAATCTACTAGTTATGACGAAAGTAAGATAAAAACACTATCTAGCCTCGAGCATATTAGGCTGAGAACCGGGATGTACATCGGCCGGCTCGGCGACGGCAGTAACTTTGACGACGGTATCTATATTCTTCTGAAAGAGATCATCGACAATAGTATCGATGAATATATTATGGGATCCGGAAATCTCATAAAGGTTCAGCTTGCCGATAATGTTGTCCGGGTGAGAGATTTCGGACGTGGAATTCCTCTTGGTAAGGTGATTGAGTGTGTTTCGATTATCAATACCGGAGCAAAATACAATGATGAGGTCTTCCAGTTTTCTGTGGGTTTAAATGGGGTCGGTACCAAGGCCGTAAACGCACTTTCAAAACGCTTTCGGGTGGTAAGTTTTCGGAACGGTGCCTATTTTGAAGCAATATTTGAACGAGGAGAGCTGAAAAGCCAGAAAAAAGGAAAGGCCCCGAAGGAAAAAAACGGGACCTATACGGAATTCGAAGCGGATCCCGATATCTTTGGTGATTATCTATTCAATCAGGAATTCGTCGAACAGCGGATGTGGAACTATGCCTGCCTAAATGCGGGACTGACCCTCGAATTCAACAAGAAGCGATTCAAAAGTGAAAAAGGCCTTCTCGACCTCCTCGCTTCGGAAATCGGGGAGAAGACCCTTTACGAGATTGGCTACTATCGTGGCGAAAAACTGGAATTTGCTTTTACCCATACGGAGACCTACGGAGAAACCTACTTCTCTTTTGTCAACGGCCAGTATACCAGCGACGGGGGGACCCATCAGAGCGCCTTTCGAGAGGGGCTTCTAAAAGGGGTGAACGAGTTTTACAAGAAAAATTACTCGGGAGTCGATGTCCGTGAGGGTATTGCCGGGGCTATCGCCGTTAAGTTGATGAATCCCGTCTTTGAGAGCCAGACAAAAAACAAGTTGGGTAACACCGAGGTCCGGGGCTGGATCGTTAATGAGGTCAAAGATGCGGTGGCCGATTTTCTCCATAAGGATCAGGAAGCCGCAAAAAAACTTGAGGACAAGATCCGAAACAACGAACGGCTGCGTAAAGAGCTTAATTCGGTAAAAAAGGAGGCTCGGGAGGCAGCCAAGAAAATCGCTCTTAAAATTCCGAAGCTGAAGGATTGCAAATATCACCTCGGGGACAAAGAGGGCGATGAAACGATGATCTTTCTTACCGAGGGTGCTTCAGCCACCGGAGCCATGGTATCCAGCCGGGATGTCTACCATCAGGCAATTTTCAGTCTTAGGGGAAAGCCGCAAAATACATGGGGAAAGAAAAAAGCCGATCTCTACAAAAATGAAGAACTATACAATATGATGATGGCCCTGGGCATAGAGAACGATGTCGCGGAACTGCGCTATGCAAAGATTGTCATTGCAACCGATGCCGATCACGACGGTTTTCATATTCGTAATCTGCTTCTTACCTTTTTCCTCAACTATTTCGAGGAACTTGTGCATCAGGGACGGGTTTTCATTCTCGAAACACCCATTTTTCGGGTACGAAATAAAAAAGAGACACGATATTGCTATAACCTTAAAGAGCGGGACGAGGCCATGGGTTCTCTTTCCAACCATGAGGTCACCCGCTTTAAAGGGCTTGGAGAGATCAGCCCAAGTGAATTCGGACAATTCATCGGGGAGGATATGCGTCTGGTGAATGTCAGCATCAAGAGCCTCCAAACCATCCCCGATACCCTGGAATTTTACATGGGGAAAAATACCCCGCATCGCCGAAGCTTTATCATGGAGAATTTGATCTAAATGAGCTATGTAAAGACCCTCTTCAATCGTAACTTCCTCGAGTATGCATCCTATGTCATCAAGGATCGGGCCATTCCCGATATCGGCGACGGTCTTAAGCCGGTACAGCGGCGTATTCTTCATTCGCTCTTTGAGGTCGACGACGGGAAATTCCACAAGGTGGCCAATATTGTTGGGCACTGCATGAAGTATCATCCTCACGGAGATGCAAGCATCTATTCTGCATTGGTTGTGCTTGCCAATAAGGATCTATTCATCGACAAGCAGGGAAATTTCGGTAATCCCATAACAGGAGACGAGGCGTCCGCCGCCCGATATATCGAATGCCGTATCCTGCCCTTTGCGAAGAAGGTGCTCTACAGCCCTCAGGTAACAGAGTATGTGGACAGCTATGATGGCCGGAACCGTGAGCCTGTAGTCTTTCCCTCAAAGATTCCCGTGCTTCTCATTCAAGGCGCCGAGGGCATCGCCGTTGGTATGTCGACCAAGATCCTGCCCCATAACTTTGAAGAGGTGCTTCGGGCGGTTGTTAGCGAGTTGAAAGGAGAGCCTTTTCAGCTTTTCCCTGATTTCCCAAACGGCGGATTGGTCGATGTTTCCGATTATCAGGATGGTCTTGGAAAAGTCCTCATCCGGGCAAAGCTGGACACCAAGGACCCGAAGCGGATCATCATTAAGGAAATTCCCTTTGGAACTACTACCGAAAGCCTTATCGCTTCCATAGAGGCGGCGGCCCGAAAGGGGCGGGTCAAAATCAGTCAAATCAACGACTATACCAGTGAAGCGGTCGAGATCGAAATCAAACTTGCCAGAGGTGTTTACACCAAAGAGGTGGTAGACAGCCTTTTTGCCTACACCGACTGCGAATATTCGGTCAGCGTAAACCTTCTTGTCATAAAGGATGGATTGCCTACCCAGATGACCGTCCCCGAGGTGATTCGCTACCATGCGCGCCAGCTTGTGGCTGTTCTTGAGGCGGAGCTGAAGGTCGAAGAGGCCGATCTGAAGGAAAAGATCCATGCAAGAACCCTGGAGCGTATCTTCATCGAAGAGAGGATTTATAAACGCATCGAAGAGATGAAGACGCGAGAGACGGTGATTTCTGCGGTTATCGAAGGATTTAAACCCTTTAAGAAGGAGATTCCGCGGGAAGTGACGGAAGAGGATGTGGAACGGCTTCTGAAAATTCCGATCCGGCGAATCAGCCTCTACGATATCGAAAAGGCACGTAAGGAATTGGCCGAGTTGCAGGGACGCCTGAAAGAGGTCCGTTATCATTTGAAAAATCTGGTGGCTTACGCTATCGGTTTTATCGAGGGGGTCCTGAAGGATACCGCGGGACGGTTTCCCCGCCGGACAAAGGTGGGCCGTTTTGAAAAGGTGGATGTTCGTGAGGTTGCCGCTCGTGATCTTGATCTGCGTTATGACGCCAAGACCGGGTATCTTGGCTACGATCTGAAAGGCGGCGACTCTCTTTTTGCGGTCAATCAGTACGATCGGGTACTGATTATTCGGGGAGACGGAACCTACCGGGTAACCGATGTTCCCGAAAAGATGTTTGTCGGTAAGGGATTGATGTACTGCGGTATCGCGGACAAAGAAGAGCTGGCCGACTGTCACTTTTCCATTGTGTATCAGGATACGGTAACCAAGCATCTCTATATCAAGCGATGCACCATTGAGCAGTTTATCCTGGAGAAGGATTACGATCTTTTGCCCGAGGGTGCAAAGCCCCTTGCCTTTACCACTCGTGAGGATCAGGAGATCGTTCTGAACTATAAACCAAAGCCTCGCCTTAAAATTTTGGAGGAGAATTTTCGGGTTTCCGATTTTTTGGTGAAAAGCGTGAAGGCCGGAGGAGTCAGGCTTTCCACTAAGGAAGTAAAGAGCCTTAAGCTTAGAAAGGCAAAAAAGAAGGCGGAAGATGCCTGAAGTGTTATATGAAGATAATCACTTGATTGTGGTGAATAAACGGTGCGGCGATATTGTGCAGGGGGATAAGAGCGGCGATCCTACACTTGCCGACGAGGTAAAAGAATATCTGAGAGAGAAATACAACAAGCCGGGAAATGTCTTCCTTGGAATTCCCCATCGCCTCGATCGGCCTACAAGTGGCGTTGTACTGTATGCCCGTACGGAAAAGGCCCTTAGGAGACTTTCTCTTTCGTTTCGTGAGCAGCATGTTGAAAAGATCTATTGGGCCGTTGTTGACAAGATGCCTCCCGCAGAGTCCGGTACCCTCGTTCACTATCTTCGCCGGGACAGGAAGAAAAACAAGTCTTTTGCTTCCGATACCCCAACGGCCGATAGTCAGGAGGCAAAAATGCGTTATCGACTTGTCGGAGCGACAAACAGGTACTATCTATTGGAAATAGAGCTACTTACCGGTCGGCATCACCAGATCCGTGCTCAGTTGGCGGCTGTCGGTTGCCGAATCCGTGGGGACTTGAAATACGGTTATCCGCGGAGTAACCGGGATGGGGGTATACATCTTCATGCCAGAAAGGTTTCCCTCGACCATCCTGTGGGGGAACGGAATAGGATTACCATCACGGCGGATCCTCCCTCCGGGGATCCTTTATGGGCGGAGTTTCTTCGCCTTGAGGAGGGCTAAGAGCGTAGTCATCCGATCTCTGTTGCAAAAAGGCTTCTCCAGGCCTATACTTGAGGCAGCAAACCGATGAATGCCCTTAACGATTTTGAGCAGCTGCTTCGCGCATATACTCGCAAACGACGTACCGCTTCGATCGCTTTGGCCACGCTGATGCGGGGTATCGGAAAGTGGTCGACCGAGGTACGCCAAACAAAGCAGGATTTCACCGATTTCTCCTCGTATTCGCCTGTTATGCTTTCGGAGTTGCTGGATCAGGCGAAGGCTAAGAATATTGCGGTTGTTCAAAATGAGCCTGCAGGGCGGATCGTCTACTATCTTGGCTATTTTGTATATGCTGTTCGCGGGGCCTATGAGGAGATGGAGGCCGATAACGATCGCCCCTTTCCTTGTGAGGAAAGTTTTCGCTTTTCTTTTCCAATAGAAGTGCTCCAGGTGCTTGACGTTAAGGCTGAGTTTGTCGATCTGCTCAGAGGCCAGGTAAAGATAGAGCATCCGATACTGAAGCTGACCTTTCCCGAAGGAATCCGTTCCATGCTCCTTTTACCGGAGATGGCGGAAGAAAAGCTCCTGAACCTCTGTATTTCCAAGATGCGTCAATACTTAACCATTAAAAAGAATGTCGATTATGTGAACCATCGACTCTTGGCGGCCTTTCCGGGGAAAGAGCGAAGTATCAGGGATATGATCAACAATATCCTTACCCAGCGTGATACGGCCCTTTCCATTGTCAAAGATCCGGATGACTTTACCTTTCAGTTTTGGTCTCATTTCATGAGCGTTATTATGAAGGATTTTCGTGAAAAAGAGACAAAACTCGAACGAGAGCACGCTTTCAGCCAAGCCTCATACCTTGTGGGGATGTATAATCTTTTCTTTAAGGGAAACAAGCGAACAAAGCAGGAAAAAGAGCATGCCTTTCAGGTGGTGGAGAAGGGCATTAAAAGTGCTCCTTTTTACCATACCTTTCTTGATATCAGCAGTTTTAGGGATCCGAAGGGCTTTCCCGTCAGCAGAACCATAAAGCAAAAAGAGCTTGCAACCTATCTTGAACGGCGTACCGAGCTGAAAGAATCGGGGCCTCTTCCCGACATCATCAGGATACGTGATGCCGCAGGCCACGAATTCTATATTCCAAAGGATCGCCTGCTTCAACTCACCTTGAAAAAGGTAGTTGAAATCAGCCGGAATATCCGCAGAGAGGTAAGCAGGGAATGGGCGGAGCATCTTGGAGAATTCCGAAAGGTTCCTGAGATGATCCGGCGAGAGGCTTTGGAATCTGATCTTTGGCTTAGGGTAAAGAATCGTGACCCCTTACTCTTTGCCTTGCTCAAATTTGAGCTTTTGCTGATGACTCTGCATGAGACAAAGCCGTCGAAAGAGGTCTTCATCGAAACCGAACGGCTCCTGGACGTAAAGAAAAATGCTTTGATCCCCATCGATGAAATCCTTCGATTCGACCGAAAGACCGTTCTGCTTGAGGCTAGAACCCTTATCCCGCTGTGGAAGAGTATTCCTATCGTCGGTCGGCTTGGCGTTATGCTGGTGCGCTTATTCCGGGGGATGGGGTCAAAGGCCGGTTCGATTAAAGACCCTGCGGAGCTTTATGCCCGCTTTTCCGGCGCCGATAAACACGCTTCCGAAAGCTCTCCGAAACCTCGTTCTACGGGTAATAAAAGTGATATCGGTGAGGGGTTTCACAAGCTGCCGGAAAGGCAAGAGGCCGCCACCCCACTTCCCGGAAAAAAATTACGGGAGGCTGCCTTGCAGCAGTACCGGAAAGCAATTCATGCACTGAAGGTTGCGTATGTCGGAGAAGGTGGGGATCTTCGTACCGATATGAAGGAGCTGATTGAGGCGTGGAATCCCTTGGTCGAGCCCCAGGCAAAAGCCGACTTGATCGAAGATGTCAATGCCATGGTGCGTGATTTTATGCGCAGCCTCAAACGGGGCTTTTCCATTTCTCCTCCGGATCAGGATCGAATCAGAAATTTGGCGGAAAAAGTTGCGGAATCGGACGCTCTGAAGGAGATCAAACGCAAGGACCCACTCACCCGGTATATCGAGCTTTATATGATCGAACAACTTGGAAAGAAATAATCATGTCTGTGGAGTCATTTGACATGGCGTGTACCGGCATCTATGATAAACAGTGTTATGATCGTAAAAACAATCATTTGTGATGATGACCCTATGGTGCTGGCGCTTCTGAAGGCCTATTTGTCTCCTCTGAAGATGCTGGATATACAAACGGTGGATAGTGCACCCAAGGCCCTTGAGATTATCAAACATGAGAAAATTCATCTTCTTATTCTTGATATCGTCATGCCGACAATGGATGGAATTACCCTGTTACGGGAGGCCAAAAAGATCGATCCCTTGACTCATGTGGTCATGATGACCTCCGACGCCACTCTTGGGCGGGTGATTGATTCTCTTGGAAGTGGCGCGCTGGATTTTGTCATGAAGCCGTTTCAGGATGAACATGACATTGTCGAAATTGTCGAGGGGTCCGTCGCCCGCTGGGAACGGTGGAATAAGGTGCTAAAAGAGACGGCTCGAAAAACCTACGAGGCTGGAGACCATGCTTGATGATCTTACCTCCCTGCAGTCGCAATTTTACGAAGATGCCTTAGATCTTTTAAATAGCGGCGAAGCGATTCTCCTGGCCCTGGAGGACGGAAACGGTGATACCGAACAGCTTAATGCCCTTTTTCGTGTTTTCCACACCCTTAAGGGAAACGCCAATATGGTCGGTATCGAATCGGTCGGCCGACTTTGCCATGCTCTGGAATCTATCCTCGATGGTGTGAGGAAGGGTACGACCCCTCTTGAGGAAGGTATACTGCAGCATAGCTTTGAGGTTATTGATCTGTTGGGGCAGATTGCTGCTCGTGCGGATGCGGCACCTTTTGATGATCATATTGCTCAAATGGTGGGGCGACTTGAGGAGGGAGGAAAAAGGAGTGCCGAGAAGGTCCCTGCTTCCGAACCACTTTCTGACCCTGCGGTCTCCGAAGTAGTAGAAACAGAGGCTGAAGCACAAGCAGAAGTAGAAGCAAAAGACGGCAAGGTAACACAGAGTGCGGATTTCCTTTCTGGAAAGGGTCTTTTCCTGCGTTTCGCAAGAAGTTACGGCCGAGCCGTTGAGCTCGCCGGGGAGATACAATTCGCAGATAGCGATAAGAGTATTGAACAGCTTCTTGATCTTGGAATGCTTGCCCTTGATCTGCGGGACCTCGGTGTGCAGCTGGATGAAAACGAATTGGGACGTGTCGCCATCTATCTGGAGAAGTTTGTTACCGCTCTTTTACGTCTTCAGGCCGAATATGAAGAGATCACCTTCGAGCTTCTTTATGTGTTGCTTGATGAGATGGAAGAGCGTCTGAGAACTCTCCTGAAACAGGTTCCCTGGTTCAGAGTTGAGCAAGTGGAGGAACCGATCCAGCTACGCAATCTGGTCGGTTTGGAAATCGAAGAAGAAAAGGAAGATGTGCTTGTAGTCGAACTGCACATATCGGAGGAGGCCTTTCTTCGCAGTGCGGACCTTTTTAATCAGTGTCGGCGGCTCAAAGAGGAGCGCAAGGGGCCTGTTTGTTTTCTTCACTCGAAACCCGGGGTTCTTGCGAAGGCCGCTCAACTACTTGGTCAAAGCATAGGGGCAGTATATCCCGATGTTCATAAAGATGTTCTTTCCGGGATCATTGGGATAGCGGCTTCCCTGAGTTGAAAACGAAGGTTAGGAGATTGGTATGGCAAAGAAATTATTGATAATCGATGACTCTTTCCTTGTCCGGTCGGGACTGGAAGGGGCATTTAAAAAAAGTGGGAAATGGGAGATTTCGCTGGCGGAGAACGGCAAGATCGGCCTTGAGAAAATTTTGTCCGAAAAACCGGATATCGTGATTATGGATATTGAGATGCCGGAAATGGATGGGCTCGCTACCTTAAAAGAGATCGGTTCGAGAAAACGGTCGGGAGAAATTCTAAAAAGCCTACCTGTTATCATCTTAAGCGGAACAATGTACGAAAACGATGAAAATATTCGCAGAGCCAAAATGTTGGGGGCTTCCGATGTCATGGCAAAGCCTATGGGGAAATCTTCAACAGTTACGATTGATGTTACGGCGTTGCAAGAACGAATGGAGAAATTGCTTGCGTAAGATTTCCGGTAGAAAGGACGGTATAGATGGACGATGAGTACCAATCCTCGCGGATACTGATTGTCGATGATGTATACAGGAATATTCAACTTGCAGGAGCAATCCTTAAACAAGAAAATTTTCATTTTTCCTTTGCCACCGATGGTAACACAGCTTTACGCGTCGCACGGGAAGGCGGCGTCGATCTGATTCTGCTGGATATCATGATGCCAGATCTCGATGGGTTTTCGGTCTGTTCGCTCCTGAAAGAAAATCCGGAGACAGCCGATATTCCAGTTATTTTCTTAACGGCAAAAAACGACACCGAAAGTATTGTACGTGGTTTCGATCTTGGTGCCGTCGACTATCTGACAAAACCGTTTCAAGCCGCGGAGCTGTTGGCCAGGGTCCGTACCCATGTGCATCTGCGAATTACCGAACGCAAGTTGAAAGAGGCTAATGCCGCCAAGGACCGCTTCTTTTCCATTATTGCCCACGATCTTCGTAGTCCATTTACCGCGCTGCTTGGGGTGAGTCAGTATCTACGGGACGGAATCGACGAGCTAAGCCCCGAAACTGCCAAGGAGCTTATCGGAGGGATTCATACTGCAAGTAAAAACGCCTTCGATCTCCTGGAAAACTTGCTGCAGTGGTCAAGGGTTCAGACCGGAACAGCTGTTTTTGTCCCCGAAGATGTCGAACTCGCCTCATCCGTTCGGGACAACATCGGCCTTTTAGGGGTTAACATTGCAGCGAAAGAACTCTCGGTTGAAAACAAGGTACCGGAGAATATCCGGGCCTATGCAGATGCCCGTGTCGTGGACACTGTTATTCGCAATTTGCTTTCCAATGCCGTCAAATTTACCCCCAGAGGCGGGCGGGTTGAGCTAATCGGGGAAGAAAATGGAAAGGATTGTCGTCTCATTGTCCGCGATTCCGGTGTCGGAATGAGTGAAAAGCAGCTTGCATCGCTTTTTAAGATCGATTCGAGACAAAATACGAAAGGCACGGAGCAGGAGGAGGGGTCTGGCTTGGGACTCATCCTGAGTAAAGAGTTTCTTGATCGAAGTAACGGCTATCTTTCTGTAGAAAGTCGTCCTGGTGAAGGCTCTGTTTTTACCGTTACCCTTCCCGCCTTTTCATAGAATGAGAACCAATCGCTCCTATTTTCTTTTCATATGACCGCTTTTCGGGGCCCCTGCTCCGTTGACCACCATTATTTTGCTATGATAGGCTTTCTTTCCATTAACCATACTTGATTTCGGAGGTACTCATGGGAACACTGCCCCTTTCTAACCGCAACAATCAAATGCAAGAGAGCTCTATTCGTAAATTGGCTCCTTACGCCGATGCGGCCAAGGCGGCAGGCGTTGCCGTATACCATCTCAATATTGGACAGCCGGATATAAAAACGCCGGATGCCATGGTAAAGGCCTACACCGAGGCACCGGATATTATTGCCTACGGGCCTTCTCCAGGAGTCGAAAGTTACAGGCGCAAACTTGTCGATTACTATCGGACTATTGGTGTTCATGTCGGTGCCGACGATATCTTCGTTACCACCGGTGGAAGCGAAGCCTTGATTTTTGCCATGATGGCCGTCCTCTCTCCGGGGGATGAACTGATCATTGCCGAGCCCTATTACACCAATTACAACGGTTTTGCCGTTATGGCCGGGGCGTCGATAGTGCCTGTTACGGCCACCATCGACGATGGATTTCGTCTTCCTTCTATCGAAGCTTTTGAGGCTGTCATTACTGAACGGAGTAGGGCAATTCTGATTACCTCTCCGGGAAACCCCACCGGCGCCATTTTTACCCGCCCGCAACTTGAGCAGCTGGCTGCTTTCGCCAAACGGCACAATCTCTTTGTGCTTAGCGACGAGGTCTACCGCGATTTTTTCTACGGAGAGGAAAAGCCTGCTTCGATTCTTTCCATTCCCGGGCTGGAAGAACACGCTATCATGATCGACTCGGTGAGTAAGCGCTTCTCTGCCTGTGGAGCAAGGATTGGGGCTTTGGTGACGAAAAACCCTGATATCTACTCTTTGGTCATGAAGTTCGGGCAGGCCCGCCTCTGTCCTCCGGCTGTTGAGCAAATTGCCGCCGAGCGGGCTTTGGATACACCACCCGAATACCTGCGGGATGTTGTGGCAGAATATAAGCTTCGCCGGGACCTTGCTGTTGAAGCCTTGTCGAAGATCGACGGCGTTGTGGTCAAAAAACCCGAAGGAGCCTTTTACTTGATTGCTCAGCTTCCGGTAGAGGACGCGGAAGCCTTCGCCATGTGGCTTCTCCGTGATTTTCGTCTAAACGGAGCCACCACTATGGTGGCTCCCGCCGCAGGATTTTACGCAAGCCCGGGGCTGGGAAAGAATCAAATCAGAATCGCCTATGTCTTAAATCGGGAAGCACTCGCGAATGCTATTCATATTATCGACGAGGGGTTGAAGGAGTACCGCCGGCTTAAAGGGTAATTAATCCCCTTCCGGTCTTTCCGTCGATCTTTACCGTTAGGGGGGATGAGAAGCGTATGTGTCGCAGGAATTCATCCTCCTTGGCGGCTTTCATCTTGTTGAGATGCTCGACATTGAAAAGTCCGTCGTCCATAAAGGGATTGATGGTGAGGTAGGCATTTCTCAGGCTTGTGATGTTCTGAAAAAAATGGGTGCCCTGGCTCGGATCCACCCTGAAATTTTTCAGTCCCGACTCCACAATGACCCGGGCATTGGATATTTGACTCCAGTTGATGGGGATACCCAGCCACCTGTCGCTTGATCCGAGTCGACCGGGAACCACAAGAATGTATCCCCTATCTTCATCATCCAACGCTGCATTGATCTCGGCTATGCTTGTTGCCATCTCCTTTGTCTTGGAGGGATCGAAACGGTCCGGGTTGATATAGACGAAATCACGAATTTCCCGGTAGTTACCGTTCCCCATCGCTTTGTTGCTAAAGACAAGAGCCGTTTTGGGATCAGGTTCTTCGATCACCAGATCCTCGGCCTCTGCGTTTTCGACAATTGGTCTGATTTGTAGGAAGCTGAAGGTCGGAAGCCTTCCTCCTACCGGCTTTAGGTTGACGGCGAACTCTATTTCAATGGGAACGTTCATGGCCTGTTTACCCATCTTCAGCAATTCCGTAATGATGTCGGCCAAGGGAAACATGCCGTAGCGGAGGATACCGGAGAAGGTAAGAACCCTTGGGCCTTTGTATCCGCTGCCGTCCCGCAGTATATGATTTTCCATGTCGTAGGTGGAGGCGAGATTCTTCAGCATCCCATCCTCTTCTGCAGCGGAGAGTTCCAGGCTGATGATGTTGGATTCTTCTTTGTGGGTAACAGAGAAGGATTCGGAATCCATGGAGAGGGCGAAAAAGCTTTTCTGAGTCTCCTTCATGGCTGTTTTGGTATCGGAAAGTTGAATAATCTTTTTGGGGTAACGGGGGCTGAACCTAAGAGAGATCCCACCCTCCACAACGGTTTTCCCCAAGCCTAACGCAATGTTGACGATCCCGTCTTCCGGTTTCTCATTTTCGATTGGGTAGAAATTGAGACTACGGGCAACACCTGAAATATGAGGATAACAACGATCATTATGAACGGAACCGGTTATTTCCTGGATAATGACTGCCATCTTTTCTTCCTCAACCAGATTGTTTGTAGCACGCATGTAGTCTTTGCTTGCCTGGTAGTAGGTCGAAGCAAAAACGCACCGTATCGCTTCGGCAAGATCCTGAAATCTTCGAGAGAGATCTGTGTGGTTGTTTGGAAGCATAAAGGTGGAGTAAATACCGGCAAAGGGTTGGTAGTGGCTGTCCTCCAACAGACTGGAAGAGCGGACGGCTATGGGCTTGTGTACCACCTGAAGAAGGGCTGAAAGGTCTTCGCTTATCTTTACCGGCAGCTTTGCGGTAAGAAATGCTTCGAGAATTTCTTTGTCGCTGTGATCGGAGAGGGCTATATCGTAAAGTCTGTTTGTCTCCATGAATTCTTCGAATATTTCGGTGGTCAACACGACCGTCCGGGGAATCGATACGATAACCCCGGGATATTTTATGTTGAGCCGCTTCTGTTTCAGCTGTAAATCGATAAAGGCAAGACCTCGGCCCTTGCCCCCCAGGCTGCCGTTTCCGATCCTGCTGAATAGGGATAACTCGTCGAACCGATCCCGCTGGAATTCGGCTATAGTACCGCGTCCCTCCTGGGTGCGAAACTGTTTTATCGCACCAATGATAAAGTCACGAAGCTCTTGTGCGTGGTCGAAATCCGAAAGTTGTTTGGGACGGAGGTATTCGGCAAGAGAAAAAAGCGCACGTGCTTTGAGCCACTTCGATATATCGTTGTTATTCACATGGGCAACAAAAGAATCATCGGGAATTTCCGCGATGCGGTGTTGGAGCTCCCAGAGATCATGGGCTCGCATGATAGGAGCCTGGGTTTCCGGATCCCGAAAGACAAAGTCTCCAAAGCCGTAGTTTGATCTGATATACTCTTCCAGCTCTTTGAGCAATCCCTTGGAGTGTTTGTAGATGAAGGAGGTCTGATGGCTCTCGGCATCCTTTATATGCTCCTGGTGACTCGACTGAAGAAGGATGGGGAGTTCTCGATTTTCTTTCCGGATATGTTCGCATAGTTTAAGCCCGGCGGAACGATCGATTACTCCCTCTTTTTTGTACGTAACATCGGTGATAATGCCGAGAAGATTGCTTTTGTAGGCCTCATAAAGGGCTATAGCCTCTTCATAGTTCCTTGCCAAGAGAATTTTCGGACGTCCCCTCATGCGCATGGTTTGCTGCCACTCGTTGAGTCCCTCGGTCATGAGACATCGGGCCTGACTAAAAAGAGTCTGATAGATCATGGGGAGATAGCTTGAATAGTATCGTACCGAATCCTCTACCAGAATGATTGTCTGAACCCCGGCAGTAGCCACATCGTCGGCAACATTCATTCTATCTTCTATCAATTTTACCATTGCCAGAAGGATATTCGGATTACCCTGCCAGCTGAAAATATAATCAATGGATGATATATCTTCATTGTGAAGGCGTTGCATCGTTTCTCGTGTCGAGATCGGTGTAAGAACAATGATGGGTTTATTTGGATATTTGGCCTTAATCCGTTTCGCGAGATCAATGGCATTCAAATCCCCGATGTTCAACATGGTAATGACCAGATCGAAATGGCGTTTTTCGAGCATGGCAAAGGCGTCTTTTGCGGAAGATGCTTGGGTAAATTTCGGTGGATAGCGAAGATTCAGGCTGACATATTCCTGAAACAGCAACTCGTCGATTCTTCCATCCTCTTCGAGCATAAATTTATCGTAGGGGCTGCAGACCAGCAATATATCCGCAACTCGCTTTTGCATGAGAAGTTTAAAAGATGTCTCTCTAAAAAAATATTGTTCCATAGTGATCTGAAGAGTATCATATTTGACTGTCGGATGCGAGACTTATATCTGTTGTGAGAAACCGCTATTTTTAAAACCATTCTTGCGTAAATAAATGATTATAAAGCCGTAAATTAACAAAATACGAAATAATACTTGACTGCGTTTGTTTTGAGCGTTAGAGTAACAACGTGTCCCAACGCCAAGAGACATACCGTATGGAGGACGAGAGTGTACAACATAAAAGAATTTATGGCCGAGCTTGAAAAAAAGAATCCGGCCGAACCTGAATTTATTCAGGCTGTTCAGGAAGTAATAGAATCGGTTATCGATGTTGTAAACGATAATCCGGCATATCTGAATGCGAAAATACTTGAACGGATTACCGAACCGGATCGCATCTACACCTTCAAGGTTGAATGGGAAGATGATAACGGGGATGTTCAGGTAAATCGTGGCTATCGTGTACAGTTCAATAACGCTATCGGTCCGTATAAAGGCGGTTTGCGTTTCCACCCCAGCGTGACATTGGGTACGCTGAAATTCCTTGGTTTCGAGCAGACCTTTAAAAATAGTCTGACGACCCTTCCGATGGGAGGTGCAAAAGGGGGAAGTGATTTCAACCCCAAAGGAAAAAGCGATAATGAAATTATGCGTTTCTGCCGCAGCTTCATGACAAGCCTCTGGCGTTACATTGGTCCCGAAACCGATGTACCTGCAGGCGATATCGGTGTCGGCGGCAGGGAAATCGGATACCTTTACGGACAATATAAACGCCTCCAGTTGGTAAATGCCGGCGTGTTGACAGGAAAAGGAAGGAACTGGGGCGGTTCTTTGATCAGGCCGGAAGCCACCGGTTTCGGTTCGATGTATTTTACTCGGCAGATGGTGGAAAGTACCGGAGAATCCATGAAAGGCAAGAGAATTGCTGTTTCCGGATTCGGCAACGTCGCCTGGGGTGCCTGTATGAAGGCTTCCGAACTGGGGGCGAAGGTCCTTACCATTTCGGGGCCCGATGGATATATTCTCGACGAAGCGGGAGTCAATACCCAGGAGAAATGGGACTACATGCTTGAACTGCGCGCCAGCAATAACGACGTGGTTGAGCCTTATGCCGCTAAGTTTGGTGCAAAGTTTTTCCCCGGAAAGCGTCCTTGGGATGTTCCCGTAGACATTGCTGTCCCCTGTGCCATCCAGAATGAGCTGCACGGAGATGATGCAGACAAACTGATGGCAAACGGTGTCAAATTCGTGGTCGAGACCAGTAATATGGGTTGTACCGCAGAGGCTGTAGAAAAATTCCTTGCAGCGAAAGTCCCCTTTGTTCCTGGAAAGGCCGCTAATGCTGGCGGGGTTGCTGTTTCCGGTTTGGAGATGAGCCAGAACTCCATGAAACTTTCCTGGCCCGCCGAAGAGGTGGATGAAAAGTTGAAACGGATCATGGGAGACATCCATGATGCTTGTGTCCGTGAGGGACGTACTGAGGATGGATACATCAATTATGTAAAGGGAGCGAATATCGCCGGTTTCAAGAAAGTGGCCGATGCGATGCTCGATCTCGGTTACTAATTTTTTGTTTGGCGAATAATGCCCCCGAAAGAGGGTACGTACGCTCTGCCGTTCGGTCGTTGATCGAACGGCTTTCTTACTGTCCGGAATCGTGGTGATTCCTTTACCTTTAAGCCCATGCATAAGAGGGCAGATAGTCAATCACCCACCGTAAGGGTGTAGGAATACACCTGACCCACAGCTCCCTCCCACTCCGATTCATGGGCTGATTCCGTAAGAAAAACCTCCGCCTACTGTAAAGAGTCCTCAGCTCGGATGCTATCCTCTTCCCCTCTATCCCAGCCACCACCCCATGTGTCTGCCCCCGCTTCTCATCCTTTCCCCCAACCCGATAGGGCTTCATAAAGTTGTGATAATACCGGTAGATCTCAAGCCGCTCCAGCATGTTCACCGTACTCCTTGCAAACTGGACCGTCTGCCTCACATGATCCGAGTCATCCTTCCGTATCTCCCTGTCAAGATAATTCACACTAAAGAGGGGATTACACAGATCCCGAACCCTCTTCGAGCTGATCCTGTGGTGCTCTATCCTCCCTGCCACCTCTGCCGGTAGTCCCTTCATCACCCTTTTGTATTGCGTATGCTCATCGGTATACAACTTCACCCTATCCCTCTCCGATTGCTCGGTCAGGGCAAGCACCTTTGCCACGACATTCTGAAAGGACTGATAAACACTTCCTCTATAGACCTTTAGCTTCTCCTTGATCACCCTGTTTTTCTTCTTCTGATAGCAGGTCATACGTCCCTTTCTGGTCAGCTGTGCATAGTCGGAGAGGAACCAGAACTGGGAGTCTTTTCCTGCCAGGATGTGGATGTTGTTGGGGAGGTACTGGGAACAGACGAAGCTTTCAAAGCCGTCTGCGACCAGGTCTTCGTGGAGGTTCATGTCTGAGGTGAGGGAGGCGGAAGAGGCAAGGCACTGGTGGGAAAGGCGACGGATACGGTCTGAGACGGTGGAGCATGAGACCTTAAGGATACGGGAGAGGTCTCTGATACCGGAGCTGGTGACGAGGTGAGAGAGGATGGTTGTGTAGGGGAGGTGGAAATGGGTCCAGTAGTCGATGCTGAAGGTGCGAGTGGAGAAGGAGAGGTGGCAGGTTTTGCATTTGAACTTTTGGATACGGGGAGAGGTTTGGGTAGAGTAGGAACCTGTTCTAAAGAACCAGTGGCCTTTTGGAGAGAAGTGATTGAGGCAATGGGGATTGGGGCAGAAGGGGGGAAGGAACATGGGAAACTCCTTTTTCGTATTGTTCTTACTATAAGTAACTACGAGAAAAGGAGATTTTATTCATTTTCCACCACGATTCCGGACAGTAGTTACTGTTTACGGCCAGTAAGGATTGCCACATAACGATCTCCCGGAAGCGGCTCCTCTTTATGCCGCTTCAACATGGCAATCAAACCCGCAGTAGACGCAGGAAGGACATTTAGCCCCTCTTTCTCCCGAATGATCCTTGCAAAGGCAACCATCTCCTTATCGGTGGCATCCATGGCCCAACCTCTGGAGTTGTAAATCGACGAAAGTGCCTGATCTCCATCGATAGAGTGCCAGTTTATCAGTGGTTCATTAACCGCTGACTCATGTATCGAATCGGGAGCAAGATCAGAACATTCTGAAAGACCGCTTTTAAAGGCTTTGATGATCGGGTTTTTTTTGGTTGCAGAGCCTGCGATCAATTTCGGCATTCTACTCGTTTTTCCTCTTCTGTATAGACTGATGAAACCGCGTTGTATTCCCGCCAGGGTTGATCCATTTGAAACGGGGATTGCAACGGCAGCGGGAGCATCACGAAGCTCGTCGTACAATTCATAGGCAATCTGGCCATAGGCTTCCATTTGTAACACTGAGTTTGTATCTCCCGGGTTTGCATCGTAGATATCCTTTTCCGTCGCATATTCCCGACATCGGTCTACAGCATCTTCGTAGTCTCCCGGCGTTCGGATGATTTCCACGCCGTATCCTTCCATCTCGCTAATTCTACGGGTTTTATAGCTCTGAGGAATAAATGCCGTACAGGAAAGTCCCGCGAGCCGGGCGGCAAAGGCCATGGCTCCTCCGTAATTTCCGCAAGTTGCTATGGCGATACCACTATAACCTCGACGCATTGCATCGCGAACATGGGCAAAGGCAATCCGGTCTTTTTGAGTTCCCGATGGATTTCCTCCCTCGAATTTTAGATAGAGCTGCCTGAGTCCGAATTCCCGTTCGATGTTTCTCGCCCGAAGCAGAAGGGTATCTCCGACTTCTGAATCGATGATATCTTCAAAGGCTGATATACGTTCCTGAATGGGACGATCATGGTCTGAGGCAATGGCTGCTGCATCGTAGATGGCTTCCTGGATCTCCGGGAAGGCGTTCGAAGCGTCTGCAAGGAGATCAAAGGTTTGATACTCCGATCGATTTTCCATGGGGCCGATTATATGGTCTTTCTTCAATTTTGGCGAGATGATCATGTTTGTACTTTGTTGTTTTTCTGCATTACTATTATGTGTAAGCTAAATGATTTCTTTGGAGGAGGTCCGATATGGCGCCGAAGATCATCTATATTACCGGATTTCGACAACATGCGGGAAAGACGGTAACCAGTCTTGGTCTTATTCATCTTCTCAAGCGATGCTATCCACCGGAGAAGATAGGATATATCAAGCCGGTGGGACAGGAGCTTGTCGAGCTTGCCTCCGGGTTTACCGTTGATAAGGATGTAAAGATTGTGACGGCGTTTACCGGGATCGATGATGCCGAGACGGAATTTGCTTCTCCTGTTCAGCTTCGTTCCGGCTTTACGAAGGCCTATATCGCTAATCCCGATCGTGAAATGGTCACGATGGAACTTCGCGAGGATATTATGAAAGCAATGGCCCATTTTGCCTCAATGGATGTCGTTGTAGCCGAAGGAACGGGGCATCCCGGGGTTGGCGGCATCATAGGCCTTTCAAATGCGGAAGTCGGAAAGCTGCTTGGAGCGGATGTGGTCTTCCTTTCTGGGGGAGGAATCGGCAAGGCTCTGGATATGCTGGAGGTTGATCTTACGTACTTTATGCATAAAGGGTGCAATGTTCGTGGCATTATCTTTAATAAGATATTACCGGATAAGATTGATCAATCTCGCCGTTATCTTACTGAAGAGCTTCTGCGTAGGGCCTATCCCGGTTTTTCAGAGCCGCTTCGAATCCTTGGTTTTCTTCCTGTGATGTCGGATTTGCCAAATCCTTCAATGGATCTTATCAGGCGGAAGCTTAAAGACGCAGAGGTAGTGGGGGATTGTAAAGAAAAAAGCTGGCACAGGTCCTGCCGAAGTGTCCGGATTATTAGTCTGCGTACCGAATACCTCGATCTCGCTCGCTATATTGGCCCCGGGGATCTCATCATTATAGGATCTGGTTCTACCGAAAGGCTCCGAAAAGTCTTGGAACATAACGCGAAGCTTACCGATCCTGTCGGCGGGATCATCATAACCTGTAAGGATGATGCGGCCCTTGATCCCGAGGTACACCGTATGCTCGAAGAAGCGGATATCCCGACGCTTCTTATTGACCTTGATACTGCCGGAACCGAACAGCGGGTGATGCAAGTCTTTGAGAACACGAAGCTGCAACTGTACGATAATGATAAGTATCAGAAAATATGTTCTCTTTTCGAAGAATATTTCGACTTTGAAAAATTTCGGGAGTTGTTTCTCCCATGAGGGGATAGAGCATGAATCTGCTTTCCCTTGCTTCCTATACTGGATTTCTTGTTTCGATGGTGGCGGGGATTGATGGGCTTCGACGAAACTCCAAAACGATGAAGGGGGTGCTCTTTTTCCTTTTTTCGCTTTCGGTTGGGATATGGTGCTTGGGGTATGCTTTTTTATATGCGGCCGACAACGAAACCTTTGCCTGGTTCTGGTACCGTTTGACCGCTCCTAGCTGGTGTTTCCTCCCTGCGTTGGTTTTTCATTTTGTCATGATACTTACCGAAGTAAAAGGCCTGAGAAAAAGCGTTACGTCGTTCTTGTATCTGATTGCCTTGGTTTTTTCATGGAAGGCGCTCACCGGCGTGCTTATGGCAAAAGAGTTTCTCTTTCGTCCCGATGCCTTTGCCACCATTGAAGTCCACGCGGTAGATTCCCCCTGGTACCGAGCATATCTTGTTTACCAGATTGGATCATTATCGGCAGGCTTCTTTCTTCTTATCAAATGGCGTATGCGGACGAATGTGGTGCGCTTTAAGAAGCAGGCCAATTTGATTATTGGTTTTTTTCTTGCTACGCTTCTGTTTTTGAATGCCCTTAGTTTTCTTCCTTCTTTTTCTTCTTCTCCATGGCCGAATATCGCACCAGCCGTTTTGGTCCTTATCATGATCGGTACATGGTATGCAATCACCCGCTACCGCATGCTTGATGTCACTCCTGAACTTGCCGCCGGTTATATTATGTCCAAAATGCTCGATGGTGTTTTGTTGGTGGATGCTGCTGGTACTATCCGTGATGCCAATAATCGTATCCTTGAAATGCTTAGAATCCGTCGGAGAGCACTTATTGGGCAGAGACTCATTCGTCTTTTCCCTACAACGGATTCTTTTGATCCCATGACCGAGTTTGATATCGATAAACTTGATTCGACGGCAACCCTGGAACGCGAGGTTTTATGTGGCTTTTCTCTGGAAGATGCAATACCGGTACTGGCTGCCTTTTCTCTGCTTCTTGATTCTGCCGGTGAAGTCGGAGGAGCCGTAGTTGTTGTTCACGACCTTCGGTTTCGTCGGGAACTGGAGACGGCTAAACTAGAGGCGGAGAAGGCCGATCGGGCAAAAGCGCGTTTTCTTGCTCATATGAGTCACGACATCAAAACTCCGCTGAACAGCATTATCGGATATGCACAGCTTTTGGTTTCCGATGATGAACTTTCTTCCCGTAATCGACGTTTGAGTATCAGTATTTGCGAGAGTGGTAATCACCTGCTCGAGCTTCTTAGCGACATCCTCGATGCTACGCAGATGGAAGCGGGAAGGATGGTCATAGAGCGAAAGGGTTTTTCTTTTAGAAATCTCCTGAGAGAGATTGCAATAGGCTACCGCCTTACGGCAAAAAGGCATGGACTTGATTTTCGGGTTTACCTCGGACCAAATCTTCCTATGTTCTTGCTTGGTGACAAAAAGAGGATTTTGCAGATATTGAACAATATTCTTTCGAATGCCGTAAAATATACCCCTGTGGGAGGGCGGGTGGAATGCGAGGTGGGAACCTCTTCCGATGAAACAAGTGCCGCCCGGGTCCTCCGCATCATCGTGAGCGATACGGGGCCGGGTATTTCCGAAGAATTGCAGAAAAGCATATTTGAGCCTTTTGCCCGAGGAGCGGAATATGCCGGCAGGGTTGAGGGGCAGGGCCTTGGCCTGACCATCAGTCGTGAGCTTACCAGAATGATGGGAGGAATCCTTGAATACCGGGATGCCGAGATTGGGGGGAGCTCCTTCATCTTTACAATTCCTGTTGAAATCTGTGATAAAAAAAACGATGCTCAATGGTGTGAGGAGGCTTTTGTGCATAGCACCGAACAATATCGCATGGGAATTGACTCTCGTGTTCCCATTGCAGATCTTTTGCCTTCGGAGATTCCTGCTGTTTCTGTTCTTGGGCAGATGCGTTCTCTCATCGGTGATGGAGATGTCGGTGCCTTTATCGAATTTGTCGACGGACATGGGAAAAATCGTTTCCCTGAATTCTTCAACTACTTTCGTACTTTGGCGGAAGGCTTTCAAATTCACCGTATTCAGGATGAGCTTGAAATCTTTATGTCCTCGGAGAGAGAGCGATGAATGATGACATCATCAATGTTTTGATTATCGATGATACTCCGATTAACCTTGCCTTGCTGCACGATGTGCTGGAGGTTAATGGCTGCAAGGTCTTTGTCGCTCAGGACGGACGAAAGGGGGCTGAGCTTGCAAAGAATCGGCAACCGGACATTGTTCTTCTTGATGTCATGATGCCCGATTTCGACGGCTTTGAAACCTGCCGACTTTTACAAAGTGATGAACACACCAAAGATATTCCCGTGATCTTTCTTTCTGCTCTTTCCGATATGGAAAGCACATTAAAAGGGTTTCGTGCTGGGGCTGTGGATTATGTAACCAAACCCCTCAGACAGGAAGAGGTCCTCGCACGGATACAGGTACAGGTTGAATTGAAGCGGAGCCGTGAGCGTATCCGTGAACTGGAACGAAGGAATACCGTTCTTGCCATGGCGGTCACAACGGCCCATGAAATAACACAGCCCCTGACTATTTTGAAAGGTGCTCTTGATTTACTTTCCATGGAAATCGAGGTCCATGATATATCGAGAGCCATGGAATATGTCGATCGCTGCCGGACGGCTGCGGCCCGCATAGAACGACTTATGGAGAAGTATCGATCAGATGTAGGTGTCGGTATCGGAGAATATGGGGGCGGGAGTTCGATGGTTCTTTTCCCGGAAAAGTCGGATTAGCATTTGAATGGGTTGTTGGATGCGATAGCTTGCTTGACACTGCCGGAGCAAGATTCTACTATTTTCCAGTCCCCATCTGGGGATGACAAGGGGTTTATACATGAAGAAGCTGTATGAGTATCTCGATGAGAAAAATATGCTCTTTACCGATTCATCGGTGAAGGATGACATTTTGGAAACGATGGTTGATGTCTGTTTCTCCGCGGGGAAGGTGAAGGACCTTGAGGAGTTCAAGACTGCCATCTTTGAACGAGAAGCGATCATGAGCACAGGGATCGGTCTTGGAATAGCGGTCCCTCATGCAAAGATCGGGTGTGTTGAAGATTTTTTTATTACCGTCGCCATCCTTGGAGAAGAGGTGGACTGGGGCGCCATCGATGATAAACCTGTCTCTATTGTCTTCCTTATTGGCGGCCCGGAAAATCAGCAAACCGAGTATCTTGGGATACTTTCGAAAATTGTTCTATTTACGAAGAGTGAAACAAGAAGAAAGGCCCTATCCTCGGCTACGACACCGGAAGAGGTTATCAAAATCTTTCGTCCTCTTAACTGACGGGTATTGTTTGTTATGGAATTGAACGTATTTCTCTATCTGTCGGCAATATTTCTTGCCGCCTTCGTCATGAAAGGAGTTACAGGGAAGCTGAAAATTCCCGAAGTAACAGGATACGTATTGGTCGGCGTCATGCTTGGTGTGTCGGTCTTACGGCTCCTCTCTTCCTCGGTCCTTGACCACCTTTCCTCGGTTTCCACCATTGCTCTTGGCATTATTGCCTTTATCATCGGTGTGGAGCTTCGGATTGACGTGATCAAGAAACTTGGAAAGACGATCCTTTTTATTGTTTTGTTTGAATGTCTGACCGCCTTTGCCTTTGTTTACATTGGTATTATGCTGCTTTTCCCTGGAAACCCCGAGACGGCGCTTTTGTTGGGGGCCGTTGCCTCTGCCACGGCCCCGGCCGCCACCGTTGCCGTTATTAAGCAGTATGGTGCCAAAGGGCCCCTTACCAGTACCATCATGGCGGTTGTCGGTATTGATGACGCGATGGCGCTTATTATCTATGTTATCGCGTCCGCTTTTGTTAAGGCGTCCATCATCGGTGGACAGGTTCACGTATCGAAGATTATCCTTTCCACTCTCGTCTCGATCGGAGAATCTCTGGCCCTTGGCGTCTTCGCTGCTTTTCTGTTCGGTAGTATATTGAAAAAGAGTAGAAGCACCGATTGGATCAGACTGTTACTTGCCGCTACGATTCTGGGGCTCCTGGGGCTAAGTGAACTGCTGGGGTGTTCCGAGTTGCTGGCGGTTATGGTATTTGGTGCCATGATGATTAATCGTTTCCCGGTGCTTGGAAAAAAGAGTAGTTCAATCATCGACGACTTAAGTCCTTACTTCCTTGCCGCTTTTTTTATCCTTGGAGGAGCTCATCTTGATCTCCGTTCGATCAGCAAGATCGGTATCATGGGATTGGCCTATTTCGGACTGAGGAGCTGTGGTAAAATCGGAGGGGCTTCGCTGGGAGCGATACTTGGCAAAGCACCGAAGAATGTTCGTAATAATATCGGCCTGGCGCTTCTGCCTCAGGTGGGAGTAGCCCTTGCCCTTGCCTTGTCGATTAATAAAGAGTTCACCAAGCCTGAATATGGTTCGGCCGGTGCTGGGATGGCTAGTGCCATCATTAATATATTGCTTTTTACCACGGTGATAACCGAAGTGGTTGGACCGTTGCTGACGCGTTTCGCCTTGCGAAGGTCCGGGGAAGCGAAGGGTTCTTCAGATCACGCTCCCCAAGGAGGATGAAATGTACTATATGATTCTTGAGGTAGCCGATTCCGATTTGAAAGAGGATATTTTTCTTGCTCTTCAGAGTATCGGGATCACTCATGCTTCCACTTTTGACGGACAGGATATTTCCGGAGCACTTTCCGATGAATTGAATCTTTTTTCGGGTTTCTTTCGCGGAGATAAAATCGAGCGCGGAGAGCTGATGGTGATCACGGCCCAGGTTCGAACGAGGGAGCAGGTTCGGGACTTACTTACCAACCTCCGGGAAGCGGAAATTGACATCGATCGTCAGGACATCATTAATCTGACACTTATTCCCGCAGTCATGACCTTCTCAAGCCATCATGGCTTCTTCGAGGAAGGAGACAGCTGATGAAGGATATCGACGGGTTCCTTGCCGAGAAGGGACTGCTTCCCGAGAGCGTTTCTTTCGAAGAGGGGGTTGCGGGATTTCTCACTGAAATGGAAAGAGGGCTTCAGGGCGAATCCTCAAGCCTTGCCATGATCCCTGCCTGGGTTGCCGCCGAGGGTGAGGTGCCGAAGGGGAAGCCCGTAATCGTCCTTGATGCGGGTGGAACAAATTTTCGTTCGGCTACCTTTCACTTCAATAGCGATGGAGAGCCGGTGATGGAGCATTTCTCGAAGAGTGCGATGCCTGGAACCGGGGGGCCTGTCGGGCGGGAATCTTTTTTCGAGCAGATTGCCGAAAAGATGGAATCATCCGTAGCCGATGCCGATACCATCGGATTTTGTTTTTCCTATCCCACGGAAATTCTGCCCAATAGAGACGGGCGTCTCATTCGTTTCACCAAGGAAGTTGAAGCGCCGGAGGTAGAGGGCGCTCTCATCGGAGAGTCCCTTAACCGGGCGTTGCTGAAACGGTACGGTACTTCGCCGAAGCAGATTACGGTCCTTAACGATACCGTTGCAACAATGCTTGCGGGGAAGGCCAGAAGCGGAGAAGGGCGTTACTCAGGGTATATCGGTTTTATCTTCGGGACGGGAACCAATTGTTCATATCTGGAACGGACCGAGGCTATTGGAACCCTCAAGGCGCCTGCTCCCGGGGCCTATATGGCCATCAACATGGAGACCGGGGGATATGCTGGTTTCCTCGGAGGCGAGATCGACCGTGATTTTTTTGCCTCCACCGATAAACCTGACTTATTCCATTTTGAGAAGATGATATCCGGAGCCTATCTGGGCCCCCTTTGCCTTGCTGCTGCGGTGCGTGCTTCGAAAGAGGGGCTTTTTTCCGCTTCCCTTGCGGACTATTTTCAGGCAAAGCAATCAATGACTACGGTGGAGATGGATCGTTACCTTCACGAACCACGGGATCGTGAGCATCCTTTTTTTCAGAAGGCCTCAAACGATGAAGATCGGAAGAATCTTTTCCTCTTGTTTGATTCCATTGTTGCCAGGGCCGCGAAGCTTGCCGCCATCAGTTTGGCTGCGGTTGTGTTGAAAACCGGAGAAGGGAAAGATCCAACTGTTCCTGTTGCCATTGTTGCCGACGGAACCACCTTTTATAAGACCTGGGCCCTTGCCGAACGAACCCGATGTTATCTTTTTCGTGAGCTGACCGAGAAACATGGCCGTTATGTACGATTCCTTTCTGTTGATAATGCACCGGTGATAGGTGCCGCCGTTGCTGGTTTGCTTAATTAGAGAATACGGTAAAAAAATACTGGTAAATTATTGAAAATGTAAAAAAGTTTGTATTTTTTTGATGTAAAATTCTTTTTTCTGCTTTTTTTGTTGCCATTTGTCTCACTTTGTTGCATAATTGACACTACAAAACCCAAAGCAGGTGTATAGCGACCAATTTATTTGTTCTCCCTTTGTGGAGAATCAAAAGGAGGCACTATGGCGAAAAAGCTTGATCCGACTATTATGCAAGATTGGGAGATTGCCGCAGAAGCTGAAAAAAGTATGAAACCTATTCAGCAGCTGGCTGAAGAATTTGGGGTCTTAACCGAAGAGCTTCTTCCCTACGGCCATTATCTGGGAAAACTTGATTACCGAAAGATTCTTTCTCGTCTGGTCGATAGGCCGAATGGGAAGTATGTCGATGTTACCGCTATAACTCCGACACCCCTTGGGGAGGGGAAAACCACAACGACCATGGGGCTTGTCGAAGGGCTTGGTCTTCTCGGAAAAAAAGTTTCGGGAGCAATCAGGCAGCCTTCCGGTGGACCCACCTTTAATATCAAGGGATCGGCTGCCGGCGGCGGTTTGAGCCTTTGTGTGCCGATGACGGAATTCAGTCTCGGCCTTACCGGGGATATTGATACCATCACTAATGCACACAATCTTGCTATGGTGGCAATGACGGCCAGAATGCAGCATGAGTTTAATTATGGTGATGATGTTTTAGAAAGAAAGAAGCTAAAGCGACTTAATATCGATCCCTATAATCCCGCAATTGGATGGGCCATTGATTTTTCCGCCCAGGCGCTCAGGGAGATCATCATTGGAATTGGCGACAAGATGGACGGCTTTATGATGAAGAGCGGTTTTCAGATTACCGTCTCTTCGGAATTGATGGCCATTCTTGCCGTTGCCAGGGATTTAAAAGATCTTCGAAGTCGTATCGCCCGTATGCAGATTGCTTGGGACCGAAAAGGCAATCCTGTTACTGCCGCGGACCTCGAAGTGGACGGTGCCATGACAGCCATCATGGTGAAGGCGATGGATCCGACCCTTATGCAGACCATTGAAGGGCAGCCTGTACTTGTTCATGCCGGCCCCTTTGCCAACATTGCCATTGGGCAATCCTCCATTATTGCGGATCGTATCGGTTTGAAACTTTCGGAATACCATGTAACCGAGAGTGGATTCGGTGCGGATATTGGATTTGAGAAGTTCTGGAATCTTAAGTGCCGCTACAGCGGTTTCGTGCCCGATGCCGCCGTTATCGTTGCCACGATCAGAGCCTTAAAGATGCATGGCGGAGGCCCCAGGGTTACGCCGGGAAAGCCCCTTGATGAGGCCTACACCAGTGAAAATGTTGCGCTTGTTGAGAAGGGATGTGAGAATCTTATTGCCCATATTGAGAATGTCAAAAAAAGTGGTATCACACCGGTGGTTTGCATCAACCATTTTTATATGGATAGCGAAAAGGAGATTGCTGCGGTTAGGAAAGCGGCCGAAGAAGCGGGTGCCAGAGTTGCTCTTTCCAGGCATTGGGAATTAGGGGGCGAAGGGGCCAAAGATCTTGCCGGTGCGGTTGTCGAGGCTTGCGAAGAGAAGAGCGACTTCCGGTTCCTGTATGAAACCTCTATGCCTCAAAAGCAACGGATAGAACTCATTGCCCGAGAAATCTACGGTGCAGAGGCTGTCTCCTATACGCCGGAAGCGGATGCGAAGCTTCGCCGGATTCAGGATGATACTAATCTCGCTTCCATGGGGACCTGTATGGTGAAGACCCAGTTGAGTCTCTCCCACGATCCGGAACTGAAAGGCCGGCCAAAGGGATGGACCCTTCCCGTTACGGATGTTCTTGTCTATCAGGGAGCCGAACTTATCGTTCCCGTTGCGGGCGGAATAAAGCTCTTACCGGGTACTGCATCGGACCCGGCCTTTCGCCGGATAGATGTAGATACCGAGACCGGCAAGGTTACCGGACTGTTCTGATCGTTTTGCGGGAAGAAAGCACCAATGGCTGCTTTCTTCCCGCTTTTTTTTCTCCCATTTGCTTACAGTACTAAATAATTGACCTGCGTATATTATTCCTATATACTGCTCTCTAAGGAGCAAATATGATTAAATTCCCCAAGAAACAGAGCGATCTAGCTGAAAAAATAGATAATGGAGCCGGTTTTACCAAATGGAGAGATTGGCGATGGCAGTTGAAACATTCAATACGAAGTATATCAAGCTTTGAGACCCTTACCGGAATACAATTTGATAAAGATAAGCGGCAAGAACTCGAGGCAACGGTAGCCCAATTTCCCCTTTCTATTACTCCCTATTACCTCAGCCTGATTGAGAAGGATGATTACCAAAACGATCCCATTTTCCTTCAATCCTTTGCCGATCCCAGGGAGTTGGTGGTCCAGAAGTGGGAACGGGAAGATCCTCTTCATGAAGATAAGGATAGTCCTGTGGAGGGGCTAACCCACCGTTATCCAGATCGGGTTCTTTTCCATGTCAGCAATATATGTTCCATGTATTGCCGCCACTGTACCAGAAAGCGAAAAGTAGGTGATGTCGATTCCATTCCAAATAAAAATCAGATCAGGAAGGGTATTGATTATATTCGAAATACTCCATCGGTCCGTGATGTCCTGCTTTCCGGCGGCGATCCTCTTATGCTTGACGACGACTATCTCGATTGGATTCTGACTGAACTACGCAGGATCGAGCATGTTGAAATTGTTAGAATTGGGAGCCGCATGCCTGTGGTCTTACCCTATCGTGTCACCGATGATCTGGTTTTGATGCTCAAGAAGCATCATCCGGTCTGGCTTAACACCCATTTCAATCATCCTAGAGAGCTGACACATGCAAGTAGGACCGCCCTCGCAAAGCTTGCCGATGCAGGGATTCCTCTGGGAAACCAATCGGTACTGCTTGCCGGGGTGAACGATTGCCCCAGACTCATGAAAACCCTTGTGCAGAAGCTGGTTTATTCCAGAGTCAGACCCTACTATCTGTATCAGTGCGATCTCTCCGAAGGGCTTACCCACTTTCGGACCCCGGTGGGAAAGGGGATTGAAATTCTCGAAAGTCTGATCGGACATACCTCCGGTTTTTCCGTTCCCACCTATGTGATCGATGCCCCGGGAGGCGGGGGAAAGATCCCGATCATGCCGAACTATCTTTTGAGCTGGTCCCCCAACAAGGTCGTGCTTCGTAACTATGAGGGTGTTATTACTACCTATCGTGAGCCCGAGCAATATCACAACCCAGGCTGTGACGGTACGTGTGAAGAGTGCACCCTTCAATTGAAATTTGCCGATGCCGAAGAGCGAAACGCCATCGGTATCGAAAAGCTTCTCTCTGAATGGGACGAAACCTATTCCCTTACCCCTGAAGATAATGAAAGGATCGGTCGACGCAATGAATGATGTTATGCAGCAGCTTGAGGGGGCTCTGATCCAACACGGCCCCGACGGAGATCGTATCTATCTCATGGCCTTGGCCGACGAGGCCTCCGCCACGATAGCCATGCAAAAGGATGAACGGCTTATAGCTTCACTTCTGATTCTCTATCGTGAACGTGGTTATTCAAAAATATTTGCCAAGGTTCCCATGAAACGGGTTGTTCCCTTCCTGCTGGCCGGCTTTTGCATGGAATCAACCGTCCCGCGGCTTTTTCGAGGTCAGGACGATGTCGCCTTTCTTGCCTACTATGGTGAAGAAGGGAAGGGGAGAGGGATGTCGCAACGTAGACAAGTCGATAGAGAAGAAATGAGATCCTTCCAAAGCCTGCTTGCACAGGTGGAACAGGTATCGTTTCCTCCTCTCGCTGGACGGTTTCGATGGTTCCATTGTGTTCCCGATGATATTCCGGAGATGGCGGAACTGTACGGTCGGGTCTTTGACCGTTACCCGTTTCCAATTGATAGCCCCGCATATCTGAAGAAGACTATGGAAAGCCATGTCAAGTATTTGGGTATTAGAGATAGAGAAGACAGGAGGCTGATCGCTCTTGCCTCGGTCGAATATCACGCTTTTTCCCGTTGTGTAGAAATGACCGATTTCGCAGTACTTCCCGAAGCCAGGGGGGCAGGCCTTGCTCTTTTTCTCCTCGGACGCATGGAACAGGAAACAGTGGAGAAAAAGATACCGGTAGCCTACACCATCGCCAGGCTGAAGAGCCTCGGCATGAATGCAACTTTCCTCAAAGGGGGCTATCACTATGCCGGGACTCTACCGAACAATACCTTCATCGGCGGTGGACTGGAAAGCATGAATGTCTATTATAAGGTGCTTCTGCCCGCTTGCCGATGACGTTCTTTCCCGCTTACTCTTTTTGTAGTGTTTCGAATCCTGGTGGTCAAAGCATCCCAATTCTTTTTCTTCCCATCAATTACAAGAGTACAGGTACAAAAGATCAAGTAAACCAGGAAACGAAAGGATTTCTCCGGGGAAAACGGCACAAAACCACCAGGATTCCGGACACTACTTACTTTTTTTCCCTTTTGTCGATATGCCGAGAGGGATGTAGAGTGGACAGAAGGCAAAAATCCCGGTAGCAAGGAATATCACCCCGAGAACTCCAATAATTACGGCTAATGGGCCGTTAATCTGTCCTGTGAAGAGCAAAATCGCCGCAATGATCGCAAGAGCGATCCGTATGAGCCGGTCAATGGTTCCTATATTCTGTTTCATCTATGTTATCCTCCTATATAAACAAAATAATATATTTGCGAAATAAGGGCAATTTTTCTTCATACTCGTTTTCCGTTGCGCTTTTCTCCGTTGAATCAGCCCCGGCTTCACGCTACAATATGTCGTATCCTGTTAAGGAGGATATATGGCTGAAAAAAGCGGTTTCGACGGCAATGCCGTTGTTTATTGCGAAGGCTTTTTTAATACCCCTTACGGTAAAACGGCCCATGGTTTAGTTCGTTTTACCAAGCGCTACAAGGTAGTCGCTCTCCTTGATAGCCGCTATGCCGGACGTGATGCCGGCTTGATACTCGATCGGAAGGCAAACGGCATTCCAATCTATGAAAGGCTTTCCCATGCACGGGAAGCGGCAGAAAAAAGCGGAACACCCCTCACCCATTTTGTGATTGGCCTCGCTCCCGATGGGGGTGCCCTTTCCGAGAGTGCAAGAGCAGCGGTACTTGAGGCTGTCTCGGCCGGGCTCTGCGTTGATTCCGGACTCCACAGCTTTTTGTCGGATGATCCCGAAATCGCGGCTCTTGCGAAGAAAAACGGGGTTACACTCCGGGATATTCGAAAGACCCCCGAACGGAAATACCTGCATCCCTTTACCGGTCGTATATCCGAGGTTGAGAGCTATCGGATTGCTCTGCTAGGAACGGACTCTGCGGTGGGAAAGCGAACCACGGCATGGAAGGTGAAAGACGCCTTGGATGCTGCGGATATCGATACCGCCTTCATAGGAACCGGCCAAACGGCTTGGCTCCAGGGGGCTCGTTATTCACTCATTATGGATAGCCTTATCAATGACTTTGTTGCCGGAGAAATCGAACATGCCATTCTTTCTGCCTGGGATGCCGAACATCCCAGGGCCATGGTTATCGAAGGGCAGGGGAGTTTGATGAATCCGATTTATCCTGGTGGTTTTGAAATCCTTGCTGCAGGTAGACCTCAGGCCGTGGTGCTGCAGCATGCTCCCGCCCGCAAGGAGTATGATGGGCTGCCCGGCTACCCCTTGCATTCTCTTGAAACCCAAATTCAGGCGATCGAAATGCTTTCGGGATGTCCCGTTGTGGCCATCACCATCAACCATGAGGGGCTTGAACCGGAGGCGGTTCCCTCTATATGTGAAGAGATCGCCGCGGCTACGGGATTGCCGACGGCCGATCCCCTACTTCAGAAGCTCGATGCCTTGGTTGACCTTTTTAAGGGCCGAATCGTATGAAAATTCTTCGCTGTGAGGTGTGGCCGGTGACCCTTAAACTTCGGGCCCCCTTTACCATTGCCTACAGCACTCTTGATGAGACGGTGAATGTCTTTTTTCGTATTGTAACCGATACGGGGCTTACCGGTTGCGGGGTTGCGGCTCCCGATGAAATGGTAACGGGCGAAAACGAAACGACGATTTTACCGGCCCTTCGTGAAACGGCAGAGCCGCTGCTGCGTGGCAGCGATCCTCTGAAGATGGGAATGCTTATCGAAAAGCTTGGAAAGGTCTTACCCAAGGAGCCGACGGCCAGGGCGGCCGTAGACATGGCCCTTTTCGATCTGCTTGGTAAAAAAGCCCATCTTCCCCTCTTTCAGCTACTGGGCGCTTGCCGCAGCAGCATAAAAACCAGCGTCACCGTTGGTATCATGCCCCTCGAAGAGACCCTCGAAGAAACTCGTCGCTGGATCGCCAAGGGCTTTTCCGCGATTAAACTGAAGGGAGGGCTCAATCTGGAAGAGGACATTCGCAAGGTGCGCCGCCTTCGGGAACTTCTGGGGCCGGGAGTCGGCCTGCGCTTTGATGCGAATCAAGGTTATAGCGTTGAAGAGGCCCAGCGTTTTATCGAAGAAACCGCCTTAGCAAAACTGGAGGCGATCGAACAGCCGACACCGGCGGCCTCTCCTTCGCTTCTCGGAGATGTTCGTGCCGGTGGTCGCGGGGTGGTTCCTGTCATGGCCGATGAAAGTTTGTTGAAGCTTTCCGATGCTTTTCATCTTGCCCGTAAAAAATTGGTGGATATGCTTAACATCAAGCTCATGAAAACAGGCGGTATCCGTCCAGCCGAGCGCATTGCCGCTATCGCCCGGGCAGCCGGACAGGAGATCATGGTCGGCTGTATGGATGAGGCAGGCCTCGGTGTGGCTGCTGGGCTCCATTTCGCTCTCGCCCAGCCCGATGTTCGCTACGCCGATCTGGATGGCTATTTCGACTTCACCAACGATACCACGGCTTCTGCGGTGCAGGTGAAAAATGGACTACTCTACCCAACCGGGGAACCTGGCCTTGGCTTTGAGGTATCAATGTGAAAAAGCTTCGCTCCAATGTTCTAGTCGTCGTCACCCTTATTTTGAGCGTCATAACTCTTTTTATAGAACAGAGCAGCCTTGCTGCCGATTTTGCCTTTTATTCGAATATTCTTGATTTTATTGTTCTTTTCCTGCTGCTTTTCGAGGTGTATCGTGATTTTGCCGAGGCAAAGCTGAGGTGGCTCTATTTTCGGCGAAACATCCTTTCTCTTCTCTTTGTTCTCGCTTTTGTCGTACTCTTTGTCTATAACAAGCTTATCTATGTCGGTAGGTCGCCCGATGATCTCATGGGCTTAAGTCTCGGTGTTGTCATCGTGAGGAATATTTTTATTCTTTTAAAGACCTTCAGCAGAATCATGCGCCTGAATACCTTTGTAGAAAGCATCTCTGTTCATCCTGCCCAGACTATCCTGTTTAGCTTTCTGTTGGTGATTCTGACCGGGGCACTTTATCTTATGGCCCCCTTCACTACCATTTCGCCGGGGGGGCTCGGCTTTCTTGATGCACTTTTTACCTCTACCAGTGCCGTTTGCGTTACCGGACTGATTGTGGTGGACACCGCCACGGTTTTTACCTTTTGGGGGCATCTCGGTATCCTTATTCTGATTCAGATCGGCGGCCTCTCGATCATGATCATCAGCTACTTTACCATCTTCCTTTTTCGTCGTCAGGTGAGCTTGGAAGAAAAGCTGTTGATCAGCTATATGCTCAGCGAAAAAGATATGACCAATCTTGCCAAGAATCTACGAACAATCATCTTTTCCAGCTTTTTTTTAGAGGCGGCCGGCGCCCTTTTGCTCTATTTTCCCATGAAGGGAGCAGCTGGCGGAGGTTCTGAGAGTGCCCTGTTTCTTGCAGTTTTTCATGCCGTATCCGCCTTCTGTAATGCGGGATTCGCCCTTTTTTCCGACAGCCTCGAGCAATTTCGCGGCATGCTTTCGGTAAACCTTGTGGTGGCGGCGCTTATTATCATCGGCGGAATCAGTTTTGCGGTGATTAGCGATCTCCGACATTTTTTTTCTGTCCGTATCGTTGCGCTTTTTCGCAGACGGCGGCCGGGAATAGGTTCTATTAGTTTGAATAGTCGACTGGTTCTCGTGGGAACGGCCGTTCTTCTGCTTTCCGGCACCTACCTTGTTTATGGTCTGGAGCACACAGGAGCCCTTGCGCAGCTTCCCCTTGCTCAACAGTATCTCTCTGCTTTTTTTCAGTCGGTAACCCTGCGTACAGCCGGTTTTAATACCATCCCCTTTGATTCTCTGAAGAGCCCCACCCTTTTAGTTATGATCGTGTTTATGTTTATCGGGGCTGCTTCGGGAAGTACGGCTGGCGGTGTGAAAATAAACAATATTGCAATTGTGTGGGCTTATATTCGTTCGGTGCTTCGCGGAGGGGGGCAGGCGACGATCATGCGTCGTTCCATCGAACCGGAGCAGGTCAACAGCGCCTTTCTTGTGCTCCTTTTTGGAGTTTCTGCTGTTTTCGGGGGGACTATCCTGCTTTCCGCCAGCGAACGTGCTCCGCTGGATAGGATTCTTTTCGAGGCGGTTTCCGCTTTTGGAACCGTCGGTCTTTCGACGGGAATCACCGCAGGGCTAAGTAGTATGGGGAAATGGGTAATCATTTCTTTGATGTTTATGGGGCGTCTCGGTCCCTTGACGATTCTTGCCGCCGTTTCCAGGCAGGGGAAACGGTCCCCGGTTGCCTATCCTACGGGTAATATTTCTACGTGATGTGTGACGAGAGGGAGGAAATATGGCACGAGAGCGTGTTTTTGCGGTAATCGGACTTGGTACCTTTGGTCGCCAGGTTTCTCTTGAGCTTTCGGCTCGGGGAGGAAAGGTTATCGCCGTTGATAATCAGCCTAAGCAGGTGGAGGCGGTGAAAGATGCCGTAACACAGGCTGTTTTGGTGGATGCCACCGATGAGGAGGGGCTCTCCGCTCTTAGCCTCGAAGAGGTGGATGTCGCCATCGTGGCAATAGGCGACGCCGTTGAATCGGGGATTCTTACCACCGCCATACTCAAACGCAGCGGGGTCCCCTATATTGTGGCCAGGGCCATCAGTGAGATTCATGCCGAGGTTCTCCGGCAGGTAGGGGCCGACGAGGTGATCAACCTTGAAGTCGATGAAGGAAGAAGGATTGCCCAGCGACTTATTGCTCCCCATGTCCTTGATCGAATCCCCATAAGCAGTTCCATCAGCTTTGCCGAGGTCTATGTTCCCCGCAGTTTCGTCAACAGTACCCTGGTTCGACTCGATCTTCGCAAACGCTTCTCCATCAACGTTATCGCCATAAAACGGACCACACTTTCGGTGGATGAAGTAGGTAATCCCCTGAAAAATGAAGAGGTGATATTCCCGGACAGCGAAACGGTACTCCTCGAGCAGGATGTTTTGCTGGTAGTCGGAAAAAATGAGGATATAGAAGCGGTTAAAGAGTATTAGGAGCTGATATGATCATTGTATCGAAGCGGGACATTCTTCTTCTCGGATTTTTAACGGTTTTGACCGTTCTTGTCCTCGGAGTAATCGGATATCGGTTTTTCCTTCATCCCGAGCTTGCCTCCCAGCTTGGTTTTAAACTGACGGCGGAGCGTTTTCTGTTTATTGCCGTGGTTGTGGCTACAATCCTTGCACTTTTCTACGGTGCAGCACTGATGCGAAGTCGCAATGTGAGTCGTGAAATCGAAAAGATGATCGAACATACCGGTTCCGATGATTACAAACCGGAAGTGAGCTTGAGAAAACTTGGGCGCCTGGGACGGCAGATCAGCCGTCTCTACACCAGGCTCAACGAACTCAACCGTAAACTTGTGCTCAGGATCGGAGCCCAGTCTTCTCTCATCGGTTTTCTTGTCGGCAACATGAACCAACCTATCCTTATCACGGATATTCTCGGCCGTATTCAGTACATCAGCAAAGGCTATGTGGAAAAAAAGAAGGCAAGTCGTTCCGAATTGCTAAGCGATTTTGTAGAGAATCTCTCTGCGGATATTGTTACCCAATCGATTTTGTCCAAGGCTGCAAACAGCCATGCGGCCGTTGATGTTTACCTTGAGAAGGAAAAAGAACAGATCACCGTTCATCCCGTCTATAATCGCGACGGAGATGTATCCTACCTTGTCTTTGATTTCAGCCATGAGCACTTCTTTTCCAGGGAAGCTCTCGTGCCCGAGACGAAGGATGCCGAGGGTGGACGACAACATCGGCCGAAAAGAGACTCTTTTTTCGGTGGGATTGGTGCTATCTTTAGACGCAATGGAAAGAAGAGCTAAGAAACGGCAATTGGAGATTTTTTTCGTTGAATATCCTTCGCCTTTTCGTTAACCTTAGTGCTGTTTGAATTCATGAATGCCTGTCCGGTGGAGTGGGGTGGTGTTCCACCGGCGGACAGGCGCTCTTAAGCGAAACTATAACTGGGAGGACAATGGTGTCGTTACAGAAGAATGCTCTCAACGATCTGGGAAGAAAAATCTTTCTTGATCGATATGCATTGAAGGACGGATCGAAGAAATCACTGAAAGTGGGGGATATTGTTGTCGTCGTTAGCAATCCCCAAACCGGTCAGCGGGAGATCGGTTCCGTCACTGCAATGGAAAACGGCACCGTTATCGTCAAACTTGATACAGGCGAAGAGGTCGAGCGGAGCCTTGAGCATGTAGATAAGCCCCTTGAAACAACCCCTGCTCAGATGATAAAGCGAGTGGCCTCCGGTATTGCCATGGAGGAGACCAAAGAGAAGCGGGAAGAGTGGACGGAACGCTTTCGCTGGCTCCTTGAAGATTGGCGTTTTGTGCCCGGCGGACGTATCCTGACAGGAGCGGGAACCGATCAGAATCTTACCTATTACAACTGCTACGTTATTCCCAGTCCCGAAGATAGTCGGGGCGGGATCATCAAAACCCTGGGCCATATGACCGAGATCATGAGCCGGGGCGGTGGAGTCGGTATTAATCTGACCTCGCTGAGGCCCCATCATGCATATGTGAAAGGGGTAAACGGCCGTTCTTCCGGATCCGTGAGTTGGGGGGCCCTCTATAGCTTTGTTACCGGTTTGATCGAGCAGGGGGGCAGCCGTAGGGGTGCCCTGATGCTTATCCTCAATGTTTGGCATCCCGATATTCTCGAGTTTATTTCGAGTAAACGACAGATGGGGCAGATCACCAATGCGAATATCAGCGTCGGTATTACCGACGATTTTATGAAGGCCGTCAAAGAGGACCTTGATTGGGAACTGGTGTTTCCCGATACCAATTATCCCGGTTATGATAAGGAGTGGGACGGCGACTTCGTGGCCTGGAAGGCCGCAGGTAAGCCTGTTAATGTCTATCGTAAGGTGAAGGCTCGGGAGATCTGGAATTCCATTATCGAAAGCGCCTGGGCAAGCGCCGAGCCTGGGATCTTTTTCGTCGACCGCTACAATGCCATGAGTAATTCCGGTTATTACGCAAGGATCCAGTGTACCAATCCTTGCGGGGAGCAGGGACTGCCGAGTTGGGGTGTCTGCAATCTCGGGGCGGTCAATCTATCGCGCTTTGCAAACGGCAACGATGTGGATTGGGATAACCTCGGCCGCACCGTTCGCTATGCCGTCCGTTTTCTCGATGATGTAATCGACAATACTCCCTACTTTTTTGAGGCAAACAAAGAGCAGCAGCTTTCGGAACGGCGTGTGGGGCTCGGCACAATGGGGCTTGCGGAATTGATGATCAAGCTGAAGATTCGCTATGGTAGTAAGGAATCCGAGGCTTTTCTTGATAAACTGTACCGCTTTATAGCTGTTGAGGCATACCGTTCCAGCAGTGATACTGCCAAAGAGAAGGGGAGCTTCCCCAAGTTCGAGGCCGAACCATTTCTTGAAAGCGGCTTCATGAAAGGGATGCCCGAGGAGATTCGAAGAAAGATCGCCGAGAATGGTATTCGAAACGTTACCCTTCTGACCCAGGCTCCTACCGGAACGACAGGAACAATGGTGGGAACTTCCACAGGAATCGAACCCTATTATTTCTGGGAATGGGAGCGCCGTGGACGGATGGGAAGCAATATCGAGCGGGTAGGCGTCTACGACGAGTGGCGAAAGGCCAATCCCGAAGCGGAGCAGCTTCCCGACTATTTTGTCTCGGCCATGGACCTTTCTCCGGAAGAGCACGTCAAGGTTCAGGCATCCATACAGCGCTGGGTTGATTCAAGTATCAGTAAAACCTGTAACGTTCCCAATCAGTATTCTGTAGAGCAGACAAAGCAGCTCTATGAACTGATGTACGATCTCGGCTGCAAGGGCGGTACCATCTATCGTGACGGCAGCAGAGACGAACAGGTATTGAACCTGAAGAAAGAGGAAGAAAAGAAGGAAAACCCGGTCGAGGTGAAGCAGATCAAGCCGAGGGTTCGTCCCACAATGCTTCATGGGGTTACTTACCGTAAACATACTCCAATCGGAACCGCATATATCACCGTTAATGCCGACGGTGCCAGCATGGAAGAGCCTTTCGAGGTCTTTATCAACGTTGCAAAGGTAGGATCGGACGTTGCTGCCGATGCCGAAGGTTTGGGGCGGCTCATTAGTCTCATTCTGCGCATGCCCAGCCCTCTGGGACCTGTCGAGCGGGCGAAGGCCGTGATTGCCCAGTTGCGAAGTATCGGCAGCGGCCGCCAGCGTGGTTTTGGAAAGAACCGGGTGATGAGCCTTCCCGATGCGGTGGCCCAGGCCTTGGAAGAACATATTGGTACGGTCTTCGGCGAAAGCAGCTATCCGGTACTACCCGACGAGGAAGAAGAGGAGGCTGCAAAGCAGTTCGCCTTTTCCTTCGATGCACTCCATGCCGACATCTGTCCGGTCTGTGGAAATGCTACCTTTATGTTTATCGAGGGCTGCAAGAAGTGTCACAGCTGCGGCCATAGCGAGTGCTGAGCCCTTTGGGGAGCCATTGTCCATGACTGCTTTCTGATCTGCATGAGCGAAAATGAAAAAGGCCGACCGAAGTGTATGCCCTCGGCCGGCCCTGCCGTCTTTTATGCTTTTGTTATGTATGCTGTTGTCACTGATTTCCCTGAAAAAGCAGCCAGATAGAGATCTTTGATCTCACTGATGAGCGGGTAACGGGGATTTGCCCCGGTGCACTGATCGTCGAAGGCCGCCTCTGCCATGGCATCCAGCTCCTTCGTAAAGGCTTCTTCCCGGATACCCGCTTCGGCAATGCTTTTCGGAATATCCAGATCCGCTTTTAGTTTTGTGATCGCATCAAGCAGTGTATCGACCTTTTCCTCCATTGTCCCTCCACCGAGACCGAGACCGAGATAATCGGCGAGCCTGGCGTAGCGCTCTGCCGCTTGGGGATGAGTGTACTGGGGAAAGGTACCTTGCTTTGCCGGAGCTTCCGAAGCGTTGAAACGCACTACCTGGTTGATAAGGAGCGCGTTTGCCAGCCCGTGGGGGAGGTGGAAAAAGCTGCCGAGCTTATGGGCCATGGAATGGCAAACCCCGAGAAAGGCATTTGCAAAAGCCATTCCCGCCATATTGGAGGCGTGGTGAACTTTTTCCCGTGCCTCCATATCGGCCGCACCGAATCGATAGGCCCTGGGCAGGTATTCAAAGAGAAGGCGTATGGATTCCATAGCCAGAGGAGTTGTATATTCAGTGGCAAGCATGCTTGCAATTGCCTCGAGCCCATGGGTTACCGCATCGATACCGGAGTATGCTGTCAGCCTTGCGGGCATCTGGGCGGCAAGCTCCGCATCGCAGATTGCCATGTCGGGGGTAAGGGCATAGTCGGCAATGGGATACTTGATGCCTGTTTCATCGTCGGTAATGACCGCAAAGGGGGTTACCTCACTTCCCGTTCCACTGGTGGTGGGAATTGCGATGAGGCTCGCCTTTTGGCCCATCTCGGGAAAGCGGTACACCCGTTTGCGGATATCCATAAAACGTGCTGCAAGATCCTGAAAGTGCACCTCCGGGTGTTCATAGAGAACCCACATGATTTTAGCGGCGTCCATGGGGCTTCCGCCGCCAAAGGCAATGATCAGATCCGGTTGAAAGGCATCCATCCGCCTGACACCCGTTCGGGCGTTGGAGAGGGTGGGATCGGCCTGTACCTCGCTGAAAATTTCCGTTTTGATGCCCATCTTTTCCAAGCGGTCGGTAAGTACCTTGGTCATTCCCGAGTCGAAAAGAAAGCGATCGGTGACGATGAAGGCCTTCTTTTTTCCTTCAAGTTCTTCGAGGGCAACGGGAAGCGAACCTCTTTTGAAAAAAACCTTTTTTGGGGCACGAAACCACAACATGTTTTCCCTCCTTGCCGCAATGGTTTTATAGTTGAGTAATTGTTCCGGTCCGACATTTTTACTTACGGAATTGCCTCCCCAACTCCCGCAGCCAAGGGTAAGGCTCGGCTCCAGTGAAAAATTGTAGATATCGCCAATGGCTCCCTGACTCGCCGGCATGTTGACCAGGGTCCTTCCCGTTTTCATGGTTGCCCCGAATCGTTCGATTCGTTCTCTGTGTGCGGGGTTGGTGTAAAGCACACTGGTATGACCAAGCCCTCCGAAGGTGACCAAAGCTGCGGCTGTTTCCAAGGCCTGTGAAAACTCTTTTCGCTTGTAGAGGGCCAGAACCGGGCTTAGCTTTTCAGCGCTCAGCGGCTCCTTGCTTCCCACTGCTTCGACTTCGGCAACCAGCACTTTAGTGGATTCGGGAACCGTAAAACCCGCCATCCCGGCAATGGTCGAGGCTTTTTGGCCGACTACTTTGGGAGAGAGTTTTCCTTCGCCGAACATCAGCCGACCAACCTTTTCCTTTTCCTCTTTGTTGAGAATGTAAGCCCCGCGGCATACCAGCTCGCTTTTTACCTCTCGGTAGATTTTCTCGACAACCACAACGGACTGTTCACTGGCGCAGATCATGCCGTTGTCGAAGGTTTTGCTCATCAAAATGGAACTCACCGCCATTTTGACATCTGCACTCTCGTCTATCAGTGCCGGAGTGTTGCCGGCTCCGACACCTATGGCTGGAGTTCCGCTCGAATATGCCGCCTTTACCATGCCTGGGCCTCCTGTTGCGAGGATAAGGCTGATAGACGGGTGTTCCATCAGTTGCCTGCTCAGTTCGACCGAGGGGTCTTCGATCCAGCCGATGATATCTTTCGGTGCCCCTGCAGCCACCGCTGCTTCAAGAACGATCCTGGCGGCCTCTATGGTACACACCTTTGCCCGGGGATGGGGACTGAAGATGATACCGTTTCGTGTTTTAAGGGCAAGGAGGGCCTTAAAAATGGTTGTACTTGTCGGGTTCGTTGTAGGCACTACACCGGCAATAACACCAAGTGGTTCGGCAATTTTTGCAACCCCGAAGGTAAGGTCCTCCTCTATGATCCCACAGCTCTTCATGTCCTTATACTTATTGTAGATATATTCCGATGCAAAGTGATTTTTGATCACCTTATCCTCGGCGACTCCCATTCCTGTTTCCTGGGCGGCAAGCTTCGCCAATTCGATTCTTGCCCCGGCCGCCGCCATGGCAGCGGCTCGGAAGATGGCGTCCACCTGCTGTTGATTGTACCGGGCATAGCGGGCTTGTGCCGCAGCTACCTTCCGAATACTGTCGTTAAGCATTGCTTCATCGCCGATCGGCTGTGCTTTATGTGTTTCCCGCTTGAGTTTGCTTTCGATAGACATGGTTACCTCCTGTAATCGATAAAAAAATATCTAAAAACTGTATATATAGTATCGTGTAATGATCGGAAGGACAAGTATCGATAAATAAATATCGTGTAAAAAAGAACGAAATCTGCCAATAGGAGAAAATTCTTATTACTACTGCAATAGTTATTATACGTTGCGTCATTTTGAAAAAGTGTATACCATACCTTCTCATGATCAATGTGACCAATGAAATAGGAACGTTGCAGTCTGTTCTTGTACATCGCCCCGGCCGGGAGCTGGAGCGGCTTACCCCAAGATACCTAGAAGAGATGCTCTTTGAAGATATTCCGTGGTTGAAGAAGATCAGGGAAGAGCACGATCTTTTTGCCGAGACACTTTCAAAACGAGGATGTAAGGTCTACTACTATCACGATCTCCTTGCCGATATCCTGAGGGAGGAAGCAGTCTGTCGTGTCATGATCGACGATGTGCTCTCTGCTTGCCGAATCGGATCGACCCTGCTAAAAGAGTCCATTCGAGATTATCTGCGCGGCATGGAGGCAGAGCGGCTGGCAGAGGTCTTCATCTCCGGTTTAGAGAAAAAAGAGATCGACCGTTTAGCCGGTCAGTCGCGTCTCTCGAGCTATATTCGGGAGGCTTACCCTTTCTACATCAACCCCCTTACAAACCTTTACTTTACACGGGACCCCGGCGCTGTCATCGATTCGGGACTTGTCGTCAGTGCAATGAAGACTCCGGCAAGAAACCGGGAATCGCTGATACTTCAATATCTTCATGATTATCACCCTCTGTTCGCCGATCCTCAGGGTGAGGGACAGATTCCGCTCTGGTATAAGCCTTCTGATCTGGATAGTATTGAAGGGGGAGATATTTTGATGCTCTCTCCCGAAGTTGTCGCGGTGGGGTGCAGCGCGAGAACAGGGACCGAAGGGATAGAGCGGCTTGCCGAGCGGCTTTTCTCCGGTCCCTCCGGGATACAAGAGGTCTTGGTAATACAGATCCCCTTTGTTCGTGCTTTTATGCACCTTGATACCGTCATCACCATGGTAGATCGGGACACATTTACCATTTTTCCCGATATTCGGGAAAAGATTGCACTCTTTCGCCTTAAGCCGACAAAAAGAGGAGGAATTAGCATCTCCCCTCTTGACAGTCTAGAGAAGAGCCTGAAAGAATCTCTCAAGCTTCCTGCGATCCGTTTGATTGAAAGTGGTGGTGGCGATGATTTGACCGCCGCTCGTGAACAGTGGAACGATAGTACCAACACCCTGGCCCTTGAGCCGGGAGTCGTCGTTACCTATGATCGAAACGTCGCCTCAAACGATACGCTTCGTGCTGCAGGCATCGAGGTGGTCGAGATAGAGGGATCGGAGCTTGTTCGGGGCCGAGGCGGTCCCCGCTGTATGAGCATGCCGCTTCAGCGTGAAGCGATTTGAGAAGGCACGAGATAAGGAGGAACCCATGCCTGTAAATTTGAAAGGAAGAAGCTTACTGACCTTGAAGGACTACACACCTGAGGAGATTCGCTATCTTCTCGACCTTTCTGTTGATCTAAAACGTAAGAAACGTTCAGGAATTCGGGGAAACCTGCTTGTCGGAAAGAATATCGTTCTGCTTTTTGAGAAGGCCTCTACTCGTACCCGTTGTGCCTTTGAAGTTGCCGCCTTCGACGAAGGTGCCCAGGTGACCTTTCTCACCAATAGCCAGATGGGAAAGAAGGAATCGATCGAGGATACCGCTCTCGTGCTTGGCCGTTTCTACGACGGTATTGAGTTCCGGGGCTTTAAGCAAGAGACTGTTGAGCTCCTTGCTAGATACTCCGGAGTTCCGGTATGGAACGGTTTGACGGACCTCTATCATCCAACGCAGATTCTTGCCGATTTTATGACCATTATGGAACATGTTGACAAGCCCCTTTCAAAGGTGAAGCTTGTTTTCGTAGGTGATGCCCGTAATAACATGGGCAACAGCCTTATGCTTGCTTCGGCGAAAATGGGAATGACCTTTGTCGCCGTTGCTCCAAAGGAACTCCACCCTTCTGGTGAGATGGTTGATTATGCCGCTTCGGTTGCGAAAGAGACCGGTGCCGTTATCTCCATGACCGACAATATCGCCGAAGGTGTAAAAGATGCGGATGTCATATACACCGATGTATGGGTTTCCATGGGTGAGGAGGCCCAGTTCGCCGAGCGGATCAAACTGCTGAAGCCCTATCAGGTCGATATGAAGATGATGAAATCGACAGGCAACCCCGACACCCTTTTTATGCATTGCCTTCCTTCTTTTCATGACCTCGAAACCAGTATCGGGAAAGAGATTCACACTAAATTTGGTCTTGCCGAGATGGAGGTCACCAATGAGGTGTTTCGCAGCAAGCACTCGGTGGTCTTTGACGAAGCTGAGAACAGAATGCACACCATCAAGGCGGTTATGGTCGCCACGATCGGGGCTCTATAGCCATATAGCCAACGTATTCTTGCAATAAGGCGTTTCAGCCGGCTCGGATGAAGATAATCTCCGAAGATGGATAACGGCAACTAGCTTATTCCGTTGGAGAGCCATCCCCGCCGGCAGGCGTGCCCAGAGGTTCCCGGCCGCGGTGTCTCTTACAATTCCGTTCAGATTTGCTTCCTCGGGGCTGCTTGAGTGTGCTGTCCCATGGCAACCTCCTCCATAATCAAGATTATCTTCCAGTAGATAAAATGAGCCGCAAAAAAAATGTACACCGACACTGTTTTACGCTAGAATCAAGTGAACATATCTCGATATTCTTGGGAGCAAAGCGCATGAAATCTTTTAATGTCGGAGTTATCGGTATCGGTGATATCAGCGATAAGTATATTGCCAATCTGAAACAATTTGATGTTGTGCATCTGATAGCCTGTGCCAGCCGAGGATGGGAAAAGGCGCAGGCCTTTGCCGATCAATTCGGTATACCCCGGGCATACGCCTGTGGGCAAGAGGTGATCGATGATCCCGATGTCGATATCGTTTTAAACCTAACCCCTCCTTCTGTTCATGCTCAGTATAATATTGCCGCCCTGCGTGCCGGGAAGCATATCTATTCAGAAAAGCCTCTTGCCGCCACCCTCGAGGAGGGGCGTACCATTATTTCCCTCGCCGCAGAAAAGGGCCTCTATGTGGGCTGTGCACCGGATACCTTTCTGGGAGGACGCTTGCAGACTTGTAGAAAGGTGATAGACGAAGGAAGAATCGGAAGGGTTGTCGGAGCCGGGGCATACTGTGTCTATCATGGTGTCGACACCTTCCACAATAGTCCTTTTTTCTATTTTAAAGAGGGGGCGGGGCCCCTTCTCGATATCGGTCCCTATTACCTGACTGCCCTTCTTTCCCTGATCGGACCGGTAAAACGATGTAGCGCCATGGCGAACAGGGCGTCGAACACGAGAGAGGTTCTTGGTGGCCCCTGTAAGGGGGAAAAGATCGATGTGGAAGTGGATACGCACGTTATTGGCAACCTCGAGTTTCATAGCGGTGCTGTGGCAAGTATCATTACCAGCTTCGATGTCTGGGATTCCGAAATGCCAAGAATCGAAATCTACGGTACAGAGGGAACGATTTCCATCAATGACCCCGATCCTCTTGATGGTCCTAACATCTTTGGCGGCCCTGTGCTTTTACGGACAAAAAAAGAGTATCGATGGTATGGCTTTCCCAGACCAGACCATTTCTCCGATTGGATCGAGGTACCGATTCTGCACCGTTATACCTCTACCTCTCATGAAAAAAACAGCCGGGGGATCGGCCTTGTGGATATGGTCTATGCGATCAAAGGGGGAAGGAGAGCTCGGGCCAGCGGTGAAATGGCATATCACTCTCTCGAGGTTATGCTCAAGATGCTTCAATCTGCTCGGGAAGGCTGTTTCTATTCGATTGAAAGTAGTTTTCTCATACCTGCGCCGCTTCCTCAGGATTTTCCCGATGGCGAGGATCGATAGTATATCAGCGTGCGGAGGTAATCTCTCCGCCTTTGCCGGCCGAGACCAAGCTTGAATCCTTTATCTCGGGGAAGCTAATGAAAAAGGTTGTGCCCTCTTCTCCATAGCAACAAACCGATCCATTGAGTTGCTCTACAAGTAGATGCACCAGTTGGAATCCCAAAGAGCGTTTTTTGCTGAATAAACTCCTCGGAAATCCTTTTCCGTTGTCGGAGACCGTGAGCTCCACCATTTCGCGCTTATCACGATTCCCTTTGATGCTTATGTGAGCCTTCTTCGCGTCCGAGAAAGCATGACGAAGAGCGTTGCAAACCAGTTCGGTAAGGATAAGGCCACAGGGCATGGCCTGCTCGACAGAAAGGTTGAGGTTGTTCGCGTCGACTGTAAAGGAAATCGCGCGGCCGTTTACCGTATGCATTTCGGCGAGATGCCCCACAACGGCCAGAAGATAGGGTTCCAATTCTATATGATCGAAACTATTACTCTGGTATAGCTGTTCATGAACGAGGCTGATGGAATAGATATGAGCGATACTCTCGTGAAAACCTACGGCTTCTGCCGAACCACGAAGCTGTGACTGCTTGAGATTGAGAAGACTGATGATCAACTGTAGATTGTTTTTTACCCTGTGATGCACCTCTTCAAGGAGTACCTCTTTTTCCCGAATTGCTTTCTGAAGACGGGTGATATCCGATCCGACCGAAAGGATTTCGACGAGATCTCCCTTTTCGTTTCGAAGCGGCATTGAAGTCCACTGAATCCATGCAAGCTCTCCGTTGCCCTTATGATTTATATTTTTGTAAGAGGAGAAGGATTCGGGATCATTCCAGATGTCGGCGAATAGGATAGGGTCGTTTGCTATTGTTATGCGGGCGAGAGGAATGGGCTGTATGGTACTATCGAAATTGAAAAAGCGGGCGGCAAATTCGTTATAATAGGTGATGAAACCTTCCTTGTTCCAGCGAATGATGATGGTCTGGGCATTTTCTACAAGTAGGCGGTAGGTTTGCTCACTCTTCTGTAGCGCCAACTCTCTGGTTCGAATTCGTTCGGCCATGGTTTTCATCGCATTGAGAAGAGCCTCCGCTTCTCTGAAGCTCTTTTCGCCATTAACCTCGTACCTGCCATCTGCTATCAATTGTGCTTGTCTGGTTAATGCTTCAATGGGGTTGACGATACGTCTTCCAAGGAAAAGGATGATCCCGATAAGGAAGATCGAAAATATGACGGTTACAATAATAATGGTGAAACCTAAGGTGTGTACCGGAGAAAAGAATTCATCTGCGGGAGAGAGAACATAAAGAGGCCAACCCGTCTTTTCTATGACCAGCCGCCGGGAGAAGTACCGGGTTCCCGCGATCTTAAGAATTTCCGATGGCCGCGTTTGATGGTCCGAAAAAAGCTTATGCTGTTGTTCCACCAATGTTTTATTTTCAAAGGCGATGACCGTTCCCGTTTTATCGGTTATAAGGATCGACCGATTTCCTGATTGTCTGACATCCTGTACAAATGCCGACAGGATGTCCAGGTTAAGATCTGCCATGAGCACGCCCTGTTCGAAGGGAACACCGTAGCAGATTGTAGGTTCCGATGTAATTGAAGAGATGAAAGAGTTGCTCCAGTATCCGATCTGATCTGCTTTCACGGTACGAAAGAACGTGGTGTTTCCCAAATTACTGCCGATAAAATTCTCATCGTAGGGAACGGTGGTCACGACATCGCCTGAGGCACTTACAATCGTTAGTCGTCTAAAAGGGGGAATCGTTTCAAGCAACGAGGAGAGAAGTCTTTCGTAGTCATTTGATCCCTCATTTCGCAACCAGATGCTCTCTTTTGTAATTGTTTGTGTCATGGCCGTTGCTCCCTCCAAAAAAAGTGAAATTTCCCTTTGGATAGAGCGGGCAAGAAATTCATTATCCTGCCGAATCTGCCGTAGTAAGATGTCCGATGTGGTTCTGTACATGATGATGGAGAAGAGCAGGATTGAGGGAACCATCAGCGGAAAAAGTACTAAGGTGAGCAAGCTTCTGATGCCCCGCCGTCTTTTGCTACCGAATAGTGGCAATATGTCCATCCTTTATAGCCTTTGTCGGCTCAGGGCCCACTTGCTGATGAGCACCGGATTAATCACCTTTTGCTTATAAAGCTGCTGTGCTGCAATACTACAGATGGATAACCTGTTCCTATTCATGGGAAGATTATAGGGGATTCACTCGCTCCTGGAAAGAATTAATGCTGGAGAGAGATAGGTAAATGGGTTAGACTCTTCCTATATGAAACGATCCATTTTTTATGTGACGGCATGTTTCCTTGTGCCGCTTTCTTTCTTTATGGCGGGGTGTGGTTCGAAGACGGCTGAAACCGCCGCCTTTGCCCCCATGGCCGAAAAGCGCGTCGGTAGTGCCGATCTGCGGCGCAGTGTGGAAAGCTTCGCGAGCTTTGATACCGGCGGAGGGGCTCTTGCACAGGCGGCTCAGGAAGCTCCTGATACAAGTGATCGAAAGCTTGTAAGTACGGGTTCGATGGAACTTGAGGTCAACGACCTTGATATTGCCGAGAGCGCCGTTCGTAAGGCGACGGATTCGGCCGGCGGCTATGTGCAGTCTTCGAGCAGATATGAAGACACCCTTTCGATGGAGTTGAAGATCCCCGCAGAGGCGTTCTCTGCGTTTCTTGATGCGGCAGAAGGTTTTGGCCGGCTGGAGTCCCGCAGTATCAATGTTGAAGATGTTTCCGATCGCTATTACGATCTGGAGCATCGGATCAAAAATAAGGAGATCCTCGTTGAACGCTACCAGAAGTATCTGCAGGAAGCAAAAAGTGTTGAAGATCTTCTGACGGTGGAACGGGAACTAAACGATGCGACAACGGAACTTGAGCAGCTCAAAGGCTCTTTTCAGAACCTTGACCATCGGGTTTCCTTCTCGACCCTTCATATGGTGGCTCACTTACCCTCCTGGGAACAGCAGGAAGATCCGTTGCCCTCTATTCGGGCGGGCTTGAAACGTTTCGGGCGAATGATCGTTCAGGTTCTCTATGTGATTCTTTTCCTTCTGCTTGGACTTGTTGTCTTTGGGATTCCCGGTGTGCTTGTGGTCGGGGCCTTATATTGGCTTGCCTTTGGGAAGGTCGGCCTGGTACGCCGATTCTGGCATAGACTACGGCCCAGCCGACGGACAAAGAACACAACGGAAAAGGAAGAAGAATAAATGGAAGAACGAATTGCTTACGCCACCCTCGATCGTGCGATTCCTGCAGCAGGACCGCAGGGAATTGTCCGAAGAACCCTTGCCTGGAACAAAGAGGCCATGACCTGTCATTTCCTACTCGAAAAGGGGGCTGTTATTCCGATGCACCACCATTCGGCAGTACAAAGCGGCTATGTCATCCGCGGAAAAGCAAAATTTATGAGAGGAAACGGGGAATCTTTTATCGGCGAAGCCGGAACGAGTTATGTGTTCGATCCAGATGAAGAACACGGTGTGGAGGTCTTCGAAGAGAGCGAAATCATCGAATTCTTCACTCCCTCACGGCCCGAATATCGATAGTATTATGAGGATGTCATAATAGCATGCTGGTCTTTCTTCGCCTCTTCGACGAGAAAAGCGTGGAGGCGGAGAGCCAGGGATACGTCAAGGCCCGCTTCAAAGGCAATCCGTTTGTAACGTTCTATCTGCTCTTGTTCTCTGTCGGGATCTGCGATTGCCCTTTGTTCTTTCTTTTTTAGATTGCCTATCTTTTCCGTCGTTTTGAATCGTTCCGCCATGAGACGGAGTAAGGCGGCATCAATATTATCGATGCTATGTCGTAAATCATTCAACTGATCACTGCTCATATGCATGAGCTTATGCTAATTACCCTCCGGGGACAAGGGGCTTGCATCTTCCGGGGAAATGGAAACCCTGTTCCTTCCACTCCTTTTTGCCGAATAGAGCGCCTGATCGGCCAGTTTGACAAGGATGCCCCTGTCGATTCCTGGGCGTATATGTTTTTCCGCTATTCCCAGGCTTACGGTAACCACGGAAGCAACCTCCGAGTAGGCATGCACGATATTGAGATCTTGGATCCCCTGCCGTAATCTTTCCGCTACCTTTGCCGCACTCTCCAGTGGATGCCCCGGAAGAAGGATGATAAACTCTTCTCCACCATAGCGGGCGACAAAATCTTCACCCCGTTTTAGGCTTTCCTGAACCAAGGTCGCGATTTTCTTCAGACAGACATCTCCCGTAGGGTGACCGTAGTTATCGTTATACGCCTTGAAAAAGTCGACGTCCATCATAATCAGGGAGAGGGGAAGGTTTTCTCGTTCGCTGCGTCGCCATTCTCCCGTATATACCTCCTCAAAGTAACGTCGATTCGGAATCTCCGTGAGCGGATCGATTCTTGAAAGCCGTTCTAATCTTTGATTTACCTGTCCAAGTTCCCAGGTCCGCTCTTCTATCTTTTGTTCAAGTTGATCATTGAGGAGTTTGACTTCTTCCGCCAGGTGCTCAGCCTTTTTGTAGGAACGGTCGAGCTTCCAAGAAAGAAAATACGCCTGCAACAGTAAAAAGAAAAGGATCCCGAAGCTTAGGAGTTCCGGCATATTGATGTTATTGATTTCTCTAAAATAATCGGAAAGCGCAGCGGTCAAAACGATAGCCCCGCCGACCGCCAGCAAAATAGTCCCCGTTTTACTCGTGAGTATCTTCCCTGAGAATATAACCACTATAACGTAACAGCCGAGGGCGATGAATATGAAGAGTGCATACTGAAAAAACCAATCATAGATACTCACAGGAAAGAAAAGCAGAAGTACGCCGGAAGCAATAAGTAGCCCTCGAGCCAGCATGAGCGGCAGGATGGAGGCCTTACTACCCGCAATACCCCAGATATAGAGAATGATGAGCGGTAATAAAAGGAAAACCGGCATATAGCCAAGTTTCATCATCACTTCACCAGGCATGCCGGGCCATAACCGAACAAGAATTCGTTCGTCGACAATTCCTTCTCTCAATGCCGTTATGAATGCAATGATTGCAAAGTATAAAAGGGTTCTGTCCCTTCTGTATGTGAGGAAAAGGAGCATATGATAGAGCGAGAGCATAAGCAAGCTGCCGAAAAGGATAGAATCTCGGATGATATAACGATGGGTCATTTCCCGTATGGCTGTCTCTGTTCCAAACAGAATTCTATTCAGACTCATCCGGCGGTGGTGGTAGTTTGCGACTTGAATGACGATGTCCGCCTTTTTTCGCCTGGTCGAAAACTGAATAACCCGAGGGATATATCGAGGAATAAAGGGGTTGATGGAACCGGTAACCATCCGAAGAGAACCGTCGATCCACACCTTAGATGCCGCCCCGAAATAGGGCATTTTAAGGGCAAAATTGTGCATCCTGTTTCCATCGTTCATAGGAAGTTTAAGCCTCAAGCGGAGGGTCGCCGTACCCCGATAACCGATCAGCTCCTGGGGAAGCATCAGGGAGCTGGGAGGCTCACTCTCGGTAAATTCTCCCGGTTTTAAGAGCATCTGAGGATAAAACTCCCAGCTTCCATCCAGGGGGACGATTCCCATAGTTTCATAGCGCTTCATGCTGAGGTCGATCATTGCGTCGTCGGTCGTCTTTGACGCATACATCATACAAGGGGTTATCAAACATATAAAAAAAATAAGGCAAGGGCGACAACGATTATACATCACAAAAATGATAGCGAACGGGTTACTATCATGCAAGACGGAAAGGTAGCACTATTTTTCTAGAAAGCCGGAAAATGCCGAATCGATTTCTTTTACGAGGGTACCCTGAAGTTCCTGTTTTAATTTGGTGATTTTGCGATAATCACTGAGCAGATGCTGCTCTGTTTCCGGAAGAAGCAACTGATATGGTTCAAGCTGCAATGCCGAAGCCAGCCTTACAAAGGTATCGGCCCCCAACCAGCGTCTGGAACGTTCGATATCGTTCATGTGACCGGTAGAAATTTCGGCGCGTTCGGCAAGTTCCATCTGACTTAAGCCTTGGGATTTGCGCGCATTGCGGATATTTGTAGCCAATAATTCCAGCAGTTGTTCCGATTTCATTATGTATGAGTATCCGATCGTTGTCTTTGATTGCCAATAGTGTGTAAGCGTAAAAAATATGTAGCACATAACGGATGAATTGTAGACACAAATCGTTTAATTTGATCAAATACTCCCATGTCTTTATTGCCGAGAATGCAAACGTTTATCTTGGTAGAACCGAATGAGCTTTTTCGTCTTGGGCTGACACTGCTTTTTCGGTCTGTGGGATGTGAGGTCTTCCCGGTATCTTCGGGCGGTGCGGCCGTTGCACTCATGTACAGTAGGGAATTCTACGATGGCATATTGATGAATAGTAACCTGAGGACGGGGGTAAATGCCGCCGATGCAGTCTCCATGATTCGGAGCTTTTCACAGGTTCCCATTCTTCTTTTTGATGCAACGTTTCATGTCAGACCTTATGATTCGTTTTGTTGTGAGAGTATGCCCTTTTGACTATACTGAAGCCGGGGGTACAACATGAAGATGATTTCCCGTTACACAAAGAAAATCGGGCTGCCTCCCGGAACGGTAGTACATACCGGGGACCAAAAGATCAAGGCGGCGAAGGTTTCCATGATGCACTACTCCGGAGCCAGTTGTGAGGAGCAAGCCCTTGATGCAGAGACCGATTTCACTTCTTTGGCAACGTTGAAGGGGGTTACCTGGATCAATATTGATGGTCTGCACGATGTTTCCTTGATTCAGCGTGTTGGTACGGCCTTTGATCTTCATCCTCTAATTCTCGAGGATGTTACCAACATCGGGCAACGGCCGAAGTTCGAAGAGTATGGCGACCGCCTTTTTGTCATTCTGCCCATGATCAGTTTCGACGATCACAAGATGGCTATTGATGTGGAGCAGATCAGTCTGGTCTTCGGGAAGGGGTTCGTCCTATCGTTTCAAGAGCGGAGCGGTGATGTACTCGACTGCGTCCGGGAGCGGATACGGCACGGGGCAGGAAGGCTCCGTAAGGAAGGATCCGACTACCTTGCCTATGGACTGATCGATGCCATCGTCGACAACTACTATCTTGTCCTCGAGAGGATGGGTGATAAGATTGAGCTTCTTGGGGATGAGCTTATCGGTGATCCCAACGAAACAACACTCTACCGAATTCACGATTTGAAGCGGGAGATGATAGGGCTTAGGCGTTCAATCTGGCCTCTTCGGGAGTTGGTAAACGGTCTGATCCGTAGTGAATCTCTTTTGATCGGAAAAACTACCCGAATGTATGTACGAGATGTGTACGATCATACCGTCCAGATCATCGATACCCTCGAAAGCTATCGTGATATGGCCTCCTCCATGCTGGATATCTATCTTTCCAGTGTCAGCAATAAAATGAATGTGGTGATGAAGGTTCTCACCATCATCTCCACCCTCTTTATTCCCCTCAGCTTCATTGCCGGAGTGTACGGCATGAATTTTCGTTACATGCCGGAGCTTCAGTGGCGGTGGTCCTATCCTATATTTTGGCTCGTTTGCTTTTTAATTTTGATCGGAATGCTGATTTTTTTCAGAAAAAAGCGGTGGATATAGGTTTTTTACTTGACTCTTGTGAACAATGTTCATAAAAATATAAGATAATGCCGAAGCTTATCAAGAATATTGAGACTCGTCTTATAGACGAACTTGAGAATATGATTTTTACCGGGGGCTCTGAGTTGACGCTCAGAGCCCTCGCCGAACGTGCGGGAATTGCTGTCGGAACAATCTACAATTACTTTCCGGATAAAGACGATCTCCTGAAGGCTCTCTTCCAGCGGGAATGGTCAAACCTTATCACCGAGATTGTGAAAGAGTTGGATTCTGCCGAGGTATCTCGTAACGATCAAATCCGGAAGATTGTCGGCATGATCTATGAGTTGAGTGAACAGGTTGGGCGAACGCTTCCCCAACGAAAAACGTTACTCGGCGGCTGCAAGGAAAAAGGTGCTTTTCGCCTGCCAAGCTATCCCCATCGGCCTGAGGGGTGGCTCTGGCTTAGGGAAGCATTTCGTCCAATCTGGAATCGAGTATTTCCGGATTCAAATATCGATGTTGATCGGCTTACCATTATGGTGGTCTCGATCGTGCCCCGCCTTATCTTTCTTTTCCCTGAGCAAGGTGAGGAAAATATGCAATTTATTACGCAACTGATTCAGCGCGGGACAAAAGAATATGGAGCGACAGATGGCAGATAATTACAATAATGAACGAATCCAATTGCTGGCAGAGGGAGACATCGGCTCGGCCCTTTTCAAGCTTTCGGCTCCGGCAGTGGCCGGCATGATGGTTATGGCAATCTATAATGTAGTAGATACCTTTTTCGTGAGCCTTTTGCGGGACACCACGGCAGTTGCCGCTACAGGGATTGTCTTTCCCCTTTTTCAGCTTATCGGTTCCATCGGCCTTACCTTTGGGATGGGAGCCGCCAGTGTTATCAGCAGAAAGCTGGGAGAAAATGATTACAAAGAGGCAAACCGCACCGCTGCGACCGCTCTTTATACCTCTTTGGGCGTCGGTATCGTATTTGCTCTTGTCGGTGCAACCTTTATAAAACCACTTCTGATTCTCTTTGGGGCCACCGACTCTATCCTGAGCACCGCAGACCTTTACGGCAGAGTCATTGTGGGTGGTTCCATCTTCCAGGTTTCCAACATGACCCTCAACAATATTCTCCGTTCTGAGGGAGCTGCCTTACATAGCAGTACCGGGCAGATTATCGGTGCAGTTATGAATATTATCCTCGATCCTCTTTTTATCTTTGCCTTGAATATGGGCATAACCGGGGCCGCCATTGCAACGGTGATTTCACAAGGCATATCGACACTCTATCTTGCCAGCTACTATTTCCGAGACAAGGGAGCCGTCAATCCCTTTAAGCGTTCTTATTTCCACCCCACGGTAAGGACCTATCGAAATATTATGAACATGGGAATTCCCACCTTCGTACGGCAGATTTTGGGAAGCATCTCCTTTGCTATCGTCAATAACGCTGCAGGGGTCTACGGGGATTCCTCTATTGCAGCCGTCAGTATCAATTCCCGTCTTTTTAGTCTTCTGATGATGGCGCTTTTCGGACTGGCCCAGGGCTTACAGCCTTTGGCCGGATACAACTATGGCGCTCGCCGTTTCGATAGGGTACGTCAAACCATTAGGATTGTTTTCAGTGTTGCAAGTGGAATCGGTCTGTTTGCCGGAATCCTTTGTTTTATCTTTGCCCCAGCGATCATGCGGGTTTTTGCACCCCAGGACCCCGATGTCATTGCTATGGGCTCAGAGGCGATGCGCATGATGGCCCTTTCTCTTATTCCCGTGGGCTTAGTGATCATGTTCGGCGGGATTTTTCAGGCCCTTGGGAATGGGCGGTATGCCTTGATTCTGGCGGCAGGTCAGCAGGGGCTTTTCCTGATTCCTCTGGTGCTTATCCTTCCCCGCTTTTTCGGCATCTCGGGTGTATTCGCCGCCCAGCCTGCGGGGTTTGTCTTTGCTCTCCTTGTGGGAATGATACTCTTCTTCCGGCAAAGCAATGTTTTGAAGGCTCGAGAAACACAGATGCTGGAGGGGTAAAAAGGGAAGACGTTTAGGCGACGGGAATGCCTACCTCCTGCATGGCCCGTTGCTGTTTTCGTTTTTCGTTTTTTGCGAAGTTCAAAAAATCGGTTCTGGTTACAATACCGGCAAGGTTTCCCTCCCTGATGATCGGAAGATGGCCGATATTATTATCGAAAAGTTTCTCTTCGATTTCCCGGACCGTAGTTTCCGGAGCGGCAGTGATGAGGTTTCTGGTCATGTAGCCTTTCACCGGTGAGTGCATTTGCTCCGCCCTTCTTCCCTTCATGATGTCCCTAAGGGTGATGAAGCCGGCAAGAGCCCCGGTTTCGCATATCACGGGAATGCCGGTGTGGCCCAGCTTTTCCAGAAGTATTGAGGCTTCCAGCAAACTTGCCGTATCACGTATCGTATGGACTGGGCTACTCATAAGCTCCTCGGCCGTAATCGCCGGGGCAAGCATTTCTTCGAGGTGCTCGAGCAGCTTTTTGTGCACGAAACGTCCGTCCTCATGTTTTACCAAGGCCGAACCTGCTTTCGGATGTCCTCCTCCACCGAAGAGTCTGAGGATGTCGTTAAGGTCGATGGTATTCTTTTGATTTCGTGCAATGATGAGTGTCTTCTTCTTTTTGGGAAAATGGAATGTGGCGAAAAATAGATCTTGGTTTTCCACCTCGAACACCTTTTCCACCACCGCACCGAGCCCTTCTGTTTCCGTTTCTATCTCCCAATAACTGGTAATAACTTGATGTCCGTGAATCGAATGGTATGTCAGCCTGTTGAGAAGCTCGTGAAAGAGGGTTACCTGGTAGGTTCCCGATAAAGGCTTTAGAAATCGCTTTACCATGGAGAGGGAAGCGCCGCAGGTCAAAAGATAGGAGGCAACGGAGAAATCGACCTCCTGTACATTCTCATGAGTGAAATTTCCGGTATCGGCATAGATCCCCGCCAAAGCGACGGTAGCATCTTCCGGATCCACAGCAATCTTGCGTTGCATCAATTTCAGGCCTATCTGACTTGTATTCGCTCCGCAAGGCATGCTGTGAATAAGCGCCCCGGGAAATCCTTCCGCTTCTCCGGGATGGTGATCGAAAATTTCCACCTCATAGTTGTCGTTTTTGATGAACTGGAAATACTCCTTCACCCTCGACATTGCTCGTGTATCCACTATGACGATTTTTTCCACCGTTTCTCCCTCGAGATCCTTGGGGTTGAGAAAGGTAAGCTTATGCCGGTAGATATTGTGCATCTTGCGCGCAACAGGATGGAGAAGCCTGCTGCGTATCGCTTGATGGTCGGGAAAAAGATACTTTGCCAAGACGATCGAGCCGATACAGTCCAGGTCCATGTTGGTGTGCCCGATAATGATCTTCATCCTACCTTCCATGGTAGCAAAATCCGGCAAGTTCGCAAGTAAAAAGATGGAAAGCGGTAAAGAACTTTCAAGGGATTTATGTAGGCACTTCCTCGATCCTCTGTATTCCCTGATGGGTAAGTATAAGCCGATATCGAAAAAGTTGTTCTTCCTCTCCCTTGCTTGAAAGGACCAGAATGAGATTAATATGGTAAACTCGCTTTCCCTTGATAGCCTGGGCCTCACCCCCGTACCAGGTTCTTAACAGCTTCTTGGATGCATCCATCTCTTCCTGAAATCGGTCGAGCTTCAACCGAATGATTTCGGTTATCGCTTCCACACGGGAATGTTCTCTGAGCAGTTTGCGACTGTCGATAACCACCTCTTTCCGGAAATGGATGACGTTTTCCGGAGGAAGAATCGAACGGAAGGGATTAGAGCCTGCCTGACGCACTGTCCTTACATTTTGCGGAAGCTCTTCCGGGGAGATGATACGGACCATACTGCGTGTTTTCCCCACATGCCGATCGACCGCCCGATCTACCAATCGTTCTGTTCTGTCCGCTATGAATCGAGGCATTATTTTTACCAATATACCCCGCAGAATTTCCTTGATACGGTCTTTCAGCATGTAACTGACAACCACAATAAAGGCCCAGGGAACGCTGTAACTTGGAAAAAGATTATTTGCAAAGAAGGTGGCGACAACCGAGAAAACCATGGCGGTTGCCGCTGCCACTGCCGCCAGCATATGTCCTATCTTGCGATTGGTACCTGTTTCCTCACTGGACATATAGAGAACGGTCTGGGACCATTTTTTCAGGATACTTTCACGATAGAGCATCCCTTCGACCTCTACTTCCGTTCCGTTCGTGATAACCGACGGATAACCCATTTCTTTGCGATAATACTGCTCGTGCTCCATAAGTACCGTAATCTTTTCCACCAGTGCTTCCTGCCGGAGCATACCGTGAAGGTAAAAAAGCATTTTCTCCGCCGATAAGCTGATCGATTCGTCTGTCCACCGAAGGGCCGTTCTCAGCCGTTCGGTGATGGATGGTTCCATGAAACGGGCATGAAGGGCACGAAAAACATGGAGGAAGGTTTCGGTCTCCTTGAGAAACAATTCAATCTTCGTGATGATTGTCGGATTGGTTCCCTCTTTTGCAATACCGCTCAACAGTCTGTGGGTCGCTTTCATTTCCGCCGAAAAGAGATTTGCAAGGGTCCGCAGTTCGTAGAGTATCCGGTTTTCGTCGATATCGCTCGATAAGTTCGCCTTATCCAGAAACTTTCCGATGCGTGCGATAGGACTGATGGCGCAGTCCGGATCCATCAGCCGCGAAAGGGGAATGTACGAGATGGAAAAACGAGTATGGCTTTTAACGTCCGAGAAAAAATGGTCCACTCCGTAACGCTTGGCCGTTATACCAAGTTGTGCCGGAGTGAACATATATGTTTCAAGTGTGTAGAATGCCCGATTTTCTTTTGGATCAAGAGGATATCTGTTTTTTAACTCCAATTGGGTCTTCCCATGAGCCCGAATTGAGGATTTATATTCGGTCATTCCGTCTCCTTTCAATGCCTGACTTATTGAGCGCTTATCTCTTGTAAATTCTGAAGAACTCCTTTTTAAAGGAGAAAGCAATCTCCTGGCCATAACGATAATTATGGATCTCACCTTGGGTATTCGGCGTAATCGCCGTCATAAAACCGTCGGCGTATTCTATTTTGTATTCGGTAGTTGCCCCAAGAAAGCTACTAACCTCAATCTTACCGTTAAACGCTCCTTTTCCTGGTCTAACTTCAACCGCTTCCGGTTTTATCGCCAGGACCACTTCGTCTCCCTTTGAAAATGATTGTCCGGCGGTGGGGAGAGGAACTTGCACCTCGGATCCGAGTAGCGAGACCGAAATAAAACGATTGTCGATCTCCGTTACCACACCGTCGAAGAAATTTGCGTTACCGATAAAATCGGACACAAAGGGACCTGCGGGGTGATTGTAAATCTCCTCGGGGCTGCCGCTCTGAACAATTTTACCATTGTTCATAATAACAATAGTATCACTGATACTCAAGGCTTCACTTTGATCATGGGTAACGTAAAGTGCGGTGATACCCAAGAGTTGTTGGACCCGTTTGATTTCCGTTCGTGTCTGGATTCGTAGCTTTGCATCCAGATTCGAAAGAGGCTCGTCGAAAAGAATGATTTCCGGCTTTAAGACCAGCGCCCGGGCAAGAGCCACCCGTTGCTGCTGCCCTCCCGACAATTCTCCAGGGTAACGGTCTTCCAATCCCACAAGATTAACCATCTGTGCTGCCAGAGCAACATCATTTTTGATCACCTCTTTCGGCATTTTGCGTATTTTTAATCCGTAAGCGATATTTTCGAAAATGGTGAGGTGTGGAAAGAGGGCGTAGCTCTGGAATACCATCGGCATGTTGCGGTCGAAAGCGGGGATTGTATTTATTTTCCTTCCGTCCAGGATGATATCGCCGGTACTCTGCACCTCGAAACCTGCAACCATTCGAAGGGTTGTGGTCTTCCCGCATCCCGAGGGCCCAAGGAGTGTGACAAAATCCCCCTTGGCGATGGAGAGCGAAATATCATCTACAGCACGTACGGTATTGCCTCGTCCGTCGTGAAAGTCCTTCACCAAGTTTTTTAGCATCAGGTAATCGTTCTGTTTCATCTTCTTTCCCTTTATTTCGTCGTTCCGAAAATTTGTTCGCGTCCCAGACCCGTGAGTTTCATGATGATGAAGATGAACACCATGATGACTACAATCAGGGCGAAGGACATGACCGAGGCGACTCCCAGCCGCATAATCTCCGTCTGGGCAAGAACAAGAACCGTCATATGGTTCCAGCGTGCAGATACAAGAAAAATAATAGCGCTTATGGCCGTCATGCTTCTGACAAAGGCAAAGGTCGCTCCGGAGAAAAAGGCCGGACGGATCAGCGGCAGGGTAATCTTTCTAAAGGTAAGGGCACTGGTTGCCCCCAGGTTGATGGAGGATTCCTCGATTTCATTGGAAATCTGCTTCAGTGCCGCTATGCCTCCTTCCACTCCGATCGGAACATTCCTAAAAACATAGCAGGTGATCAGGATAAAGGCGGTTCCCGAAAGTTCGAAGGGGGCTTTATTGAAGGCTAAAATATAGCCGATACCGACGGCGGTTCCCGGGATGGCGTAGCTGAGCATGGAGAGGAACTCCATAAGATGTTTACCCGGGAAGTTCTTTCGCACGACGATGTAGGCAATGACCATGCCGAAGATAGCGGTGATGGGTGTGCTGATAATCGCAAGAAAGAGGGTATTTTTCATGGTGGTGCGCCCAACATCCCAGCTGTAGGCAAAGTGGTCGAGGGTAAGATGCCAGTTAATTCCCCACAATTTTACGAAGCTACCACTTATGATGGTGGCGTACAAAAGCAGGACAAAAGCGGAAATGATGCCGCAGACAAAGGTTAAAAGAATTGTAACTCCTTTTCCCGTTTGTGCGGTGCTTCGCCTGCTCGACTTACCGGTTACCGTGATGTAGCTTTTCTTTCTCATAATATACTTCTGAATAAAGAACACACTAACCGTGGGGATCAACAACAGAATTGCGAGGGCCGTTCCCCGGGGAAGGTTCCCCATACCGGTGAATTCCATATAGGCCTGGACAGAGAGGACATCGAAGTTTCCGCCGATAATGATAGGATTTCCGAAGTCGGTGAGGCTGCTGACAAACACGAGCAGCCAGGAGGCAAAAATCCCCGGAAGAGCAAGGGGAAGGGTAACGGTCAAGAATGCCTTTCCCCGTTTTGCTCCAAGGTTCATGGCACAGGTTTCGAGGTCCGGGTCGATACCCTGGAGGATGCCTGAAAGTGTCATGTAGGCGATGGGAAACATACTGATGGTCTGGACGATGATCAGGCCTTTTAGACCATAGATATTTGCCATGTCGATTCCCAGCAGTTTCGCCGTAATAAGTCCGTTTCGCCCAAAAAGGAGAATAACGGAAAGGGCAAACATGAAGGGTGGTGAGATGATCGGAAGAAGGGCCATCCCCTGGAAAAATTTCCTTCCGCCGATTCGGGCTCTTGTAAGGGCGAAGGCAAACAAAAAGCCGATGGCGGTTGCCAGCGTGGCTACGATCACCCCGAGGGTGACGCTGTTTCGTATCGCCCGTAAATATTGCGAATGGGTAAAAATCTGACGGTATACGTCGCCGGTAAGTTTTCCCTCCGGGGCAAGGCTCAATTTTGCTGCAGAGACGAGAGGATAGAGGATAAACAATGCCAGCAGCGCAAAGATGACTATTACGCCGATCATGAGGGCCGGTTCTCTTGTTAATTGGTAAAAACGATTATTTAGGTTCCGGCCGGTGGTCGTGGTTGTCATGCACGGTGCTCCTTACGAATAAAGACGACTATAGGGGCCGCTAAGGGCCCCTATACCTTTCCGATAGGCTATTACTTCTTTGGTTCGGTACGAGATTCACCGCCTATGACGGCGTTCCACTTTTCCACTAGGCGGGCTTTGTTGGCTGCGGCCCATTCGTCGTCCTGATTGATGGTGTTGACCTTGCTGATGGGAAGGGCACCCTTGGGAAGGGGCACATCAACAAAGGGAACGGTAAAGGCCGTGGTATAGATTTTTGCGGCGGTTTCACCAAGGGCCCAATCGTAGAGCTTCTTTGCATATGCGAGCTCTTCGGCAGGACCGTTTTTGATCAGGCTGATGGAGGCGACCTCGTAGCCTGTTCCTTCGGAGGGGAAGGTGATTTCCAGGGGATATCCTTCGGCAATCAAACGTACGCCGTCATGGGCGTATCCGATGGCAATCGTGGTTTCTCCAATGGCTGCATTCTTCCCGGGGGCCGAGCCACTTCTTGTATACTGGGTGATATTGGCGTCCAGCCGCTTCATGTATTCAAAGGCCTTCTCCTCTCCGTAGAGGGTTACCATGGTGGCAAGAACGTTATAGGCTGTTCCCGAAGATCCGGGGTTTGCCATCTGCACGTGTCCCTTATATTTGGGGTCGGCAAGTTCTTCCCAGGATGTAGGAGCGGTGAGGCCGTATTTTTCCAAGGCCTGGGTATTGCTCTCAAAACAGAGGGGACCTGCATAGATTCCCGACCAGTATCGATCCTGGTCTCTGAATTTTTCAGGCATTTTAGCGGCGGGGGAATCATAGGGCATGGTCAAACCCTTGTCCTTTGCCTCGATATGACCGAGGCCTACACCTCCGTACCAGATGCTGGCCTGGGGATTTTCTTTTTCCGCTTCCATCCTGGCGGTGCATTCGCCGGTGGAAAGGCGTACCCAATCGACCTGAATGCCGGTCTCTTCGGTAAAGGCGTTGAACACCTTGCGGGCAAGCTCTTCGTCGAGGGTGGTATAGGCGGTTACCTTTCCGGCGCTCTCCTTCTCTCCTCCTGCGAACAACGCAAATGAGGTAACAAGCAGCATCGCCAAGACAATTGCTACAACTCGTTTCATAACAGTTCTCCTCCTGTTTGGGTTTATGACTAGATCCCTTACAGTGTAGGATCTCCCCCGAACGGAGACAAGAAACAATCCGGTTACAATGGAGTTACGAAATAGTAACGGGAAGAGCGAAGCGGTAACCGCGTCCCCACTGATTGACGATGATTCGCGGATTATGGGGATCCTGTTCCACCTTGGTGCGAAGACGCTGAATATTTACCTTGATCATTTGGCGATATCCGTCCCACTCTTCGGTTCCCCACACTTCCCGAAGAATTTCCTCCCAGGTGACTACCGCTCCCTTTTGCTTCATCAGCAACACAAGAAGAAGATACTCGGTAGGAGTTAGGCGGACCCGTTCTCCCCTGCATAGCACCTCTTCGGAATCGAGGTTGACGGAAACTCCTTCGCTGACTATCCCTTGCGGCCTTTCCTCGCCATCGTTTCTTCCGATCAGGTTCGCCACCCGCAGGATTAATTCGCGGTGATTAAAGGGCTTGCGAACATAGTCCAGGGCTCCCAGCTCCAGGCCTGAAACGACGTAATCATCCTCGTCGTGACTGCTTAATATCAAAATCGGAATGCCCTTGTCTCGGAGGGTCCGGCAGACCGAAAAGCCGTCTATACCGGGTAAAGCCAGGTCCAGGACGACCAAATCGAAGTCTTCGCTGTCGGCGGTCTCTACTGCGGCTTCCCCCGTCTCCACTGTGGTAACCTGATACCCCTCGTCGGTCAGGAGAAAGTGGAGGATCTGCAAAATATGCGGCTCATCGTCGACAACGAGAATATGTTTGTCGCTATTCATTTTCGGTAACTACTCCGTCAAGGGGAAGCGTGAAGGAAACCGTGGTTCCCGAACCCTCCACCGATCCCACATAGACCTTCCCATTATGCTTTTCGATTACCCGCTTGACAATAGCCAAACCAAGTCCAGCCCCCTCGAGCTGGGCACCCGAGAGGATCCCCCCCTGAAAGAACTCGGTAAATACCTGCGGCTGCTCTCCCGTACGAATTCCGGAACCATTGTCGTTCACCGATACCACCACCGCCTGCTCGTTTTCGTTGACCGATATGATGACACTGCCCCCTCTTCGCATGTGCTTGACGGCGTTGTGCACCAGGTTGACTAGGACCTGATGTATCCATCCCTCATCGGCAGGGGGGCGGGAGAGCAGTTTCGGAAAGGAGTAACGCAGCTCGATTCCTTTAGCTTCGAGGATCGGTCGCATGTGAAGGGCCACATTCTTGATGACCTTTCTGATATCGATGGGCTTAACCTTGATGGTAAACCAGGCACTTTCTACTTTGATACTTGCCAGAATGGTATCGGAAAGGGTGACCAGCCTTTGCACATTGCTTCCCACCGAAGAGAGAAATTGGTGTTGGCGTTCTTCCAGGGGCCCAATCCTTTCTTCGATCAAAAGATCGACGGTAGACTGAATGACGGTGAGGGGGGTGCGTATTTCGTGGGCCAGGGTGGAAAGAATTGCCTCTTTTGTTTTAAGGCGCTTCTCTATTTCCAGCCGTTTCGCTTCCTGATTCCGTATCAGAAGAAGGGTAAACAAGAGGACCAACGGAGTGACAATTGCGGTCGCTGCGAAGAACGGGAGAAAGGGAGAAAGCGATAGGAGGCCCGCCGCACAGGGGCCGATCACGCTTACGGCAAAGGGAAGACGCAATTTCCAGCCGCTGTTCTGTGCTGCGTCGACGGCGATTCTTGATCCGACCAGAGGAGCGAAAAATAGAAGCGGAGTCACACCGGATGCAGCCGCCCCGAAAACGATGAAGAGTAATTCTCCGAGAAGCGCCAAGGTGGAGGGGATAATGGGAAGAAAGCGCAATCCCATGGTTGCGAATGTTAGGGCAAGGGCAAGGATTGATGCTTTCGTCGAAAACGGATAGGCGAAAGATAATGCGATGAGAACGGATAGCGCCAGAATGCGGCATCGATAATGGTCGAAACGAAGCATTATGGCTTCCATTATACTACATGTATCTACTGTCCGGAATCGTGGTGATTCCTTTACCTTTAAGCCCATGCATAAGAGGGCAGATAGTCAATCATCCACCGTAAGGGTGTAGGAATACACCTGACCCACAGCTCCCTCCCACTCCGATTCATAGGCTGATTCCGTAAGAAAAACCTCCGCCTACTGTAAAGAGTCCTCAGCTCGGACGCTATCCTCTTCCCCTCTATCCCAGCCACCACCCCATGTGTCTGCCCCCGCTTCTCATCCTTTCCCCCAACCCGATAGGGCTTCATAAAGTTGTGATAATACCGGTAGATCTCAAGCCGCTCCAGCATGTTCACCGTACTCCTTGCAAACTGGACCGTCTGCCTCACATGATCCGAGTCATCCTTCCGTATCTCCCTGTCAAGATAATTCACACTAAAGAGGGGATTACACAGATCCCGAACCCTCTTCGAGCTGATCCTGTGGTGCTCTATCATTCCTGCCATCTCTTCCGGTAGTCCCTTCATCACCCTTTTGTATTGCGTATGCTCATCGGTATAGAGTTTCACTGTACTCCGCCCCGATTGCTCGGTCAGGGCAAGCACCTTTGCCACGACATTCTGAAACGACTGATAAACACTTCCTCTATAGACCTTTAGCTTCTCCTTGATCACCCTGTTTTTCTTCTTCTGATAGCAGGTCATTCGTCCCTTTCTGGTCAGCTGTGCATAGTCGGAGAGGAACCAGAACTGGGAGTCTTTTCCTGCCAGGATGTGGATGTTGTTGGGGAGGTACTGGGAACAGACAAAGCTTTCAATGGAAAAGTCAAAATAAGTGCAGACCCCAAACGCCCCAAATGTTATGCTAAGCAGCAGCCTGTCTTGCTGCGGCCTGAATCCTGAACATAGTCGGCGGTAAGCCGCCTTTGTTCACCGTGCTTATACGCTGTCGGTTGTAGTATACCATGACGTAGCGCCAGACTATGGTTTTTACATCTTCCCTAGTCCTTTTCATGGTGTTCATTTGATACAGTTTTTCCTTTTTCAGTGTCGCAAAAAAGCTTTCCATACGCGCATTGTCGTAGCACTTCCCCACATCGCTCATACTCTGTACAGCGTGGAATCCTCCGAGTGTTTTCTTGTACAACTCACTGGTGTACTGACTTCCCGCATCACTGTGAATAATTACCCCACTTCCCGGATTCCTGGTTCTATATGCCTCCTTCACCGCTTGTATACAAAGCTCTTTCTTCATGGTGCTCTCCATTGCCAGTGCAATAATCTCTCCACCAAAGCAGTCAAAGATCGGGGCTATGTAAAGTGTGCCGTCTAAACAGGGTATCTGCGTTATATCAGTAAGCCATTTCTCATTCGGACCCGTTGCACTAAAGTCCCTCTGGAGAAGGTTCTTCGGCCTCTGTGCTTTTTCCTCCGCTTTTGTCACTCCCTCCGGTCTTCTGGGGCTTGCATGAAGAAGATTTCCCTTTCTCATGGCTCTGATGACTGTTGATCGTGATACTCGCTCTCCCCGTTGCTCCAGTGCTATCAGGATTCTCTTTATCCCATAATTCTGATTATCCGGGTGCTCATCAAGAATCTTATGGATTTTGACCAGAAGAAGCTGCCATGCTTTCGGCTTATTACCCGTGCGTTTCCACTTGTAATATCCTGTTTCGCTGACTTTTAGGGCTTTACACATCCGCACAACTGAAAATCTTTTCCTTCCCTTTGTTTCTCGGATGTATCCGAACATGCTCCTTTTGCTTACTTCTTCCGGTCTTTTACGAAAAAACCCAGGGCATCCTTCAGGATCTCATTCGCTTCCTTCAACTCATGTATCTCCTTGAGCATGTGCCGTTCCCGTTCCGTCAACGGTAGTATTTCAGGTTCTGCCGAACCCTCCTTTTTCCGGTTTCTGCTTTTCCTCCAGTCCATTAGTGTCCCGTAAATGATTCCCAGCTGTTCCGCTGCTTTTTTTACTCCAATCTCATCCGACAGCTTTAATGCTTGCTCCCTAAACTCTTCGTTATAACGTCTCATAAATCCACCCCTTTTATTTTCGGGTGTTTTTAGACTGCACTTTTAGGATAACCCTTCACAAAGCCGTCTGCGACCAGGTCTTCGTGGAGGTTCATGTCTGAGGTGAGGGAGGCGGAAGAGGCAAGGCACTGGTGGGAAAGGCGACGGATACGGTCTGAGATGGTGGAGCATGAGACCTTAAGGATACGGGAGAGGTCTCTGATACCGGAGCTGGTGACGAGGTGAGAGAGGATGGTTGTGTAGGGGAGGTGGAAATGGGTCCAGTAGTCGATGCTGAAGGTGCGAGTGGAGAAGGAGAGGTGGCAGGTTTTGCATTTGAACTTTTGGATGCGGGGAGAGGTTTGGGTGGAGTAGGAGCCTGTTCTAAAGAACCAGTGGCCGGAGGGAGAGAAGTGGTTGAGGCAATGGGGGTTGGGGCAGAAGGGGGGATGGAACATGGGAAACTCCTTTTTCGTATTGTTCTTACTATAAGTAACTACGAGAAAAGGAGATTTTATTCATTTTCCACCACGATTCCGGACACTAGTTACAGGCTACATGAGCAGCCTGATATCAAGTACTCCGTTTGCCATCATCTGTACCCCCATCGTGCAAACGATCAGGCCTGTAATCCGAATCAAGGCTCCCATGAGATTGTAACGATTGAGAACATTTCCGATTTCCTCGCTGAACAGCATCACAATCATATTGACGGCGATAACCATCACGATGGCCGTCAGCACACTGCCGATTCCGTACATGGTCTGGAGGCTGACCGAAGCGGTGATGGTGGCGGGACCGGCAATCATCGGACTGGCAATGGGAACCACCGATGCATCGTGCAGTTTCTGTCCATGGCTTAGTTCGAAGAAAAGCCCTTTATTCAAAGCAGTGTAGCCTCTGACCGCAAGTATGAAGCCTCCGGCAAGCTTGAAGCTGTAGAGTTCGACATGGAAGAGCTTGCTGAGAATGAAGTTACCGGTCAGGCCGAAAATGAGGAGGATCCCCATGGCAATGACCGAACTTCTAAATACCACCCTGTTGACCTCCCCGCGGGGGTACTCCTTTGACAGGGTGGCAATAACGAATACCTTGCTGATCGGATTGATCAGCGCCAGCAACATGAGAAAACTGTTGAAGAAATCATTACCGTTAAAGAGTTCCATAACGGCTTACCATACTGTATGCATGGCGCCCCCGTCTATGGTGAATGAGTGACCTGTTACGTAAGATGCGGCGGGGGAGAGGAGAAAGGCCGCCGCCGCGCCGAACTCTTCTGGTTCCCCATATCGGCCTGCCGGAATCTGTGTCTGCCGTTTTTGCCTCATCGCATCTACGGGAATATCTTCTATCTCTGCGGCATTTTCATCCAGTTTCCTGAGGCGATCGGTGTCGAAATAACCTGGTATTATGTTGTTAACTCTAATTTTGCGAGGGGCGAGCTCTCTGGAAAGGCTTTTGACAAGACTTGCCACACCGCTGCGCATGACATTCGACAGGATCAAGTTTGCGATTGGTTCTTTGATAGAAGAGCTGGTGACCGTTAAAATTCCTCCACCTCCGGAGGCAAAATGCTCCACCGCCTCCCGAATAAGACGAATGGATGAGAGAAGCGTCAATTCAAAAGCATCCTGCCAATCCTCGTCTGAAAAATCTGAAAACCCTCCGGGAGGAGGTCCCCCTGCGTTGACTAAAAGCCCGTTCACGGCTCCGGCAGCCTTTGTCCCCTCTCCAATCCAGCGACGTATTGAAGCGTATTCCCGCATTTCCAGCGGTAACCCGATGCACGTTACCCCGCTTTCTTTTGTAATTTTCTTGGCTGCGGCCTGAATCGCATCCTCGTCTCTGCTGCCGATGACCACTTTGGCTCCCTCTTTCGCGGCTGCCATGGCCGTTGCAAAGCCGAGCCCCCGACTCGCGGCTGCGATAAAGAGCGTTTTTCCCTTAAGCTTCAGATCCATATTCAAGCTCCTTCCTCTCTGTGGTATGAAAGTAATTCAAGGTTTCCCGAAGACGTTCCGCCTCATCCGCAAGGGCTTTTCCCGTTGAGGCGATCTCTTCGGATGCCGATGCATTTTGCTGGGTCACCCGGTCCAATTCCAGCATGGACTGATTGATCTGTTCCATCCCGTGGGTCTGCTCCTTTGAGGCGGCACTGATCTCCTGGATCAATTCGTTTGTCCGCTTGATTCTCGGGATGGTATCTCCGACGGTTTTTCCGGTATGTTCCGCGACTCTGCCGCTTTTTGCCGATAGCTCCAGAATCTCAGCGGCGGCACTTCGGCTTCTGTCTGCGAGTTTTCGAACTTCCGAAGCAACCACGGCAAAGCCTTGTCCTGCATCTCCTGCCCGGGCCGCCTCAATGGCGGCGTTCAGGCTAAGGAGATTTGTTTGCCTGGCGATCTCGTCTATGATGGTGATATTGTCGGCGATGGTTTTCAGCGTGGCAATCGATTCCTCCACCGCGGTGCCGGTTTCTTCCGCACTATGTGAGGCCTCCTCGCTGAGCTTTTCTGTCTGCCGGGCGTTATCGCTGGTTTGCTGAAGGGTTGAATTCATCTCTTCGATCGAGGCTGAAATCTCTTCAACTGCGGCGGCCTGCTCGCTGGCTCCCGAGGAGATTTGTGAAACGGTGGAACTCAATTCCCCGCTACTAGCGGCAAGACGGCTTGCCGTTTCCTGGATCTCTTCGAGAATTTGGGTTAAGCGACCGGCCATGGTGGCCAGGGCCTTATTGAGTTCTCCTGTTTCGTCGGAGTGGATGTCGTCGATCTCTACGGCAAGATTACCGTTCGCTATCTGCTTTGTAACGGTGATGGCCTTGGACAAGGGCCGGATGATGCTCAGACGTATGGCAAGAGTAAGAGGGAGAATAATCACCAGGAGCATGAACGACACGCCGAAAAGAATGCCAAGGGTTAGCTTCTTTACTTGTGTATCGAAGAGGGCATGGATCGCCTCTTCTTTTGCCTGTACATTGTCGATGTAGATTCCCGTACCTATCCATAGATCGGTTCCCGGGATAAGCTCTGCATAGGCAAGTTTCGGCTGATTTCCGGCTCCGGGCTTCTCGAATATATAACGGACGAAGCCCCCTCCCGAGGCGGCGACTTCTGCCATTTCCTTCACATAAAAGACGCCGTTTGCATCCTGATTTGCTGAAAGATCCTGGCCCTGTAGTTCCTTTTTTGGAGGGAGAGCGAGGTTTACGGTGCCTCGGTAGACGAAAAAATACCCCGATTCGTCTTCTTCGAAGCGGATCTCATCGACCATTGCTCTGATCAATTCGATCTGCTGTTGATAGTAGGCTATATGCGATATGGCCGAACCGATGGAAAGCGCCATAGAATGGGTTGCAACCCGTAGCTTCTTTCGCTCCCCTTCGATCATGATGCTTTGAGTCTCTTCCGCGGCTTTTTCTTTCAGCGAAAGAGTCCCAAACCAATAGACAGTAACTACGGCGGCAATAGAGAAAAGCATCAACACGATGATGGCAAGAATGCGGCCGCTGATCCTAAATCGTCGCAGGTAGCTAACCATACCTCTATGGTAGTTTTTTCAGAGATGCTTGGCAAGAAAAAAACCATCGACCATAATGGTGAGGTACAAAGGAGAATGACCGTGGACCATGCCACGACATACCTTACAAAGGTTGACATCAACTCGCTTCAGTTCAACCCCTGTATAGAGATCGGTAGAAACTGGATGCTGATTACAGGCGGGAGTCCCGATGCCTGGAATACCATGACTGCCAGTTGGGGAGGGATGGGGCATCTCTGGAACAAGGATGTTTGCTTTATCTTCGTCAGAAGGAATCGGCATACCTGGAAGTTTATACAGGAAGGAGAGCTCTTTGCCCTTTCATTTTTCGATGCATCATGGAAGAAGGCCCTTGCCTACTGCGGTTCTGTATCGGGTCGGGATGTGGACAAGACCGTGGAAACGGGACTGCAGCCGCTTGCCCTTCCGGGAGGTTCGGTAACCTTTCGTCAGGCGAGGCTCGTAGTGGAGTGCCGGAAGCTTTATACCGGGCAAATAGCTCCGGAGGGGTTTCTCGATCCTTCCCTCCTTGATTTTTATCCCGAAAAGCAGTGGCACGACATGTATGTCGGAGAAATAATCGGGCTTTTTTCCGGCCGAACCGAATAGGAGTACCGGAATGTTTGACGGAATCGACCGCTTTATTGCCGAGACCCTTGGGAAATCGGCGAGCTGTCGCTTTGTATTTCCCAGCCAGGTGGTGGCCGATTCCCGTCTCGCTCGTGCCCTTCAATTCGGCGCTGCGGCTGCGTTAAGGAAGGACCGTTTTATCAGCTGGGACACCTTCAAGGAGAAGGTGTTCGATGAATCCCGCAAACAACGCCCGGTAAATGGAGCCCTGCGTATGCTCTTTGCCACCGCTCTCCTTGACGAAAACAGCAAGAGCAGTCCACCCCTTTTTCAGCGTATTGTTCCCGTCGATTACGCCGAACTCTCCCGTTCCTACCGTAGCCTTGTCACCTCTATCCTTCCGCGTCTGGACGGATTCCTGCGGGAGCTTGACGGCTCCGGTCTCAGAAATCGCTTCCCCAGGGCGCTTATTACGGATATCGATCTGCTTGCCTCCCGTTATAAGCGGTTTCTGTCCGAGCGGAATCTTTTCGAACCGGGTGCCGCTCTGCCGGAGCCTCGGCCCCTGCCGGGAATCAGCTGGATACTCTTTTCCGAGGTGCTGGAGGATTTTGGTGAATATGAATCCTCCCTTTCCCGCTGCGGGGGAATCAGAATTCTCGACACCGATGATTACCTTCGGCTCGATGATTCCGTCCACCCGGTTCTGTTGCGGTATCGAACGGCTGCCGCAGAGCTTGCGGCCTTGATTGAGCGGATTGCCGCCCTTTTACAATCAGGTGAGGATCCCAGGGAGATAGCGATTACCCTCCCCGACGATAGGGAGTGGCGCCCTCGTCTTGCCGCGGCCGCCGCCGATCGTTCGATTTCCTTGCGTTTTCGAGGGGGAGAGCCGCTTAGCGAGAGCGTCCCCGGGCGGTTTTTTCGTGCTTTGTGGGAGACTTCATCCGGTGACTGGGCCTTTGATCAGGTAGAAAATCTCTTCATGAATCAGGCCGTTCCCTGGCGCTCGGCCGGTTTGGTCAGACGGATTGTCCGTTTCGGCCGGGACTATTTTTGCCATAAGGGGGCCCGCCTCTGGGAGCAGACCCTCTCGCGGGCGGAGCATCCTGTTCTCGCATCGACCTTCGTCTCCCTTCGGGATGGCATTAGGCAGCTTACCGGGGCAGAGAGTTTCGCCCTGCTTCGGGACCGAATGCAGCCCTTCCTCAGAACCCATATCGATCCCGATGGCTGGGCTGATGATGATCTGCCCGTGCTGCAGCGTTGTCTGGAAAGCCTCGGAGAACTTGCCGAAGCAGAAACTTCCGCGGGCCTGGGGGATCTTGGAGCCGTTTTCCCTCTCTGGCTTTCCTATCTGGAAGGTCGCCAATACGTAAGGCGCCAGGCGCGAATGGGTATTTCCGTCTATCAGTACCGGGTTTCCGCCGGTATCTCGCCGAAGTACCATTTCCTGCCCGGTTGCGGGCAGGAAAAAAGTAGGGTCCTCCTTCACCGTTACTCCTTCCTTTCGGAAGAAGAGCGCAAACAGCTTTCCGGAAGCGAAAAGGATCTCTCTTCCGCCTTTCTGGGACTCTACGCCTCGGCAGGAAGCGGCGCCGAAATCTCCTTTGCCGACGAAGGCTTCGGCGGACCGGATCTACCGCCTTCGGAATTGATCGACTATGAAAGGTCCGGGGAAGAGTCCGGAGACGAGAGTTTCAGCGATCCTTTTAAGAATGAGATCTCCTATTGGGCCGGAGGGAGACTGCCAGCCAGCCTTTGGCCCCTGCAGCAAAAGGGACTTCTACGCTATCTTGCCACCGGAGGGGCCGGCAAACGGGTCGATTTCACCATTCGGAAGGTAGAGGACGACAATCTTCTGCGAAGCTTGCTTTCCCGCCTTGCCGGTGGGCGGGATGAGATCGAAATCAGTCCCGCCATGCTTGAGGCCTTCTGGTCCTGTCCCTTTGCCTTTCTTGCAGATCGCTGTCTCAAGGCCCGAGAGCCGGAACTCGAACTGCGTTTTACCGATCCCCGTATTGTGGGAAACCTCTTTCACACGGCGGCGGCACGTTTTTTTTCCGATACATCTGCCGAGGATGCAGATGAACGAATGGAGCAGCTCCTTTCCAGGCTCTTTTCCAACTGGCATCGAGGCCCGGAGCCGGTGCCTCTCCCTCCCGTTGCCGGTGCTATGGAACGCTTTGTCCGTGCCGGGGCAAAGGCCTTGGTTCGGGAGTTTTACGACCATTTTTCCGCTTTTCGTCCCATGGATGTGGAAAAGGGAATGAAAAGCCCCCGAAAGGGTCGAGGTATCTCTCTGGAAGGTGGCCGTTGGAAGATAAGCATAAGCGGCCGTCCCGACTGGATTGGACGCAGTGCCTCCTCTTATCTGATCATCGACTACAAAAAGCGACTTTTCTGGAAAAAGGGGCAGCTGTTACCCGATGATGAGAGTCTTCCCCAATCCTTTCAGATGGCCCTTTATCGGAGCCTGCTTAGGGAAAATGGCTTTGGTGAGGCCGCCGCTGCCTATTTCGATATGACCAGCGGCCTTTTTCAGCCGGTATGCGGGACAGAGGAGAAGCAGTGGTTCGATGATGAGCAGAGTCGCTTGCTTTTCGATCGCCTGGATCAGGCTCTTGATGCCATGACGGCAGCCCTGGAGGATGGAAGCTTTTTTCTCCCCTCCGGTCACTGTGACGGCTGCTCGCTTCGCGGGGCCTGCAGAATGCGGTTTCATATGAAGGATGTACGATGTCGATGAAACTTGATCCCCAACAACAAGAAGCAGCCTTTACCCACCATTCCGCAGTCGTTTCGGCCGGAGCCGGTTCGGGAAAGACGACGATCCTTTCCCGCCGTTTTGTCTACCTCGTCGAGACCGGACGAGCCTCGGTCGATGAGATCCTTACCCTGACCTTTACCCGAAAAGCGGCCGCAGAGATGTACGAGCGGATCTACCGCGAACTGAGGAACGCCGTCCCCGATGCTGCAAAGGCCTATGATCAGGCAACAATTTCCACGCTCGACAGCTTCTGTGCCCGTATTGTCCGGGACAGGAGCGACCGCTTCGGAATCCCCTCGGATTTTGTTCAGGATGATCAGAAGGCCGAAGATATTGCCAGGGCGGCTGCCCTTGAAACCCTGCTTCGGCATCGTGGAAGCGATGCTCTCGAGCAGTATATCGATCTTTTCGGCTTCGAAGGGGTTCTGGAAGGGCTTTTTGTTGCCCTGGCCACCAGATATTTTACCTTTGCCGATACCGATGGCATGGGAGAGCTTCTTGCCCGACAGGAAGAACACCTGCGCAGCGAAATTCCCCGTCTGCTTTCCGGTCTTGATGCCCTAAGTCAACAAATTCTGCGCCTTGATCCCGGTGCACACAAGCAGATTGCCGATGCCCATGCGCTCTTTTCCGAGCACGACATCGGCGAGCTATTCGAAGCCGGTGTCGACCGGCCGGATGATCTCTCTGTCCTCCTTTCTCAGCTTACAGCGGATTTGAAAAAGCCGAGGGGGAGGATCGCCGAGGGCAACGTCGACGCTCTCGAATATCGGGATCTTGTGGAGAACTGGCGGGAAGGTGCGGGGCTGGCGGTCTCCGCCGCGGAAACCCTCTTGGCCTGGCCCCTGTTTCAGGAGTTGGGAGAGGTGATCGATCGCTTTCGCAGCAGCTATGAACAGGAAAAGCGTATGACCGGGATCGTTACCTTTCGGGATGTCCCTGCCATGGCCGTCCGTCTTCTCGAAGAGGACCCGGAGTTTCGCAGCAGCTGGAAACATGCCTTTCGCTATATCATGATCGACGAGTTCCAGGATAACAACGATCTTCAGCGTAAGCTTCTCTACCTTTTGGCCGAGAGGCCCGAACGGATGGAGAAGGGCGTACCCCGTGCAGATGAGCTTGTTCCGGGAAAGCTTTTTTTTGTCGGTGATGAAAAGCAGTCCATCTACCGTTTCCGAGGCGCCGAGGTGGGGGTCTTCAAGCGTCTGGGGGAGGAGCTGGTCTCCGCCGGAGGCGTTTCCCTCGATCTTTCCCGTAACTATCGGAGCGAACCGGCCTTAATCGGTTTTTTCAACGACTTTTTCCCCCGGGTTTTTGCCGATGCTGACCGGTCCTACGAAGCCAGATTCCGCCCCCTTTCCAGCCGGGAAAAAACCGAGGGTGTTTCTCCAAGGATTTCCCTCTTTTACTACCCCGGATCTTCCGAGGAGGAGGCTCTGCCTGCTCCGGAGGCTGAGGCGTGGTATCTTGCCAGGCGCATACGGGAGATGGTGGAAAAAAAGGAGCTGACTATCGCAGGAGGGGCTGCAGATTACGGTGATATTGCCCTTCTGATGCGCTCCAGCGGGAATCAGATCAGTTTTGAACGGGCCTTCCGCCGCCTGGGCATCCCCTACACGGTACAAAGCGCCCGGGCTCTCTTTCTTGAGGCTCCGGCGAGCGATTTTTATCAGCTCTTACAACTGGCCCTCTATCCCGAGGACCGGCTTGCCTATTTTTCTCTGCTGCGTTCCCCCTTTGCCGCTCTTTCCGACGATGTGATCGCCGCCGTCATGCTCCGTGAACAGGAAATACATGCCGCTCCCTTTGCTCTCGACCCCGATGATCCGATCCTGGGTGATGAGGGGGAGCGATATCGTCTTGCAGGTCAGGCCTGGCGAATGGTCAGGCAAGAGGCCGACCGGGTTCCGATTAGCGAGCTTATCCGTCGCCTATGGACCGGCTTCGGCTATCGCTATGCGGTGCTTCGCAATCCCGACTACCATGTCTATCTCGAGTATTACGATTATCTTTTCGAATTTGCCCTTCTCGCCGACAGGCGGGGCGAGAATCTTGTTACCTTTCTTAGGTTTCTTCGAAAAAACCTCGGCAAGTATGAGAAGGTCGAAGAGGTGGAACCATCCCGGCAAGAGGAGCGGGGGGTTCGTATCATGAGCATTCACAAATCAAAGGGACTTCAATTTCCCGTTGTCTTTGTGGCGGGTTGCGGATCAACCGGAAGAAGGGAACATGAGGGGGCTTCTCCCTTTCAGCTCCATCCCGAACTCGGAGTGACGCTGTCGGCTCCATCCCGGGAGCGTAAGAGCGGCAAGGCCAATTTCTTCTACCGCCAGGGGCTTGAACTGGAGAACGAGCAGGAGGTTGCCGAGCTCAAACGACTGCTCTATGTTGCGGCGACCCGGGCCGAGTGCCACCTCTTTTTTTCCGGCTATCATGGCCGGAGCAATAGGAAGATGGATGGGCTGGGGCGCTTTGCTCTTTTGAATTGGATCGGAAAAGGATTTGGGGCCGAAAGCGACCAGTGGGAGTGTGATCCAGCCTTTGAGAGCCATATCGAAATCATCCCCCCTGTGACGATCGAAGAGATAGAGAGGAATGTAGTAAGCAAAAGACAAGGCCCGCCACTACCGGAAGCAGCGGAGGAGTATCGAAAAGCCGAAATTCTCGCCTTTCCCGCCCCTGTCGAAGCCTTCTCGCCCAGTCTTGTCTCCGCCGCAATATCGCGCCTCTCTGTGCCCCAGATGGCGGACCTCAAAGGACAACGGGATCTATCGGCTTCGGATAGTGAACTTCCGGTCGACCGTTATCTCGGCGGAGAGGAACGCATTACCGCCTTCGGCTCCCTTTGCCATCGTCTTATCGAGGAGGGTATTACCCAGGGGGTGGTAAAGGGCGATGTTCGGGACCTTCCCACACCCTTCCGCGCCCTTTCGGATAAGGCCTCCTCGCTGATTCTCGATACCGCCGTCGATCTTGCACGTTCTTTCATGGATGCTCCTTTCGGTCGCTTGGCACGACAGGAGCAACAGGCAGGAGGTTCGGTGAGCGAAGTTGCCTTTCTCTTTCTTACTCCCGCCGGCCGTTTTGTCGACGGCTCCATCGACCTCCTCCTTGAGAGAGGGCCGGACGGTGGAGCTGAGGCTGTGGTGGTTGATTTTAAAAGCGACCGGGGAGATGATCCTGAACACCATCTACCTCAGCTTGCCATGTATCGTGAAGCCGCTTCTCATTTGACGAAAAAACCGGTGCGAACCTTCCTCTGGTACTTGAGGAAAAAGAAGGCCGTCGAAATCGAGACCGATGGCCTGGATTGCGACGGCCTGATCGACCGCTATCTCGAGCTGAGTGACCGGTCAGAAGACCATTCGAACTCGAACCGGTAAAAGCTTATTCTTCTTCGCTGAGGGCCTTTGCGATGCCTGCGGCCACGGTCGCATTGTTTTTCACCAGGGCGATGTTTGCCGTGAGGCTTTCTCCTTCGGTAAGGCTTTTCACCTTGTCGAGGAGGAAGGGCGTGATTTTCTTGCCCCGTATGTTAAGGCGGTCGGCCTCTGCAAGGGCTGCCTCGATTGCTCCGTTTATCTTCGCCGTTTCCATGGAATGGGCCTCGGGGATCGGATTGGTGATCAGAACACCCCCTGAAAGACCCGCCTTCCACTTTGCATCGAGGATGTGTGCTCCCTCTTCATAAGAATCGATTCGATACTCCAGGGAAATCCCGCTTTTTCTGCTGTAGAAAGCCGGAAGTTCATCGGTACCGAAGCCAAGCACGGGAACGCCCATGGTCTCCAGATATTCCATGGTAAGCGGAAGATCGAGGATTGCCTTCACGCCCGCACACACCACGGCCACATTGGTTTTTGCCAATTCCTGAAGATCTGCGGAGATATCGAAGGTCGATGGTGCACCCCTGTGAACGCCGCCCACGCCTCCGGTTGCAAAAAGCTTGATACCCGCCATGGATGCGGCGATCATGGTTGCCGCCACCGTGGTTGCGGCGGACATCTTCTTTGCGAAGACCACTGGCAGGTCTCTGCGGCTTGCCTTTACGATACCCTTTCCGGTGGAAAGAAAATCAAGCTGTTCCTTGCTGATCCCTATTCGTATAAGTCCGTCGATAACGGCAATGGTTGCAGGGACGGCGCCTGCCGATCTGACGGCCTCTTCCAGACCCTCGGCGGTTTCCATGTTCTGGGGCCAGGGCATGCCGTGACTGATGATGGTCGACTCGAGGGCAACGATGGGCTTCCCTTCCTCCGCCGCCTGGCATACTTCTTCTCCGAAGAGGAGGGGATATGCTCTCTCAACGGCCTTTGTATTAATGCGTTTCATCTATTCGCTCCTTCAGGCTGGACACGTTCATCTTTGGTGATACGCTTAGATCCGATTCCAAGGTGAGAGACGCAGCGGCGAGACCTGTGATCAGCGCCCGTCTCAATCCGGCCTCTGTTTCACCAACGCTATTTTCCTCGGAAATGAGAGCGTAACAGAAACCTGCGGCAAATGCATCCCCTGCACCTCCCACATCATGGACAACGGTCGGCAGGGCCCCCATCGGAAAGGGCTCGATCGCCAGGTCGGGAGGGGGAAGGAGGGCAGCTCCGTTCGACCCAAGGGTAACCACGCAGCCGCATCGGGGAATGCCATGCTCCCTTTGCCCTATAGGCGTTCCCGGGAACAGGGCCTGCCATTCGTCACGATTTGGGAAGAGCCAGCGGATCTTCGAAAGATAGGGGGATAACCGAATGGCCTTGGATACGGATACCGGGTCCGCAGCAACGGGCACCCCTGCTGCCTCCGCTCTTGTAACCAGCTCTTTGATGAGAGGCGTGGGAAGGTTTGCATCTATGATGAGAAGTGCCGCCTCTTCAATGGAACGAAACCAGGACGCGGAAACCTCGCATGTCAAGCTTTCGGTTGCAGACATATCGGCAACTGCCATCACCAACTCTCCCTTTTCATCGAGAATAGAGAGATAGCATCCGCTTGGCTGCCTTGCGCTGCGAATGACGAGTGAGGTATCGATTCCGCTTTTTTCACAGCTCTCCAGGATAAAACGTCCTTGCGTATCCTCTCCCACTGCTCCGCACAGCCGTACCCGTGTTCCCAACCGGGCGAGATTCTCCGCAATGTTGCGCCCTACTCCTCCGGCCGCATTACTCACCCTGCCGGGGTTGGAATCACCGGGGATTGCTTTTGCGAAGGGAAATCCCTTTATATCTATATTGATACCGCCTGCAACGATGATGTTTTCTTTCATGTCGGCAGTATAGCCCTCCCTACGGAGGCCGTGAAGTGGAATATCATGTGTATGGATGATATCTTTGAGGCATGAAACAGAGAACGAATTGCTATGTGATCATCACCATTATCATGGTTTCCGTCTGGTTTTGGGGCTGTACAACCCCTGCCGAGCATGAGGGAAAAGGAGAAAAGAGCGTCCCGGCTCTTCCCGAGGTTTCAAGGGCCAAGCAGGAGGTGCCTACAATAGCCTTCTCTCCGCTTACAAACAGTGAAGAGCTCAGTGCTGCCCTCGGCATTCCTCTTTCGGTGGAAACCGAACAGCGTGCCAATCGACACAACCCCGATGTGACCGATTTGATCATCACCTATACCTACGATGGGATCACCTTCGTCCTTCAGCGATCCGGTTACGACGGGCGGGAGTTCCTCATGAACGTTTTACTTACCGGAAGTGGGTGGGCCATCCCCGAAGGGGTTTCGGTCGGTAACGACAGAGGGGACCTCCTTCGTACCTTTGGTGAGAGCAACAGGGTGGAAGATGACCGCGTTATATATGAACGTCCTGCCTCTCTTGGGACTTCGGCAATGGTACGCTACACCTTTGTTTTCAGCGGCGAACGTATCAGCTCCATCGAGATATCGACCTTTCCCCTCTAAGGTTCATATCGAGCAGTTGCTGATCACCTTGCAGATCTCTTCTGCATCCTGATCATCTATACCGAGATGGGTGACCATTCTGATGGTTTTTTCTCCCGAGGGGCCGCAGACTATTCCTCTTTTTTTGAGAATTGCGGCTACCTGTACCGCATCGTGATTGGGTGTATCAAAGTAGAGGATATTGGTTTCGACATCCGACGGATTGATCGTTGCCCAGCTTTTTTCTGTCAGGGCCTGGGCAATCTGGGATGCATGCCTATGGTCGTCGGCAAGACGTTCGATGTGGTGTTCCAATGCGTAGATACCAGCCGCAGCCATGAATCCCGCCTGGCGCATGCCTGCTCCGAGCATCTTCCGAATCCGTCGTGCCTCTTCGATGAATTTTGTAGAGCCGCAGAGAACCGCACCGACCGGGGCCCCAAGCCCCTTTGAAAGGCAGAAGGTGACGGTGTCGACCAAGCCGCAGTAGCGTTTCGCCGCTATTCCCTTTGCAATGCAGGCATTGAACAATCTGGCACCGTCCATATGAAGCAGAAGGTTCTGTTTCTTTGCAAAGTCACTGACAGCCTTCAGTTCCTCAAGGCTCCAACAGCTGCCGCCTTCCTTATTATGGGTATTCTCCACCGAGATCATGGAAACGCGGGGCATGTAGTAGATATCCGGCCGCACATGCTTTGCAAGCTCGGTCGGCTCTATAATACCGCGCTCTCCTTCCACCGGGACAATAGTTACTCCTGCAAGGGCCGCAGCCGAAGAGAGTTCGTAGTGGAGGATATGGCTGTTTTTTTGGGCAAGGATCTCGTTCCCTCGACCCCCGTTTATCATCAGCGGAATGAGATTTCCCATTGATCCCGAAGGAATAAAAAGAGCGTCTCTTTTTCCGGTGATTTTGGCCGCAAGCTCCTGGAGCTTGATGACCGTGGGGTCCTCACCATAGACATCATCGCCGACATCTGCACGGTACATCGCCTTTCGCATGTCCCGGGTGGGAAGGGTGATGGTGTCGCTTCTCAGATCGTAGAATTTTTGTTTCATAGCCGAAATTCTATCACACTTTGCGTATTGAATCGAGGAGGGAAAAGAAGTTCGGAAAGGTGACGGCCACCGCCCCATCATCGTCGATAATCACCTCTTCCCGTGCGCCCAGGGCTGCAATGGCCTCGGCCATGATCACCCGGTGGTCGCCGTGACCTCGGACGTTGCCTCCCGAAAGCCCCTTGGGCCCTCTGCCCGAAATAAGCAACCCATCTTCCAGTTCCCTAATCTCGGCACCTATGCCTGTCAGTTCCTGGGCCATGACGGCGATACGATCGGTCTCTTTAATCCGGGCCTGTGGTACATTGGTCAGCTGTGTTTCTCCCTTTGCAAAACAGGCGGTCGCCGCCAGGGCAGGGAGGGCGTCGGGGATGGAATTCAGATCGAAGGTACCGCCGGAAAGTCCCTCTTCGGGGCCTTGGATTTCGATTCCCCCATCTTTGGGACTAACACGACATCCCATCTTCTCCAGGATGGGAAGAACCATCTTGTCACCCTGAATATCCGTGGGATCAAGCCCTTTAAGAAATAGCTTGTCGCCGGTGATCGCCGCCGCACAAAAAAAGAAGGTGGCGGAGGAAAAGTCGGCCGGAACTGCGGCGCTGAAGGGCTTGTAGTGCTGCCCTCCTGGGACCAGAAACCACTCTAAGCCCCGCCTCTGGTATTCGATTCCCTGGTCGTCGAGCCATTTGAGGGTCATCTCGACATAGGGACGCTCGTAGAGTAGGGATACCTCAATCTCTGTGCTGCTGCCCGAAGGGGTAAGAGGGGCTGCCAAAAGGAGGGCGGAGAGGTACTGGCTTGTGGGGCATGCGATGGATACTTTTCCTCCCTGTAAGGGGCCTTTCACCGTGAAGGGAGCGCAACCGGCCTCCCCCGATTCGATGATTTCGGCGCCCAATCCTCTCAGCGCATCGAGAAGAGGAGCGGCACTTCTCCGTCGAATCTGTTCATCCCCATCGAAGCTCACCGCCTTGTCCGATGCCGCGGCAACGGCCGCCGCAAGGAAGAGAGAGGTCCCACTGTTTCCCACATCGATATGTGCCTGATTCATGGCACCGCCGGTACCCTCTACAATCCATCTTCCCTGCTCTTCCGTCACACGGGCTCCCAGACTGCGGCAGAGGGAAAGAGCTGCCCGTGTATCCGAAGAATCGAGGGGATCCTGGATGATCGAGCGACCCTGTGCGGCGCTTGCAATGAGCAGGGCCCGTATGGTGTGGCTCTTTGATCCGGGGATTTTGAGGCTTCCGGAAATTCTTCCTGGCGATACGATCCGTTTCATGGCGTTCGATTGTACGAGCATAGAACAACGGTGTCAAAGGTACTACAGTACTTCTATGGGTGATCTTCTGCTTTATCTGGCCATTCCCCTTGTGGTCTACCCCCTTGTGATCCGCTTTGTACTTACTCCGCTGATCTTTTGGCGTCTGAGTTCCCGGCACCTTCCCGAGGAGCTGGAATATATCCGTGACGGCTGGTCGGAGCCGAAAGAGGCCGAAGCGGTGGACCGAATCATCGACTTTGTGAAGGCCCGGCTCAGACCTACCCAGCCCTTTCGCCCCAGGCCGCTTGATGACGCCAAGGAGCTGATGTTACTTGTCGGCAGGATCTATTATCCCGATGCGGGCCCTGATGGGGAACTCCGCTTGAATTTTTCCATCCGCAGATTGCTTGAGAGCGGCCTTTTCGCCTACGGAGATCTTGTGAAAAAGTATGGGGCTAAGGGCTGGTTCCGGCTCCTCTCTTCTTTACCGTTGAAATGGTTTTACCGCTACGGCACCGTGGACAGGTGGCGGCGCCGCTTCTACAATCTTGCTCCGGTGCGAAAGGCAGCCTCCCTGCGGCTTGTCGGCCCTCTGTTTCGACTCCTGCTCCTTCCCTTTCTTGGAGCGCCGGTTCTTATCCTTACCATCATACGGAGCTTTTTGCTTATCGGCCTTCTGGAGGGATTCAGCAGGTTTTATTACAGTGAGCTATTGATCCGCTTTGGATACTATCTCCTCCATCTCTACTGTGATAAAGAGAGTCTGATAGCCGAACGCTCCGGAAGGGTCAACCGAAAGCAGGTTTTTGCCTGGGGAAAAATGGCCGAGTCTCTTTTACAGGAAAATGATCCGGAGATGCAGGCCGATACGCGCTATCTTACTGCCCTTCGTCGCTATCGACAGCTTCTTGCAGCATGGAAGATCGACCCCGACAGGGTCACCCTGCGTAGGGAGGCCTCGGCCTTGGACCGCCACGACAGCATCGACTCCTTTGGTGAGTTTCTTTTACGGATAGCCCGCCGTCTTTTCCATTCGGGAAGGCAGGTCTTGGTTCGGATCGTTGATTCAGGGGCACCTGCCATAGAGGATGTGCAGCGGATGAAGGAACTTGCCGAAGCGGTCGGAAGCGCCTTTTACCCTGGCCATGGACGACCAGAGTTGAACCTCCGCCCCGGGGATCTCATAGAGAGCGGCTATCTTGCACTTCTTCTCACCTTTTATCGCCTCTACCAAATTCCGGGGCTGCCTCAAACCCTTGGAGGAATTTCTCTCAACGTTGTCATTACCGCGAAGGGTTTGATTGAAGATGATTCTCTACGTTTCGCGGCCAAGGGCTTTCAAAGTGGTTGGAGGGCCTGGAGGGCAAGTCGCCGAGTCCGGCGGTTGGGACGGGTGATACGTACGGGAAGTGGCATCACCGGCTTTGCCGTCACCCTTGCCGTTCCTATTGCCGGGCAGGGGGTTGTTGATATGGCCCGTTCCTTTGCCTACCATCGGGTGGGCAGGCTTCTCTTACACCTCTACGGTCGCAGCCTTCTACCCCGTAAGGGCTTTGATTCCCGATTCTTCGAGGCCTTCCTTCCCGGGGGGAGCGATGACGCCTAAGTCTCTCCTTTTTGTCTTTCTCGATGGGCTAGGCATCGGTCGTCGGGATCTCGCCCATAATCCCTTTGTGGCTATGACTCCGAAACTCGATGCACTTCTGGGAGAGGGATGGAATTTCGGTATGGTAGGGGAGCCTCCCGGTACCATTCTGCTTCGCCGTCAATTGTTGCTCGGCCATATCGATCCGATTATGGGTGTACCGGGACTGCCCCAGAGCGCCACCGGTCAGTGTTCTCTTATTACCGGTATCAACTGCCAGCAGGAAATCGGCAGGCATTGGGGTCCTCGTCCGAACAGCAGGGTGCGAGAGGTGATTGGCAGGGGAACGCTTTTTTCCGCGGCCAAGGCTGCCGGAGGCGAGTGCCGCTTCGCTGTTGCCTTTCCCGATTCCTTTTTTCAGGCCCTTGCCTCCGGACGGCGGATTCCCAGCTCTCTCCAGCAGGCCTTTCTCGATATCGGCGGCAGGCTTCCCGATTACCAGGATCTTGTGGCCGGCAGAGCCCTCTCCTCCGACATCACCGGATTGGGATGGCAAAAAGAACTCGGTTATGGGGAAATCCCCCTTCTTAGTCCGGAAGCGGCCGCCGATCGTCTCCTTGTTTTGGCCAAGTCGGCCCGTTTTACCCTTTTCGAGTATTGGCTCAGCGATCACATAGGCCATCGGGGAAGTTTTGAGGAGGCGCAGTCCGTCGTAGAAACGCTTGATCGCTTTCTGTCTTTGCTTCTTGAAACATCGGCCGAAGGCGAGGATCTTTTGGTTCTTATCACCTCGGATCACGGTAATCTCGAATCGATGGAACGAAAAAATCATACCGATCATCTTGTTCCCCTCCTCGTCGCAGGTCCGGGAGCCGATGGAGCCGAAGGACTCGAAACCATTTCCAATGTTGGGCGGTGGATGCGCGACCTGCTTGCCTCTGATTGAGCAATCTTTTACCATGGGCGGTACGGTTAAGGAGGTTACACGTGCGCTATTACATCATTACCGGTACCAGCAGAGGAATCGGAGAGGACCTTGCCAAGGCTGCGGCATCCGATGGAAACGGTACGATGCTTTTTTGCATCAGCCGTGGAGGAAGCGAGGAGGTCTCGAAGTTTGTGGGAAATAGTGGTGCCGTTGTTAACGATATACGTTTTGATCTTTCTAAGACTGCAGAAATTGACGACCTTGTCGACCGCATCTTCAGAGGGATAGATGCGGCACACTGCGAGGAATTGGTGTTAATTAATAATGCCGGTGTTCTTGAACCTGTCGGCCCCGCTGGCTATAACTCTACGGCAGCGGTCGAGCACCACATGAGGGTCAATCTGCTCGCTCCGATGCGATTGACTTCACTCTGTATCGCCGCCGCCGCCCGGGCCGCCATATCAGGCAGAAAGCTTGCTCTTCAGATTATCAGTGGTGCGGCGCATCGTCCCTATCAAGGCTGGAGCGCCTACTGTGCCGGTAAGGCCGGCCTTGCAATGTTTGCAAGAACCGTTGCCCTGGAGCAGAAGGAGGAAGCGTATCCTTTTCTTTCTCTGGCTGTGGCTCCGGGGATCATAGACACGCGGATGCAGGAAGTGGTGCGAAGGAGTGATCCCCAGCAATTCCCCGATCGTGACGCCTTTGTGCGCTATCATGAGGATGGGAAGCTTGATGATCCTCATGAGACCGCTTCCTGGCTCATGAAAATCATCAACGATACTAGCTTGGAAAGCGGTTCGATTATCGACCTTCGTGAATATCGAAAAGGAGAGATCCATGGATAATAAGGCCCTGATATTTATCAAACCCGATGCAGCCAAGCCCAAGGTTGTCGATTTTGTCGTGAAATTCCTCGATGGATGGGGGGTATGCCTCTCTGAGCCGGTTTCGGTACGAGGGACCACCATTGCGGCAGAGAGGACCATCGATAGACACTATTTCGCCATTGCCGGAACCGCGGTCGAGCGCAACCCTGCCGATTATACACTATCAGAAGATGCCAGGGAGGCCTTTCGGGGAAGTTTCGGCCTTCGTTGGGAAGAGGCCCTTGCATCAGGGCTTCTGCTGAATGCACAAGAGGCCCAGGAACGTCTTGGCGGAATATCCGGAATCGACCTGAACGAGCTTTGGAAGGCAAGCAGGCAGGTAAAGATGGCCCCCGGCCTTTATGCTGGCTTTTTTGCCGACAAGGGCTGGTATGTAATAAACGGCTTCTATCCCGGTCAGCGTGAGGTGTTTACCAACCCCGATGCCCAAGTGATATTGTTCGAGGCCTCCTTTTCGCCGGAGAAACTCCATTGGGAAGAGTTTAGATCAAAGGTGATCGGAGCAACCGATCCCACAGCTGCTCCGGAAAGCTCGCTGAGAGGGCAGATCCTGACACGATATCAGGAACTTGGCATTGCCGATCGCCCCGAAATGAGCCGGAACGGAGTCCATGCCTCCGCCGGTCCCGTGGAAGGCTTGCGGGAGCGAATGGTTTGGCTCGGCCGCGACCCATCTATAGATCCTCTTTCCCGGAAACTTATTGCCGAAGGCCTCAACCCGGGAGAACTTGACCGTCTCCTCGAAAACGCAATGGTTTCGGTGAGTGGTAATAGGGGACCTGTTTTCGACCTTACCGAGGATCAGGACAGCGACGAAGCGGCAGGCTTGCTTCGGGGCGTGGTGTTCGAGGAGTAGTTTCCGTAATTCACTCATTAACTGAGGAGCGTGTCTATTTCCCTTATCCCTCTTTTCTTTTTCTCAACACGGGTTATACTTCTGGTAGAGTTATGGCCGATAGTAGTAGTATGAGCCGAAGGGACATCCGGAAACCACTCTCATTTTTGCTGTTTCTGCTTCTTTTGGGAGGGGCGCAAACAGGCTGGGGACAAAGCCTTATCCCTTCAACTCCTGGAAACTATCTTCAGGTTACCGGCTCTGCAGCCACAGGTGACAATGATACCTTCATGGTGGTCTTTTTCTCCGTTCCCGATGATACCTCAGGCCCCCTCTACTTTGCCATCGATGATCCTTATCTTAGCGGAACAAGTCCTGACGACGGGACCGACACTGCCGGAGGGGACTCCTGGGATTTTTATCTGGTGGGGGGGAGCGGAACCTTCTCAAGCCCAATATCCAGGCAGGTAACCTTCGGAGATATAGGAGAGGCCGCGAACGGGTCCACTCTTGAAGAACTTAAGTTTGATGGAGATGGGGGAGGAGACAACGGGTGGCATTACTTTTCCGGTGTCTCTCCCACTCAGGGAGAGCATATTGGAAACCAATATTACTTTAAGGTGGTGGCGGAAGCTCCCAACACAGACAAAAATGCTTTTCGTTTAAATGTTTCAAAAACAGACAGTGGGGACCCCACTGGTATTGCCGGGGTGCGGGCCTTTGCCTATGCCTGGACCCTTGCTCTGCTTAACAACACAGGAAGAACATGGGAGCTGTACCCCTTTGTGCCGGACAGTGCGACAGGAAATATTACTGCCTTTTTCGTTGATTTTGACAATCAGGATCAAGGAAGTGTCTATAATAAAACCGATCGCACAACCGCCCTTGCTTCGAATCTTGGGAATGCTGCTACTGATTCTTATTCTACCGCTGTGACCGGACAAACCAATGGCACATGGTATGTTGAACTGACCGAAACAAATGGTTTTCCCGCTATTAATACAGCGCTCTTTTATGCCGAGGGTTCTTCACCGGCGGAAGCGTATCGCGTTTATGCCTCCGACTATTTCCCCGCAGCTCCCGACCATGTGTCTGCCACGGCCGAAGATGGTAGTGCTATTTCGAACGGCAGCGATCTGGAACGTGTTCTTCTTCAACTGGTGGATGACTCGGGTGATGCGGTTCCTTATGTACGAAATATCTACTTGTCGGTCGACGGTTCTGCAGAAATCGAGGCCACCAGTGACGAAGCAGGCCTTCTGAATGCTACCGAGCGGGTGGTCACCACCGACAGTGAAGGCTTTGCCTGGGTCGATGTGAGCGATACCGTTGCAGAAAACGTAACACTCACCGTCATTACCGACGGAACAACGGGTGTTGCCTCGCAATCGTTAACGAGTAGTCGACTCCCCTCAAGCGGAAGCTTGGGAGTAAACGATGCCCCGCAGCTTTCGTTTATTGCAGATGCATATCCAACCGCATCCTCTGCATTCGGTACCAGTTTTATCGAGGGAGCCACTCAGGCTATTGCAGCTATTACCATTGCAGAGGCCGGTTCTTTCCCTTCGATTACCGCGGCGGACGGTATTCGGATCACGATCCCGACCAGCAAGGATGTGACATTTAATACGACGCCTTCTTCTCTTAGTCTGTCGGTCTCAAATGGGGGAGGAACCGTCTCGTACGATAACAGTAATAAGACTGCAGTAATTAATGTTGACACTGATTTTGGGACTATTGATAGTCTCACCGTTTCCGGTCTTGAACTGACGGCTGCCGCCGATAGCGACACAAGCTTTTTTCTGGAATTCTCCTTTGATGGAGATCTTGTGGCCGAGGTCTCTGACAATAAGCTTATTATCGTGCAGGATACCGCCTCGACTTATACATGGACAGGTTCGAATACTACATGGGCCGATCAGACGAACTGGGATAGTGGTGACGGAACAGCGGGAGATGACGGCTATCCCGGTGAAAGCGTCATCACTGATAATGTTGTTATTCCCGGCGGCCTCTCAAACTACCCTGTTCTTGCAAGTGCCGTGACCATAAACGATCTGAGCATAGGCTCGGGCGGTGAACTTGATATCGGCTCAACTGTTCTTACCGTTAATGGTGATTCCTCCAATGATGGACGACTCATTCTGTCCGGTGCCGCAGGTCAGGGTACCGGTCTGGGTAGTTTTGATACCGATAGCGGAACCATTGAGTATTCAGGTGGAGGAAGTGTCCAGCTTGACAACTGTTATAACATCGAATTCTCCTCCGGGACCTATACCCTTGCCTCTGATCTTACCGTCAAGGGTGATATGACCATAAGCGGAGCCACCGTTGAGGACGGAGGGCAGGCAATCAGCATCAGTGGCGATTGGAATCTTTCTTCCGGTACCTTTTCCGCCAATAGTGATTCAGGCGGTACCGGAACTGTCGAGTTTGTCGGCAGTAGCATTGCTTCTCTTTCAGGAGATACCTCCTTTTATAATCTTACGGTGCAGCGGGCCGGAAAGATCATAAAGTTTGGTGCGGGCGATGCTTTTACCGTTGACGGTACGCTTTATGTGGTAGGTGTTGCCGGAAATCTCATCAACCTGATCAGTAGTAATCCCGAAACCCAATGGACCATTACCAACGGAGGCGGGAGTGAAACCGTTCAGTATGTTGAGGTCGAGGATAGTGCCGTAGGAGGTACGAACGATATCGCTGCCTATTATTCAATAGATGGCGACCGTAACGATACTACTTCTCCGGGTTGGAATTTCTTCGGGACGGCCTGGACCTGGACCGGCTCAATAAGCAGCGCCTGGGGCGATGAGGGAAATTGGGACAGTGGTGACGAAAGCGCCGGAAACGACGGGACTCCCGGAGCCGGAGACAGTGTAACAATTCCCTTTACATCGCGTGATCCTCAGCTTACCGGAGCGGTGACGGTAGATGATTTGACGATTGAGGCGTGGGTCGAGTTTGACCTTAACGACTATGATCTGACGGTTAGTGGAACGCTTACGAATGTCGGGACCCTCCGAGCCGAGGGCGGAGGGTCTGTGACCGCCAGCCTTAATACCGACAGCGGTAGCGTCGAGTATTACGGTACCGGCTCCTATTCCCACCTCGCTTTCGGTAATTCATACTACGATCTTACCATTTCCGGCGGCGGAAGCTACGCTCTTGGGGCGGCACTCACCGTTGAGAACGATCTGACGGTTTCCTCCGGAACTCTGGATGCCTCGGGAGGCGCCGATCTTCTTCTTGGCGGTGATGTTGATTTCAGCGGCGGTACATTTTCCAAAGGGACGGGAACCTTTACCCTTCAGGCGGCAGATGCCCAGAGTCTTGATCCTAACGCACAAGACCTCGGGGCTTTCCTTGTGGCCGGTAGCGGAACTGCCGTTACCCCTTCGGGAGATCTTATCGTGGATTCGCTTACCATTGATTCCGGTGCCTCTTTGACGATTGGGACGGGCATCAGCATCGATGTAGGAAGTGGTGCGCTTACCAATGCGGGAACCCTCATAAGCTCCGGGGCCATTACTGCAGGAGATTTCTCGTCTACCGGGACCTTTACCAATGCTGCGGCCAATACCATCTCTGCATCGGGCGATGTCGTCATATCAGGAAGCTTCGGTGGTACTTCAACCGACAACACCTTGACCATGAGTGGGGACGGAACAAGACTTGACGCCTCGGAAAACTTGGGGAATCTGAGCGTCGATCCCGGTAGTGGCAACACCGTTTCCCTTGCAAATAACGCCCTTGTTCTCGACGGTGATCTTGCCATTAACAGCGGAAGCCTTAATGTGGAGGGCTTTGGAATCACGGTCTCAGGCTCTTTTTCCAATTCCGATACCCTCGGCTTTGCCGGTGGAGAGAGTACGGTATCCCTTCCTTCGTCACCGATACCCGGTACGGTGCATTACTATGGCAACAGCAACACCACTGGCTTGGTAGGAGGCAATTCCTATACCGATCTGCTATTCGAGAACAGTGTTGATGCAACTTCTGTTACCTGGACGCTTTCAGCCGATCTTTCCGTATCCGACACGCTAACAGTTGGCTCGTCTACCACCCTTTCCACTTCCACTGCGTGGAACAACGTAACGGTGAGTGGAGATGTGGATGTAAGTAGCGGAACGTTTGATGCCGGAGGATCCGGGACGATTAAGGTGGGAGGAGATGTCAGCTTCGGAACGCTGACTGGCGGATCGGGATCGACGCTGGAGCTTGACGGAAGCAGTGCCCAGGCTATCGTGCCGAACGGACAGAGCTTTGGAGCGGTAAGCTTAAGCGGGAGCGGAGGAGTGACGCTGAGCGGGACCGGGAGTTTTCAGTCGCTGACGATAGCAGGAGGAGAGAGCCTGACCCTGGGAGGAGGGGCGGTAACGACGGGGCTGACGGTGAACGGAACCGTGACGAACGGGGGAAGCCTCTACCTGAACAGCGACGATGCCGGAGGACCGACGAGTCTGTATATGGCGGACGGGACAACGATAGCGAACAGCGGAGTATTGCAGGTGGTATCATCCACAGGGGCGGTAGAGCTGTCGAGCCCGGGAACGACGACACTGACGGGAAACGAGCTTGATGTAAACGGAGAAAGCCTGAACCTGGGGGGATTTGAAACGGCGATAGATCATACCCTTGGGGCGGGAGATGCGGTAACACTGGTGGGAGATGTAAGCTTCAGCGGAACGCTGACCCTGAATGGGACGGGAGCATCGCTGACGACGGGAGACAATACACTAACGACGGGAAGCCTGACAATAACGGAAGGGACGGTAGCGGTAAGCGGGAGCGGGGACGTTGATGTGGGAAGCGGGGCGGTGACGGTCGGAGCCAGCGGAGAGCTGACCTTCAATACGACGGGAAGTCCTGCGCTTATAAGTGGAGACTTTACAAGCAGTGGAACGGTGAACAACAGCCAGACATCCTTGGTGAGGGCGTCCGGGAATGTGGAGATAGATGGAAGTTTTGGAACGCCTGCGAACTCGACGGTAGAGATGAGCGGTGCGAGTGCGACGATCAACACGGTGGTGCAGGCGGGAAGCCTTGAGACAAGCGGAAGTGCGGGGTGAGTGCGGTCACCAGCAATCTGAAGCTTGCGGGCGATTTGACGATAGCGCTAGGTACGAGTGTGGATCTTGTAGCCTTAGGCTGTAGTATTGGCGGAGATGTGAGCGGAGGTGGGACGCTTGACGGAGGAAGCGGGAGCGTCGATGTAAATGGAGATTTTACGGTTGGCGCGTATAATGCGACGAGTGGAACGACGAGTATAGCAGGAACGACGGTAAGCTTTACGAGTTTGACGCACAACAGTGGGGAGATTGATCTTGACGGGACGGGAACACCGGTAGCCTTGAGTACGGGAGGGCAGGGCTTGTACAGCCTGACGATCAGCAACGGGAGTGGATTTGAAACGGTGAATGTGAGTGGTTCTTTGAATCTTGCGGGTGATCTGGATATAGCGACGGGGCACACGCTGGGTATGGGGAACAATGTGCTGAGTGTGAGTGGAAGCACGACGAATGGGGGAGCGATAACTGGAGGGAGCGGTTTAGTAAGCTTTAGCGGTGCGGTGAGCGGTACTGGAACGATAACGTCGGGAACTGGAGGGGTGAGCTTCGAAGGGAACTACAGCGGAGGAGTTCTTGTGGGGAATGCCGCTGGGACCATCACCTTCGAGGGAGCTTCCACCACCCTTGGTACCTTCACTCCCAATGGTACTTCGGTCCTCTTTTCGGGAACAGCTACTCCTCAGGTTTTTGATCCCAACGCCAACACCCTTGATGGGGATGTGAGCATCAACAAGGATCTTCAGGCTTCGATTCTCCGACTTGCCGGGGATCTGACCCTGCAGGATGTGAGCATGACAATCGTTGTGGGAACTCTGGATCTTAACGCTCATACCCTGACCCTGAACGACAGCACCGGAAGTGCCGGAAACATCACCCTGGACTCTGCAGGAGGCCTTGATATGTCGACCTCCGGTTCCGCCCTCGAATTGCAGGGAGACTGGAGCAGCGATTCTGCTTCGGCCTTTGATCCGGGAAGTGAAACCGTGACTTTTAGCGGAGACCATAATCCTCAATCTTTGGCAAGCGGCGGGAAATCATTTTACAGCATAACAGTTACAAAAGATGCTGCAGGCGACACGCTGCAGCTATCCGATAATCTGACTCAGAATGCGGGTGGCGTTCTTACCGTCACCACCGGAGAGCTGGACCTTGACGGCAATACCCTTACCCTGGGCGCCGACCTTAGTTTGAATAGTTCGGACGGCACCGTAACGGTGGTGAGCGGAAGTCTGGATGGCGGAAGCAGCTATGACGTGACCGTGGCCGGGGGAAGTATCACCCATACGACGGGAAGTATCGGTGTTCTCGATTTTACGGTATCCGGGGGAACGGTAACGATCGGAACAGGTGCCTTTACCGTTGCGGCGATGAGTGTGACAGGCGGGAGCTTTACGCAGACGGGAGATAACGGAGGTAATACCCAGAGTGTGGATTCCCTGAGTGTGACGGGAGGAAGCTGCAGCTGGGACAGCGGATCGGCCGGCGGCACGCTTGTCTTTACCGGGGCCCCGGGGGCCGACCTGACAGAAAGCAGCGGCTCGCTCTCTTTTGGCGCTAAAACCGTCACGGGAATAGAAGACATATACATTACCGGAGGTGATCTCGACTTAGGGACAGCTGCTTTGACCTCTGCCGGAGGCGGAGCGGGGACCTATACGATCAACACGTCAGGTACTATTACCGATTCGGGAAGCACCCTCACCCTTAACGGAGACGGCACCCTTAGCCTGGATGACGATGAGAGTATCGGAGACCTGGTTATTGGGGCAGCTATCACCTTTAGCGATGGCGGGGCGGATCCTGATGTGGATACGCTGAGCTTTTCGGGAGGCAGCCTTGCGGTAGGTGGAAATGCCTTTCGTGCGAACAGTGCCGATGTAAGTGGAGCGGTGACGGTAGGGAACGGCGGGAGCTTTGGTACGGTAGGGGCGCTGACAGTGAATAATGGGGGAAGCATTACGGCTTCCGGAAGCGGCATTGTAACGGCTGGAGCTGTTCTGACGATGAATGGGACCGGAACCGTAAGTGTGGAAGACGGAACCATGAGTGTGAGTGCTGGTGGGGCGGCCCTCAACGGGAGCGGGGCGCTCAGCTCTAGTGGAGCGGGAAATATAGATGTGACGGGAAATCTTGTGTGGACAGGGGCAAGCAGTGATGTGAGCCTTTCCGGAGGTGGGCAGCTGCTGGTAAGCGGAAACCTGACACAGGATGGAAGTTCCACGGGGGAGATAAGTGTCGGAGCTGGCGGAATAGCGGTGAATGGTGATCTGAGTCAGGCTGCGGCCGGCAATGGAAATATAAGTGCCGGGGCCGGAGGGGTGAGTGTCGGGGGAGTACTCACGATGTACAGTACGCTGAGTGTGACGGGAGGAGATATAGCGGTAACAGGAACCGGGGCGTCGGGTAACAACGGGACCATAGAGACGATAACAAGCGGGAGCCAAAGTTATGCGGGGACGTTTACGAACAGTGGGACATTGACAGGTGTGGGAGCGGTGAGCTTTGGTTCCGACCTTATCAATAGCGGAACACTCAACATGGGGAGCGGAATAGTTAGCGTTCTAGGAGCGCTTGACGGAAGCGGAGGGACGATAGACTTCAATGGTACAAATGATGGAGAACTTGAGGTATCTGCCGATGTAACCTTTACAAGCGGAAGTAGTATCACGAATGGTGATTCGGGAGATGTGATTCGGTTCACCGGTGCCGGGGCACAGCTGGTACGAAGCGGAGGCCATGCGTTTCCCAGTGTAGAGGTGAATAAAAGCGGAGGAAGCCTTGGTTTAGATACAGATAACATGACGCAGGCCACGGGTGCGACGCTTAGTTTCGGCTGCAGTGGGGCAACGGCAGTGAATTTGAATGGACTAAGCTGGACGCTTGAGGCAGCGGTAGATATCAATGACAACGTAGGTTTCAACGTACTTGCAGGAACCCTGGATGGGGGCCAGGCTCTTACGGTGAGTGGGACTGGAGACCTGATACATACGAGTGGACGTGTGGAGGTCTCGAGTTACACGCACAGTGGGACGGGAAGCTCTTTGTTTGGCGTTGGAGATATCGCAATAAGCGGCCAGCTGGAAGTGAGCGACGGAAGCTTTACGCAGACGGGAGACAACGGAGGGAATACCCAGAGTGTGGATTCCCTGAGTGTGACGGGAGGAAGCTGCAGCTGGGACAGCGGATCGGCCGGCGGCACGCTTGTCTTTACCGGGGCCCCGGGGGCCGACCTGACGGAAAGCAGCGGCTCACTTTTCTTCGGTGCCAAAACCGTCACGGGAATAGAAGACATATATATTACCGGAGGTAATCTCGACTTAGGAACGGCCGCGTTGACTTCTGCCGGAGGCGGAGCGGGGATCTATACGATCAACACGTCAGGAACTATTACCGATTTGGGAAGCACCCTCACCCTTAACGGGACAGGAGCCCTTACGCTGGATGATGATGAAAGTATCGGAGCCTTGGTTATCGGGGCAGATATCACCTTCATCGATGGCGGGATGGACCCCGATGTGAATACGCTCACCGTGGGAAGTGGTTCTTCGTTGAGCTGCGGGGCCAGTGACTTTTCCACCTCGGGTGATGCGGTTTTGAACGGGAACTTGAGTTTCAGCGACGGAAACTTTATCGCCGGAGGCAATCTCACCCTTAGTTCCGGCGGCACACTGGATGTATCCGGGGCCGGAGCGGTAACGGTGACCGGAACAACAATCGCAGCAGGGACGGTTGTCATCGGAGGGGGGGGCGTAACCTTGGTTGGCGATGCCGACCTGTCGGGGGCCACCATCGATTTTGGTCCCTCGGTTGATCGAGTTCTCGAGTGTCAGAGGGATCTTGTATGTTCTTCGGCGACGAGTTTGGACAACAGTGATTCCTCTGATACCCTCATCTTTTCCGGGGAAGTAGAGCAGAATCTAACCAGTGCCGGGCTTTCTCTTATGTCGGTATCGGTGGAATCATCGGGATTATCGCTAACCCGGGTGGTTCCCCTTGATGATACGACCATCGACGGAGACCTTTCGGTGACAGCAGATGCCGAGTTTTCCACCGGCGGAAATGATGTTACCCTGTCAGGAGCCATGTCCCTCGAAGGCCTCACATACCCCGACTGCGGTGTATTTGAGCTTGACGGCAGGGAAACGGTATCCATCGGAACAATGGATATCGACAGCGGAATTGTGCGATTTGTCGGTGATTTGACCGCTTCTGGGGCTGTCTCGGCAACGGTGTACGATCTTGATGACCCATCAAGCGATCCTGCCAACTTCTATATTCTCGAGCTCAATGCGACAAATAGCGGTACCACCTTTACCTTGGTAAAAAATACGGAGATTGCAAGTGAGGTTCGGGTCCTTCAGGGGAGCTTTGACCTTGGCGGATACGATCTTAGTATAGGAGGCTCTGCCCCCGGTAGTCTCTACGTTGCTTCCGGCGTTTCCCTTTCGGTGTCGGATGGAAATCTGACTGCGGACGGCGATGTGGAGTGCGACGGAACCATCTCTCTTTCCGGCACGGTTGTTTTGACCGCCGGGGAAGATATTTTCGGCACTGGAACCTTGGATGCCGGTTCTTCCGCCGACTCGGTCGAAATCAACGTTGGGCAGGATTTCGACATCACCACCTTTAATCCTGGAGAGAGTACCATCGCCTTCAATGATGATACGATCCAGGAAAGCCACATCGGCCGGGCCTACACCTTTTACAATTTGGAAATCGTCGATACCAATGGGGATAATGATGACACGCCGAAGATCGTCTACTTTCCCGAAGGTGAGCTGATCACCATCGCTGCAGGAGGCTCTTTAGTCGTGACCGGTGCCGAGAATCATGAGGTCGAGCTTTTAAGCTCCTATACCGAAAGCAATTCCCATCCTGCGACTGCCTATGATGATGCTCTTTATTCCGAACAGTGGAGGCTTACCATCGAGGCAGGAGGAACCGCCGATATTGATAACGCCTACGTTGAGTTGAGTTATTCGTATGTCCCCATTTACCCCACCTCAGCGCTGTTTCGGCCCGATCGCCACAGCGAAGACGATTGGTGTTACAACTGGCGGCTTGTCATTCCTGTTATCGAAAGCCTTATGCAGGATTCCAACGGTGACGGAAAACTGGACCGAATCCAGGTGACGGTAAATGCCTCCACTCCGTTGAATGATGACTTCTCCGATTTTTCGGCAACGGTGGACGGTTACACAGTGGCTGGTTACGATACCGGTACTTCGTACGACGATGTCTTCTATATTCTGCTTGAGGAGAAACCATATCTGGATACCGATGCAACCCCCTCCTGGTGGATTACCGGTGGTAACGATACGAATGACAGCCTCCGGTCGACTACCGGTACTAGCAGATATGTCACCATTGAAGATACGGACGACATTGCCGCTACTATCGATAGCGCGTCTCCCGTCATTGGTTACACCCTGGCCGTCTCCGGGTATAGCAAGGTCTTCATCCATTTCTCGGAGCCTGTTCAGGTCGACAGCAGTGCAAGTTCCTGGATCGCCGGCGATTTTACGGTAAACGGAACGTCGGCAACAAGTCTGTCCATCGTAACGGGAAGCAGCGCGGAAATAGAAGAGGTAACCTTGAACACCGCCTCCGCGCTTTCCGATGCCAATATCATCGGTCATGTTACTGTCACGCTACCTACTACGACCCAGGATGCGGAGGGCAATATCATCGGCTCCACCACCCACAGAGTCTCCGATCTTGGCCTCGGCATCATCGAACCCGTCTACGCCCGCAATACCGCCGTTCAGCGGGATGCCACTCGCGGGGCGGGGGTCGGGCTTATCAACTACTTTGATGATTCGGCATGGCTGGAACCCCAGGAGATCGAACTGCAGGTCAACTACGGATCGGCATCCGTGCCTACCCTTTCTTACGATAGCGATGTTCCCCAGGATTTTACTTCTTCCGACAACTCAGGCCTGTGGCTTCCTTCTTTCGATGAAACCGACTTCAGTGGTCTGGTTCCTTATCCGAACGATCCATCGGCAACCTTGCCTTCGGGCTACAGTTCTTCCGATCCTGCAAGTCTCTCAGGAGCGGATCAGGGCTCTTCCCTGATTAATTTCACCATCTCCGATTCTTCGGATAAATTAAAGGACAACGGTACCTTTGATTTCTTCCTTTATGCCGATGATCTCTACCATGCCAGGGTTGCTTCCCCTGCCGCCTCAAACTGGTATCGTACCATTCGGCCTTTCTCCTTCGAAATGCGGGAGGTACGGACGCAGACTGGTGATGTGACCATCCTCAACAACGTCATCAACCCGGATGAGGGGGAAAAGACTACCCTGCATTACACCATAACCCGTTCCGGTACCATTACCATTCAGGTATTCAATCTCGCGGGGGACCTGATTGATGTTCTCTACCGGGGAAGGCGAAGTGCCGGCGAGTACGCTGTTAGCTGGGACGGCCGCAACCGGGCCGGCTATGCGGTAGGCCGGGGAATCTACTTTGTCCGGTTCAGCGGTCCTGGTATCGATGAGTATCGAAAGGTGATGGTGATTCGATGAGGTTTCGCTGGCCTTTGCTATCGATGCTTTTCATTATGGCCTTATCCTCCTGTGATTATGCCCCGGATGCCGGGGGCGTGCGTTTTTTTCGGGTAAGTGTGGAGCTTACGGGAACCTGTTCCGCTGCAACCCTCAATATCGATTTTAACGAAGCTACTGCGTTCACCGATGCAGAGGGAAATGCCTGGAGCGCGGTGACAAATCTTTCCCTCTCTTCTTCAGATCTGCCCTATACCTGGAGTGCCACGGCTCTTGTTGATAGGAGCGATCCGAACCGCGCGTTGTATGTAAGCCTGGATTGTACCCTTGCCTCCGGCGATGGGCTTACCGCACGTATTCTCTATGAAGAGCTCGTTCCCGATGGTTGGAGTTCTCCCCGGCTTTTGGACTCGGGCGTGGCGAAATACGACGATACGCTTTTTCCAGCGCCCCAGTATGGAAGCATAAAGCTTTCGGCCTTGCTTCCTGAACCGTGATTGTGGTAGAAAACCTTCATGGATCCGCTTGTCTCCGTCATTATACCCGTCTATAACCGAAGAAAACTCCTGGCCGATGCGGTTCGTTCTGTTCTGATGCAGAGTTTCGGTGATCTCGAACTCATCGTGGTGGATGACGGTTCCGACGACGGAACGGTCCACTCCCTTGGTCCCCTTTCCTCTGATCCCCGTATCAGGCTTCTTATCCCTCCTCGGAGCGGCATGGCCGGGGCTGTTCGGAATCGTGGTGCCGCCGCTGCAAGAGGGCGATGGCTTGCCTTTCTCGACAGCGATGATATCTGGCTGCCGGAAAAGCTTTCCCAGCAGTTTTCTCTTCTTCGTGAGCTGGGCAGTCTGGGCCGGCACCCCCGAATTATCCATGGCCGTGAGGTGTGGCTAAGAGGCGACCGGATAATAAGCCAGAAAGGGCAGCGCCATCGCAGGGATGGTGAGATCTTCTCCGACGCTCTTGCCAAATGCATCATCGGCCCTTCCACCGTCATGATGGAACGGCGGCTCTACCGTGAAAGCGGAGGCTTTCGCGAAGACCTTGAAATCGCGGAGGATTACGAATTCTGGCTGAGAATTACCGCCCTGGAGCCGGTTGCTTGGCTTTCCAATGACTGCATTATCAAGCGGGCCGGATCCTGGCCCCAGCTTTCGGAAAAGTATGGGCAGATAGAGAAGTTTCGCATCCAAGGCCTGCTTCGCCTTGTAAAGGATTCCTGGTTTGCCGAGCATCGTCGTGCCGGTGAAAACGACGGTGATGCCGCTCTTCTCCGACAGCACCAGGCGGAACAGACCCTGGCGAAAAAATGTCGGATATACGCCGCCGGCTGCCGCAAGCGGGGACGGCTGGAAGAGGCCTTGCGCTTTGAGCGAGAAATAGTCTTATAGCGGCTATTTAGGAAGCGATCGTCCCATTTGCTATCATTGCATCTTCATTTTCGAAAATGGCCATTGCCGTATTCATCTTTTTAAAGCCGAGTTTTGCGTAAAAGCCTTCTTTTCCGGGATTTGCATAAAGGATGATTTTTTTATGTCCTTTTGATTGGTTGATTAGGTGCTGCACTATTTGTTTCCCTAAACCATGTCCCTGGTAATCGGGGTGTAAGGCAATATCGCAGATATAGGAACAGTCGGCACCGTCCGCCAGGGCCCTGCCTGCCCCAATAAGTTCATCGTTGTCAAAGGCAAAACATGTAAACATGCTATTGCCGAAAGTGATTTTTAGTCTTTCCGGTTCCTTTGTACCAAGAGGAGCAATTCTATACAGATCGGACAACGCTTGCCAATCAATTGTGGATTGTTCGAATCTCCATGATATATTCATGAAAGGGCCTCCTCATTTCCGTTGGGCCGACAGCTATACAGACGTGGGAACATTTATACCTTTTTTACGGCTCGCGTTGCATAGAACGTTGGAACATTATATGCATGTAGATTCCCTTCGCCATTTGTATCCTGATAAATATCCGTCAACATAAAACCTGCTTTCAATTGCCCTCCGATTTGTTCCTCAATAGTATGAGAGAATTGGATTCCCCAATCATTCTTTAACGAGTACTCATACAATTCTTCATTTTCCAGCGGGTCGAAAGGGAGCCTGTGTATTATTTCCTTTTCATCATCATCAAAAAGATAGTTGAATCCATTGTCCAATCCTGCCAGGAGCACTCCTCCGTTTTTCAGGACCCTATAGCACTCTTTCCATACCGGAAGGACATCTTTTATATACGAATTTGATACCGGATGAAAGATAAGATCAAAGGAATCATCATCAAAAGGAAATGGTTGTGTCATGTCGGCCCGTACAAGTTCAACTTCATACTTTTCTCTTGCTGCAACAATTCTTTCATTGTTCAACTGTTTTTCCGAATAGTCCAATACGGTACAGTCAGCCCCCAATGCTGCAAAGATAGGAATTTGCTGTCCCCCACCCGAAGCCAATCCAAGGACTTTTGCTCCTTTAAAGTCGCAGAACCACTCTTTGGGGACGGGTTTGGTAGGCGTCAATACCACCGACCACGAATTATTCTGTGCCTGAGAAAATATTTCATGGCTGATTGGTGTTCCCCATTCCCAGCCTGTATTAACCCATCTATCAATAACAAGCGCATTAAGCTCTGTATAGTTTTTATCTATCATCATGTCTCCTTCTGAACGAGTTTGGATGGCTGATTAGTACTTATGTTGTGAAGTAATCAGTATCAATTTCTTTAATCTCTATGACTTCCTTTGTCCCTACTCCAAGGTTGAATTTGATCATGAGATTGGCAAGTCTTTTGCCATCAATTAAGATTATTTTTCGATCAATTGTCGAAACGAAATCATATGCACGATCCGGAAACGTACTGGTTGTAATAAATACACCCTTGTTTGATTTTTTTGATAATAATGCACCTGCAAAATCTCTTACTTCTTTTATCGGAACAGTATTTTTCCATCTTTTTGCTTGAATAAAAATCGTATCCAATCCTAGAATGTCTTCTTTGATTACTCCATCAATGCCACCGTCATTTGTTTGCCCTATTGCAGACCCTGCATCATCTACTGTTCCGCCATATCCCATGGCTAAAAGTAAATCTACAACGAGTTGTTCGAAATTCGTTGGCTCCATAGTTGATATGACGTCTAATAAATCTCGGCTAAGGCTATTGTTTATTAGCTGACTTTGTATGCCGATTATTTCTTCTGGTGTTTTCTCTTCAATTGTAATTTTGTTATTTGATTTCCGATTACTTCTTTCGGTATGTTCTTCTTTAAATTCTTGAAATCTCTCATAACGAGATAAAAAAGCAGTATCAATTTTTTGTGGCTTGCTTTTAAAGGCTTCTAAACCGACTTGTGTGATTTGATTATATGCTCGTTGAGGAGATTCAATTAATCCGGCCTTTCGTAAATAAGTACAGGCCCAACCGACGCGGTTACTGATTAATTTCGCACGGCCACTTGGAATCAGCTCTTTTGCTTCTTCTGGAGATATATTAAATTCTTCAATCATGTGTTGAACAATTTCACTTGTTTTTCGATTTTTTGAATCCGATAGGAACTTCAAGATTGGTAACATCAACGTTTCGTAATCAGGTATTGCCATTCATATCCTCTGGTGAAATAGTAACAGATAGTCATTCCGCGTACAACTTCAATATGTGTGCTCTTTACGTAGTGTTCCGAATCCTGGTGATACGCATGTCGTTTCAACCACCACGATTCCGGACAGTAGTTATGCTCTTTCCAGCAGGTCGAACAATCTTTGTGGCTCGTCGGCAAAAAGACCTACCACTGGGACCTGCAACCCCTCTTTCTCAAGGAGCCTGCGCAGCTCACGGATGAAAATGCCGTTCCCCTTCTCAAGGGTAACGGAATCGATGATCGCATCAACATTTTCTCTGCCTGAGAAATCACCTTTCCAACGAGCGCTCTTGCAGGTGTAGGTAACACCGCAACTGGGACTGCCGTCGATGCCGACAACACCTGCGATCTTGAACTTCTCAGGGTGGGAATGATATTCCTTGATTTGATCGATGTAGGGGGCAAGAAAGGCATCGCTGTAATTGCGGAAGAAGGTATTGTCAAACTGATCACTGACATGGCCCCATCGCTGAGGACCGTATAAGAGGAATTCAGGACAAGGCAACTGGACGAGTTGGAAACCCGCCTCTATCGCCTGTTTGAGAAAGAGGCGACGGAGGTTTTCTTCCTTTTCCATCTCTTCTTCACAAAAAAGTTCCACCTTGGAGGCGGTATTCAGAATGCAATGCGAAACAAACAGTATCTTGGTCATGACTAACCTCTTGCAACAGAAATAACATTGCTTACCCTGTCTGTCAATTATTATTAGTATAAATCAGGATATAGGCTTATAGGTTCCACTATATCTAATTAGAAATAAATTGATACCAATAAATTATTGACGTATTGGTATTACTATTTTATGATATTTTTATGTATGAAGGGCATATCCCCGATGGGATGAAGAAAAAAAAGCTTCCGATGTATATCTCTGTCTACAATCGTCTCTGTGATTTCATTGCCGATATGGAGCCGGGCGCTAAACTTCCGACCGAGGAGATGCTGATCAGGCAGTTTGCCGTTTCCCGTAATACCCTGCGTCAGGCTTTACAGCTGCTCGAAGAAGATCGCCTGATTAACAGACGGCAGGGATCGGGAGCTTATGTTTCGCGACGTCCCTTTATGCACAGTGCAAGCGTCAATCGCTATTCGACCATCGAAACCTTGCTGGATAAGCTTGATTTTTCCTGGAAACTCGCCTGTCTCGAGATTTCCGTCCAGAATGTGGATGAACTGGAAAGTGAGATTCTCTCTCTGCCCAAGGGATCGTTGATTCATGTCTTCGATCGCGTCTACAGGGATGCACAAGAGAAGGATATCGTTTTTGCGCATCTTCTGGATTTTGTTCCTCTGACTACCAAACTAGAGTTTCCGCGTTCGGGTCGCAAAGAAGAGATTGTGCGCTATGTAGAGGGAAAGGGTCATAGCAGCAGCTGTATTGTAACTGCAATAATTGCAGGTTCTCTCTATGCAAATATCTTTAAGGTGAAAGCAAATACCCCCCTTTTGCTTCTGCAGCAATTGGTCAGTGATGAAATCGGTACTCCGATATTTTTTAACAAGACAATTATTAATTCGTCGGTGAACGGACTGACGTTACGGGTCGATCGAATCTGAATCTTGGTCTCGTGTGCAAATTGTCACTATAGGGTCTCCCGGCAGTGGCGAATACCATAATTTGCATAACAGTAGGAGGTTAGGAACATGAGTGTGAAAGATGATTTCACCCTGATGAGTACGTTGCTCATTCCCGTGGCAATTGCTCTGAATGTCGTAGGTGGCCAGATTGCGGCGGTCTTGGCCCTTCCGATCTATATCGATTCGATCGGAACCATCCTTGCCGGTATTTTGGCGGGTCCCTGGGTCGGCCTTGTCGCCGGTGTCCTGAGCAATGTTATCAATGGTATCTTTCAGCCGAATTTTTTCCCCTTTGCCGTGGTAAGCGGAGTGATTGGTTTGGTTAGCGGAATCCTTTCAAGAAAGCATATGTTTACCACCTGGTGGAAGATCATCATTTCTATTCTCTGTGTTACCCTTGTAGGTGTGGTTGTGGGGTCCCCCATCGTTATGTATGTCTATGGAGGCATCACCGGTAATGGCAGCACCTACCTCACGGCATTGATGCTGGCAACGGGAAAGACCCTTTTTACTTCGGTATTTACCTCACAGGTTTTCACCGAGATTGCAGATAAGGGCCTTTCGATCATTGTGGCCTACATCATCATAAAGGCAATGAGCGATCGTATCCTTGTCAAATACCCCTGTGGCGAACAGTTCCTTAAACATAAGAAGACTACTGCTGTTGAGGCTCCTGTTGCCGATGACGGAAAGGATGCCTAGACATTTCGACAGCAAGACCGAAGAGATAGCAGGCTGATTATCATCCCGCCGGGCATGGGCTTGGCTTCCGGCGGGATAGAAGTGATTCAACAGAGGACTTTTATGGATGTTAAGCGGCGATATTTGAATAAGCTTTATCCCATCACAAAACTTTTGTATCTTCTTCTCTTTTCCATACTGAGCATTATTGTGCCCTCGTGGTGGTATTCCTATATTCTTTTTATCTTTCTTGTGCTTTTTGCTGCGACGGGGGATAGCATCAAGGTGTTCATGAAAAAGATCGCCCGCTCGGTCCTTTTCCTTTTTATTCTTATTTTTGCCCTTCAAACGCTATTTCGGCCGGGGCAATATATTATCTTTCATCTCTGGATTTTTGCGGCAAAGTGGGAGGGCATCTTTTACGCCTTAAATCTCTGCGGTATTCTCCTGGTTATCGCCAGTTCTTTTATCCTTTTTTTTCAGACAACGCAGATGCAGGATTTGATTCTCTCTTTGGAGGCCTCCGGCTTTTCTCATACGGCATCCTATATCATCTTATCGACGCTCCAAATGATTCCCCAAACCAAGAAGCGGTCGGAGGTAATCATGAATGCCCAACAGGCGCGGGGTATCGAGACGAAAGGAGGTTTAAAGGTCCGACTGCGGGCCTTTATTCCGATGCTTGCACCATTGATTTTGAGTTCCTTTTCGGGAATTGAGGAACGGGCCCTTACCCTGGAGGCCAGGGCCTTTTCTGCTCCCTGTAAAAAAACGCACATCCGCACCGTGGAAAAGGGACGGTTCGACGGTCTGCTGAGAGTAGTTGCCGCCCTTATTCTACTTGCCGCTGTTGCCGGGAGGTGTACCATATGGCACTGATAGAAATCGATGATTTTAGCTACCAATATCCCGTCAGCGACGACTTTGCTCTGAAAAATATCACCTTCTCCATCGAACAGGGAGACTTCGTGGGTGTCATTGGGCCGAACGGAAGCGGTAAGACCACCTTATGCAATGCAATTCGCGGCTTTGTTCCCAGTTTCTACAAGGGGATCAGCTTCGGCCAAATCCTATTCGAGGGAAAGGATCTTTCAAAGATTTCCTCAGGAGAATTGGCTGTTCGTATCGGGTACATCTTTCAGAATCCCTTCAATCAGATAAGCTATATCAAGGATACGGTTTTTGAAGAGCTCTGCTTCGGGCTGGAAAACCTTGGTGTGGAGGCTTCGGAGATTATCAGGCGGGTCGAGGCCATCATTGACGAACTGGGCATAGGATATCTAAAGGATAAGAATCCCTTCGAGATTTCCGGCGGGCAGCAACAGCGGGTCGCCCTTGCCTCGATTCTTGTTATGGATCCGGATGTGCTGGTCATCGATGAGCCGACGAGTCAGCTTGACCCTGTGGGTACCGAACAGGTCTTTGCCATTATCGATCTGGTCAAGCAGAAGGGAAAAACAGTGATCCTTGTTGAGCACAAGATAGATCTTGTCGCCGAATATGCCGACAAAATCATCGTTATGGATAAAGGACGGATCGCCTTTTTCGGGCCGACCCGGGAAATTCTTTCTGACGAGCGGCTTTTGGACCATGATACCCAGATTCCCGTTTATGCGCGGATAGGCCATCGGCTTCGAAAGGCGGGAAAACCGGTGGAACGGATTCCCATCACCCATGAGGAGACGGTAGTTCTTCTCCGGGATCTTATGAACCACAAATAGGTAACAATGATGCATGCAATTGAACTTGTAGATGTAAGCTTTTCTTATCCCGGCGGATTTCAGGCCGTCGATCACGTCGGTATGGGCTTTGATGCCGGCGAGGCGGTTGCCATCGTCGGACAGAATGGGGCAGGAAAAACGACGACGGTGAAATTGATGAACAACCTTTTTCAGCCGACCGAAGGAACCGTTTTCGTGCAGGGCAAGAATACGAGGGATTTTTCTACCGCCCAGATTGCACGAAAGGTAGGGTATGTGTTTCAGAACCCGGACGACCAGCTTTTTCAGTCTTCGGTTGAAAAGGAGGTCATCTATTCTCCCAAAATGAATAAGGTTCCGGAAGAGGAAAGTAAGAAATGGATCGATCTGGCGGTTGAGCTCTGCGACCTGGAAGACAAAATGGAGCTCAACCCCTACGATCTTCCCCTCTCCATTCGAAAATTCGTCACCATTGCTTGCGTTATTGCCATGAACCCCGATGTGCTGATTTTCGACGAACCCACGGCGGGACAGGATCTACATGGGCTGAATTTGCTGGCCCGTATTATCGAAGTCTTACAAGGGCGGGGAAAAACAATCATCACCATCACCCACGACATGGATTTTGTCCTGGAACATTTTCGTCGGGTCATTGTAATGGCCGACAAGCGGAAGATCGCCGATGGTGACGCCCGCGATATTTTCTGGGACATGGAGATCATGCAAAAGGCTTCACTGAAACAGCCGCCGGTCTGCAGCCTGGCACGAGAGCTCGGTCTGGCCAGAGGAATTGTGACGCAACAGGAACTCTTGGATGCCCTAGGCCAAACGGCAGATATTGTATGAAACGAAACGATACACTTTGTACTTACTCACGTATAGCCGTTATAGAGGCCTACGGCCTCTATCTGATGACCGGTATAGCCGCCGCTTGTATCGGGGCTTCTATGATTGCCTTGACCGGTTATTTTCAAGTCTCGGTGGCTCAGGTAGCGGCTCTCAGCTCTGCCTTTGCCCTAGGCCGGGTCGCAATGGTCTTTTTTTGCGGTATCATCACCGAAAAACTGGGGGTGCGGAGGTCGTTCATGATCGGCTACCTCGCACTTGGCATCAATTTCATTTTTATGCCCCTGAACACCCATTACTGGCTTGCACTTATTCTCATGGCTATAGCGGGCATGGGTATGGGGTTTCAGGACAGCGGCTGTCCCGTTATTCTCTCCCGGGCTTTTTCGATGAATTACAGCGGTGCCATGAGCGCGGGACAGGCATTTTTCGGGATTGGGAATTTTATTCCACCACTTACAATGTCACTTCTCCTTTTGTCGGGATTGAGCTGGAAGGTGATGTTTTTCATCTTCGGCGCTATGACCTTCGCATTGTTCGTTGCCACTTTTTTCATGCCCCGTGAGCGCATTCTGGATAATTCGAGCGAACATGAACACGGTTTCTCTATGACATGGTTGAAGCGGGAGGGAAAATTCTTTTTCGTCTTGTTTCTTACCAATTTCTTCTATTGCTCTCTGCTGAATATTGTCCATATTTACACCAATCCCTATGTTCTCTCGTTCGGGATCCATGAGAGTATTTCGGTAAATGTACTCACCATGTTCAGCGTCGGGGCTGTCATCGGCAGCCTTGCCTTTGTCCGCATTTTAAGGAGGGCCAGGCCGGTAAAGGTACTGTTGGTAAACCTTGTTATCGCCTTCCTTGCCCTCTGCATTGCCATCATTTCGGGAAACATTATTGTCTTTTTCATCATGTTTACCATAGCCGGTGCCTTCAGCGGGGTGCTTTTTTCCGTTTTGGTTACGCTGGCCACGGATGCGGCCCCCCGGCATACGGCGATGGCGGCAAGCCTGATCGGTTTTACGGGGGGGATCTCCGATATTCTCACCCCCCTGGCAGTGGGGCGGGTTGTGACCGTGGCATCGGTTCGAATTGCCTTTCCGTTGGTCCTGCTCGCCACCGCCATTGCCGTGGTCGGCGCCTATATGGTAATTCGTCTGCAGCCGCGGAAACAACAGGCTTGATACGTCGTATTTTTCTCTATTCAAGGAGGGGCCGGAATGGGATATATACAATCGAAGGAAGTACTGAACGAAAAGGGACAACAGTACCATATTGCCTGTAAGAAGGGGGATGTGGGACGTTATGTTTTGCTACCCGGGGACCCCTTCCGGACCGATGCTATTGCGTCCTTTTTGGACGACGCGCACCTGGTTGCCCATAATAGGGAACATAAGACCTGGACGGGAAAGCTCGACGGGGTTGATGTGTCGGTAACAAGCACCGGCATGGGCGGACCGTCGGCAGCCATCGCTCTGGAGGAGCTGATCCACTGCGGGGCCGATACCTTCATCAGGGTGGGGACCTGCGGCCGAATCTGTGCCGATAGTTTCGAAGAGGAGGGGCATGGGGTGATTGTCACCGGTGCGGTCCGGGATGAAGGAACCAGCCGACAGTATATCCCCATCGAGTATCCCGCCGTAGCCGACCGCGCGGTCGTCGAAGCCCTTGCCCGGGCTGCGGCAGACCTCGGCCATTGCTTTACCGAAGGTCTCTGCCAGTCCAAAGACTCCTTTTACGGACAGCACGATCCCGACAGCATGCCCGAGGCCCATGCCTTGCATCGGCGCTGGAAGGCGTGGGAGGTCGGTCACGTCATGGCCAGCGAGATGGAAACCGCAGCCCTTTTTATTGTCTCTTCCATTCGCGGCTGCAGGACCGGGGCGATCCTTGCCTACGAGACGATGAATGACCCGACCCTCGATGTGGCCTGCCTTGCAATCAAGCATTTGATCGCTGCAGACCTTCGCCGAGAGAATGTGAGAGGAGCCTGACAATGGACAGCTATCTGGTACGAAACTGCGACATAGCAGATGTTGAAACCCTCTCCTTTCGACGACAGGATATCCTCGTCGAGGGGATGCGAATTGCTAAAATAGCTTCCTCCATTCGCCCGACCGGAAATGAGACGGTCATTGATGCCGGGGCTAAGATGTTGCTTCCAGGATTTGTCGACTGCCATAGCCATCTTCTTCAGACCTTTAGTAAGGGCTACCTGGACGATTATCCCATTGTCGACTGGCTGGTGAGGATGTACAAGATCGAAGAGGTGATGAGTGAGGAGGATAACTACTATGCGGTCCTTCTCGGCTGTCTGGAGGCTCTTCGTTTCGGTACGACCACGATCAACGAGATGTGCGGGCAGCGCTATCTCGACTCTACCATGCAGGCCATTGATGATTCGGGGATTCGGGCCACCGTCGGGCTTAGTCATACCGATATACCGGAAAATGACGTCACCCCCTTGTGGACGGTGGAGGAGAGTCTAAAGGAGTCCGAAGAACTGTTTCATCGCCACCATCTTCACCTTGAGGGCCGCCTGCGAACCTCATGCGCCCCTTCAGGGCTTCCCGCCTGTTCTAAGGAGTTGATGCAACAGCTGAAGGGGTTTACCCGATCTCATGGTCTCATCTTTCATACCCACTTGGCCGAGGGGCCGGTAGAGACGAAAAAAATCAGAGAATGCACGGGCTGGGGAGAGGCCGAGGCCCTCTACAACTACGGTGTGCTGGATCGGGACACCCTCCTCGCCCACAGCATCTGGCTGGAGGATGATGAATTGGGCCTGATCAAAGAGAGCGGCGCCCATCCTGTCTATTGTCCGTCTACCAACCTGAAGATAAGTGATGGTATCCCTAAGGTTGATGCGATGCTCAAGATGGGTATCCCTGTTTGCCTCGGTTGTGACGGTGAGGCGAGCAGCTCCAACCGCGATATGGTTCTGGAAGCCCGGATAGGAGCCTATCTTCAAAAAGGCGCCTCCCTCGACCCTTCATCAATGGATCTTTCAACCACCTATGCGATGATGACCAGATGCGGTGCCGAGGCCCTGAAGTATTCTGACCTCGGCGTAATCCGGGAAGGCGCCCTTGCCGATTTCATCCTTGTCGATACCCGGGGCAATCTTGCCTTAAGTAACCAGAATACCCGTCTGAGTAACTTTCTGTATGCGGGAAGTGGCAGCGATGTGGACACGGTTTTTGTGAACGGAAGGTTGCTGGTACATGGGAAGAATTTTCTTTCCTTTGATATCCAGGAGATTCTGGAGAAGTGTGAAACCTTGCTCTCCGGTCTCGACGAAAAGATTCGGGGAATCTGAGAAAACTATGCATGAAGGAGAAATAATTATGGGAAAGAAGAAGGTCATTCTTGATGTTGATACCGGGACCGATGATGCCGTTGCAATTCTTTGTGCGGCGGCATCTGAGGCCTTCGACCTCATTGGGGTGACGGTCACTTGTGGTAATCTTCCCCTTGCCAATACCGTAGAGAATACCCTGCGAGTGCTTGCCCTAAGCGGCGGGGATATTCCCGTCTATGCGGGCTGTTCTCTTCCCATGGTACGGACCCTCATGCCGGGTAGGGCTCATGATGTCAGACTTCAGACCGTTTCGACGATTGTCGATGGTGAGCAGATTTCCATCCATGAACCATCTTTTCCTCTTCCCCCTTCACCCTATGCAGTTCGAAAGGCTCATGCCTGCTCGTTCCTCGTTGACACCCTGCGTAATGCCGGGGAAAAGATTACCATCATAGGGGTTGCCCCCCTTACCAACATAGCCGTTGCCCTGCGAATGGATCCCTCCATTGCCTCCAACATCGAAGAGATTGTCATTATGGGGGGGAGCGTTAGCTCCGGCAACAGGACTCCCACGGCAGAAGCCAATTTTTACGATGACCCCGAAGCGGCTCAGATTGTGCTCAAAAGCGGCTGTCCTGTCCGAATCTTCACCCTGGAAGCGACGGAACGTGTTCCCTGCGATCATGAAGATGCGGATGGTTTTCGCAGCCTGGGCACTCCTGCCGGAACCTTCGTCGGCAATCTTATCGACCGCTTCATCCATCGTTGTACCCAGCTGAATATTTGCGATAACGGCCAGGTGACAATCCATGATGCAATAACGGTTTGCGGCGTCATCGACCCGACAATCGTCACCTCCTTAGAGGCTGCAGCCTGTGATGTCAATCTCGGCGGATGGGCCGACGGTGCTCTCATTGCCGACCGAAGAAGCTTTGCCTCCCGGGATAGTAGTGTTCGGATTGTCTACGACATCGATAAAGAGCGCTGTGTGAATATAATGAAGGCCTGTTTGTCGGAGCTGTAGTCCGTTCAAACGGCCGATACCATTTGTTGATAACGCTAAAGGATCGACAAAAGCCCTGCCATGGCTAAGCCGAGGTAGTTGCCGATAACCCAGCCTATGACGCCGATGATGATTCCAGGCACGACGATCTCTCGGTTTCGGAGACTTGCCGCAACCAGGGGGACAAAGGGCGGAGAAAGGATGAAAGCGGTAGCGGTAATCAGGTGGGTGTCGGCATCAACCTTCAAAAGAAAAGAGAAAAGAAAGTGGAGCAGGGTGATACTAGACAAGAGAATGGAGACGTAGATCATTGCCGAGGGAGCTGTTCTTGCCAGGGAGTCGATGTTTGCCATCGAACTGACGGTAAGACTGAAGATGAGGATAAGATAGAAACCGCTTTGAAAACTCTTTTTCAAGGTCCTTACTGCAGGAATGAAACTTGCCCCGACCCCTAGACTGGTTATCACTATGATTACCGTAGGCAGAGCTATTGCAGAGGGCAGTATCAGCATTGCCGAAGCTCCGATGGCGAAGATGATCCCGGAAAGAAGGAGTCCCTTTGCGATGTCACCCAGATCACCACGTTTCAGTGGATTGAAATTTGCATCATAACTGTCGGCGGCTTCATCTCCTTTGTTCTTTGAAGTGGTCCGGAAGGAAGGTAGGAGCCCTCGCGCTATCGGTGGAAAGATGGTGATGATGCCGAGCAGCAGAAAACTGGATATCACCACATCGCTCCCATGAATGGCGACATAAAGCCTGCTGTCTACGCTGAGTGCGGAACCGATTGATGCGAGATTTGGCGTTCCTCCCGTGTAGACCCCTACCAACATACCCGCGACTTTCCAGGCCTCCTTTCCAAGGAGGCTGCCGAAAAGCAGAAAGGTTGCAAAAGTGCCGAGCACTACAGCGAGAAGTGCTCCTGCCAGGGATCTGATGCCTGGGCCGGCAATGCTTTTCCAGGTACCGAGATCGAGGGAGAAAAAAATCAGGGGAAGGCTTAAGGGAACAGTAATGGTGGTTAGGAGGTCCTGGATACGTGAGAAACCGGCGGGAAGTAGCCCGCAGTTGCCGAGAAACAGACCTACGGCATAGGTAACTACTACAGGGCCGGCTTTTTTGAGAAATGGTGCTTTTGAGGTGATGAGAAGGATAAAAGCGGGAATGAGCAGAAACAGCAGCCCCCAAAGGGCGGAAGCGAGGGGTCCCTCCATGCCTTTCATTATGCAGATCATGTGGAAAAATGCAATGTGACATTGACGACTGCAATGGGGTGGGGTACATTGCATACATCATGAGAAAGATGATATGTTTGGGACTCGTTCTGTTGTGTTCGATGCTTGTGCTGCTCTCTGGGTGCAGCAGCAGGGATTCTGTTTTACTGCGAGATGACGGGAGTGGTAGGATCGAGGCTCAGGTCGTTCTTCACCCTTTTTTCATTGCTTACCTTAATGATATTATTGCTGGTTTTTCTAATGCCGATCCCGATTCTATGGAGCTTTTTGATCTTCCTACCTTAAGAGAGAGCATGGCGGCGATTTCCGGTCTGGAGTTGGAACGGGCCGTTACACCGAAACGGGGAAGCTTGCTTCTTGATTTTGCTTTTGACGATGTTTCTGCGCTTTTCGCGCAGGATGAGGCTTCTCCTCTGGCCTTCACCCGACGTTCCGATGGAACGACCGAAATGCAGTTTTCTTTGAATATCGATACCTGGCCGGCGGTACGCTCCTTTATCCCCATGAGCCAGGAGGATGGGGTGGAAACCTTCGGACCGCAGGACCCTCCTGTTACTCCGCAAGAGTATACGGATCTTCTGGTCTTTCTTCTGGAAGAGTATGCCGATGAGGATTCCGTCATTGCTATGATCAAATCACAACGTGTTGATCTTGCCGTTCGTGTCGACGGAACTATTTCCGAGAGCCGCGGTTTTGATTCCGTTTCGGGCCGTGAGGCAAAAGTCTCGCTGCCGCTTTTGGATCTCGTGACTCTTCATAACCCTGTAGAACTGAAACTTGTTTGGAAATAAATGAAATTACAGGATGCTCGGACCCTGGCCCTGCTTATGATTATTCTGCTTGGGGTTACCTTGGCTGCAATGTACCCTGCCGTCAAGGTCTGGGAGGAGCATACCAGCTCTGATCGGGTCGATCCTGTCAATTTGTTTCGCCACTGGTCCGATCTTCAGCTTCTTACCTTTGCTTTTCTTGTCGCCGAGGTTCCTGCGGAACATTATGATGCTTTGAAGACCAGTTCCTTGCGCCTTACCATAGAATTGAATCGCGTAACCCACAATGAGGAGATTATCTCGATTCTCGGGCTCTCTACCCGGGGAGAGACCCTGCTCGAGCTGCCTGCCCTCCTTTGGCAGGAGATTGAGGAGAAACTTTTCCCCGAATATGAGGCGCTGGCTGGCCTGGACGGGCCTGTGGGTGGACCCGCCCTGGAATACCTTCGGCGGAAAACTATTCGTCTCTACGATCCCTTCGGAGAAAGCCTTGTGGAACTCGCAGAAGAGGTCTCTCGGCTGTACGATTCCGAGTTTCATGCCTTGAAACGTATTTTTCTCATGATGCTTTTGCTTGTGGGTGTCATTCTGGTCGGTGTGCTTGTCTCCCTGCGCTCCCTGTTTGGGTTTCAGCGGCTGCAGTTGGGTGTCCTCGTCCATCATCCCGATCCTCTTTTTGTCCTCGGTAAAGACGGTAAGATCCTCTATGCGAATCCTGCGGCCAATCTCATTGTCAAAGAAGACAGTTATCGAAAGACTGTTGAAGAGGTGGTTGATTTTGTCCCCGAAGCCACACCCTTGGCAAATCAACAGATGCTGAAGGTTGGTAACGGAACCCGACCGATTGTTCATCACGTGGATCGTATCTATTCTCAACGGGGCACCTTCCTGGGGGAGGTTCATTTCCTGCGGGATATGACACAGTGGAACCAACTTGCGGCAGAGGTTCGCAGAAAGAGGGAACTTGATCTTCTCTCCACCATGGCCGCTTCCTTTGCCCATGAGTTCAACAATACCCTTGCCGCCCTGGCCGGGAAGATTGAGCTCGGTTTGATAGAAGAGGATGGGGCACTGAAGGTAAAGTGGCTCGGTGAGGCCAAGCGTTTGATCGGTCGGGCCTCTATTATGACACGGGAATTAATTGCTTTTGGTTCAGGGGAAAGTGATGAGCTCAAAGCGGTTACACTTGTTGAGGAGTTGGAGACTGCTGTACGGATTGTCTTTGAGGAGTGCCCCTTGGAATGCATCCTTGATATTTCCTCCATCGATGCCTCTTTCCATGCCGCGGATAAGGTCGGATTACAGGTAGTGTTGACTCAGGTCTTGCGTAACGCTGCCGAGGCGCATGCAGCTTCCTCCTGTAATCTTCCGATTGAAGTCTCCGTGGTTCCCTCGGATGGAAAAAACGATGAGATCACCATTCTTGTTTATGATCGGGGACGAGGGCTGCCCCATACCGATACCGAGCGTCTTTTCGAGCCCTTTTACACCGAGAAGTGGAATCACAAAGGGCTGGGTCTCCCCTTTTCTCGCTATCTGGTCGAGAGGATGGGGGGAAGTATCAGTCTCCATTCCCGATCGGGTGGTGGAACAACGGTGATGATTCGGCTGCCGGTGCGCTATGCTTGACAGCTGCGCTTTTCAAGCGATAAGGTGCTTACGTTATGAACGTAAAAAAGCAGCTCAGCGAAAACCTTGTTTCACTTGATCTTCCCGGAAAGACGAAGCGGGATGTTATCGAGGCCCTTGTGGATCTTGCCATGAAAAGCGGAAAGATCAGAGATCGTCAGGCAGCCTTGGATGCCGTGCTTGAACGGGAGGCCAAGATGTCCACCGGCATTCAATCCGGGGTTGCAATTCCCCACGGAAAATGTGCTGCCGTGGAGGAACTTGTCGCCTGTGTCGGTATTAAGCGGGAAGGGGTCGATTTCGAGGCCCTGGATGGTGAGCCCAGCCGCATTTTTATTATGACGATAAGTCCTGTCAATAAAACCGGCCCTCATGTACAGTTTCTTGCCGAGGTTAGTAAGATCCTTCAAAATGAAGAAAGCCGCAAGGCGATGCTTGCTGCCACGACACCGGCGCAGCTCCTCTCCCTCCTTTAGGAGGGGCCGCCGATGTTTTCAAATGATAGTAAACGTCCATTTGCCCTTGTCATAGTGCTGTTTTTTTCTCTGACGGCCCCTGTGCTGCTTCTCGCCTCCGAATCGGTTGCCGAATCCGGCCCCTACATGACCCATCTCATGACGTTGCTGATTCTGCAGCTTTCCTTTATCGTGATTGCCTCCCGCTTTCTCGGCTGGATATTCAGCCGCTACCTTCGGCAGCCCAAAGTCCTGGGAGAGCTTGTCGCGGGAATGGTTGTGGGCCCCTATGCCTTAGGCCAGCTTCGGGTTCCAGTCCTTGATAGTCCTCTGTTCCCACTCCCTGCGGGAACCTTGCCTGTTAGTCCGGAGCTTTACGGTTTTGCAGTTGTCGCTTCAATCGTCTTGCTTTTCTTTGCAGGGCTGGAAACCGATTTACCCACCTTCCTTCGTTTTTCGATGAAAGGCAGTCTTGTCGGCTTCGGTGGTGTTGTCGTTTCCTTTTTCCTTGGTGACATGGTTGCGGTGTTGTTCCTTCCTGCCGTTCACCGATTTATGCATCCGACAGCACTTTTCCTGGGCACCCTCTCTACCGCTACCAGTGTGGGGATAACTGCAAGGATATTGAGTGAAAAGAAAAAGATGTCGAGTCCCGAGGGGGTTACCATCCTTGCTGCTGCCGTACTCGATGATGTTTTGGGGATTATCCTCCTTGCCGTTGTTGTTGGTGTTGCCAAGGTTGCCAGCGCAGGAGGGCATGTCCACTGGGGGCATATTGGGATTATTGCCGCAAAGGCCTTTGGTTTTTGGTTGATCAGTACCGTGCTTGGTATCATCTTTGCGCCGAAACTGAGTCGGAGGTTGAAACGTCTGGAATCAATGGAAATGGTTGCCTCCATCAGTTTCGGTATTGCTTTGTTTTTATCAGGCTTGTCGGAAATGGCCGGTTTGGCTATGATAATTGGAGCGTATGTCGTGGGCTTGAGCCTAAGCCAGACCGACATCGCCTTTGAGATCCAGGAAAAGCTTCACGGCATTTACGACTTCATGGTTCCGATTTTTTTCGCCATCATGGGTATGATGGTGGATTTTTCCGCTTTACCTGCGGTGCTCGGTTTCGGGGCTCTCTATGTTCTGGTTGCCTTTGCCGGGAAGTTGATTGGTTGCGGGCTCCCCGCCCTTGCTGTCGGTTTTAATGTGCGCGGGGCCTTTCGCATCGGTGCCGGAATGCTGCCTCGGGGAGAGGTAACCTTGATTGTCGCCGGTATCGGCCTTGCTTCGGGAGCAATCGGTCCTGAAATTTTCGGGGTTGCCATCATGACGCTTCTTGCTGCCGGAATTGCGGCGCCCCCTCTTCTGATAAAAAGTTTTCATGGCGGTAGTGGTTACACAAAATGTCTTGATACGGGATCCGGTTCGATGAAGACCATTGAATTGGAATTCCCATCCAAGAGAATGGCCGAATTTGTGATCAGCGAGGTATTGAACGGTTTCCGAGGTGAGGAGTTTTTTGTCCAGCCGGTCGATCATAATCGGCAGCTGTATAACCTTAGGAAGGATGATATCCAGATCACCCTGAAGCTGGGTGGTACTGTGGTTCAGCTCTCTACCGTTGAGGAGCATGAACCTTTTGTACGGCTCCTTATGCTTGAGGTGCTATTGGATCTCAAGGAGTTTGTGCAGTCGATTGAAAGTATGAAAAGTCCGGATATGATGGGTACCGATCTTCTGTTGGGAATCTTCGGAGAGCCGACTTCCGGGAAGAGCATATAACAATAATGCGTCTTGATTAAGCGCGAGAAGCAGGAGGAGCAAGTAGTGGGACAATTTAGGTATGCGGAACGGACGGAATGCATGGAGTCGAGCATTCTGCGTGAGATCCTCAAGGTCACTGCACAACCGGGGATGATTTCTTTGGCGGGCGGACTTCCCTCACCCGATGCCTTTCCCGTTGAGCTGGTAAAAGAGCTGTGTGATAAGGCTCTGACGACCTGGAAGGACTCAATACTTCAGTACGGCACAAGTGAAGGGTTTGCTCCCCTGTTGGAGGCGCTTTCCGATTATTTAAAAAACGATCGGCATATTAAAAGTGCCGAAACCGATCGTATCTTGGTCACCAACGGAAGTCAGCAAATTCTTGACGTCGTGGCAAAGCTTTTCATCATGCCGGGAGATAAGATCGCCGTTGAATCCCCTACCTACCTGGGGGCGCTTCAAGCCTTTAATCCCTATCAGCCCGTCTATGTCGATATCGCTACCGATGAAGAGGGGGTCATTCCGGAATCTCTGGAAGAGGTGGCAGTGAAAGAGAAGCCGAAGTTCTTCTACCTTGTTCCTACGTTCCAGAATCCCACGGGGAAATCCATCGGTTTGGAGCGACGAAAGGCCATTGCCGATATTGCGATCAAGCACAATCTGCTGATTGTTGAAGATGATCCCTATGGTGCAATTCGTTATCGGGGTGAGCCGTTACCACCGATCGCTTCGCTTGCTTCCGATAATATTCTCTACTCCGGTACCTTTTCGAAAACATTTGCTCCCGGCCTCAGACTGGGATTTGTGACAGCCCCGAAGGATTTGATCTCCTGGATGGTAAAGGCCAAGCAGAGTATCGATTTACATACCAGCACCTTCGTACAGGCCCTTGCCGCGCTCTACCTCGGAGAGGGGCATATGAAACGGCAGATTCCGAAAATCTGTGAACTGTATCGTCCGAAACAGGAGGCGATGCTTGTAGCGCTGAAAAAACACTTCCCTTCTTCTTTCTTTTTTACAGAGCCTGAAGGTGGAATGTTTGTCTGGGCGGAAGGTCCCGAAGGTTTCGACAGCCTTGCCGTTTATGAAAAAGCCATCGAGCGGAAGGTTGCCTATGTGCCTGGTCGTTTCTTTTATACACGAAAGGAAGACGGGGCCGGTACCATGCGCCTGAATTTTACCAACAGTACGGTGGAGCAGATTAATTCCGCCATTGCTACTCTCGGCGAACTCTTTGCCGAACACCTGTAACAATGAAAAGGGCTGTCCTGCATAGCCAATGCAGGACAGCCCGACCCCCTTTATTCTTCTCCTTTAACAAAAATACAGTCAAGGATTAGAGCATAAACAAAAGTTCCTCATAGTTGGGGAACGGCCATGCATCCCTGGGAAGTGCCTCTTCAAGGGCATCTCCAGCCGCTCTCAGGGTACTCATGGCGACAAAGACATCAAACCTATAGCTTCTCGCCTGCTTTGAGGGATCGGCTATGCTCTGAGCACTTTTTACTTTTACTTCAAGTACATCGGCAGCTGCGGCAAGTTCTTCGGCTTTTTCCACAAGGTAGGCAAGTATCTCGCGCTGGCGCTTCATGGAAAGCTGGGAATCGATACTACCCACCTGGCCGATCAGTTTCGCAGTTTCCGCGATGAAACGGTTGACCGCCGGATAGATAGACTGCCGTGCCATGCGAAGCATGATTTCAGCTTCAATGTTAATCTTTTTACTGTAGCTTTCAAGATAAATTTCATGTCGGCTGAGAATTTCTTCCTTACTGAGAATACCGTGTCGGCTTAAAACGCCGATATTACTGTCGTCGGTAAGCCTCTCGATGGCTTCAACGGTTGTTGCAATGTTGGGAAGGCCCCGTTTCTCGGCTTCTGCAACCCAATCGTCGGAGTAACCATTCCCGTTAAATACAACCCGCTTGTGGTTGTTGTAGCTCTCTTTGACCAGTTCGGCGATAGTCTTGGTTTTGTCCGCATCCTTTGTGGTTTCGAGCCGTTCGGCAAAACCCGCGAGAACATCGGCAACAGCTGCATTCAGGAATGTGTTGATTTCTGCAATCGAGGCGCTGGAAGCTGCCATACGGAACTCAAATTTATTTCCGGTAAAAGCGAAGGGGCTTGTTCTGTTCCTGTCGGTCATGTGCCTGGGAAACTTCGGCAGGCTTGTCTGGCCGATGATCATCATCTCACCTTCGCGTGCTTTTACCGTTCCACCGCCTGAAACAGCCTCCAGGATATCGCTGAGCTGATCGCCGAGGAAGATCGAAATAATCGCGGGCGGTGCCTCGTTTGCGCCGAGGCGATGATCGTTTCCTGTATTTGCCGCAGAGACCCTCAGCAGGGGAGCGTAACGGTCCACAGCTTCAATAACCGCAGCGAGAAAGAGCAAAAACTGAGCGTTTTCATGGGGACTGTCACCGGGCTCGAGGAGATTGATACCATCGTCGGTGGCAATCGACCAGTTGTTATGCTTTCCAGAACCGTTGACACCCGCAAAGGGCTTCTCGTGAAGCAGTACGACCAGGCCGTGGCGAAGGGCAACCTTGCGCAGGGTGTCCATCACAAGCTGGTTGTTGTCGGTAGCAACATTTGCACTTGCAAAAATAGTTGCAAGCTCGAACTGGTTCGGAGCAACCTCGTTGTGCTGGGTTTTTGCTGAAATACCGAGCTTCCACAGTTCATAGTTCAATTCCCGCATGAAATCGGAGACTCGTTCTTTAATCGAACCGAAGTAATGATCGTCAAGCTCCTGTCCCTTGGCGGGCATGGCACCGAAAAGGGTTCGTCCCGCAAGGATGAGGTCGGGGCGCTTATCGTACAAACTCTTGTCGACCAGGAAGTATTCCTGTTCCGGACCAACAGTAGTGAATACATGCTTGCTGGAGTCGTTTCCGAGGATTTTCAGAATGCGCAGGGACTGCTTTTCAATCGCTTCCATGGAACGAAGCAGAGGGACCTTTTTGTCCAGGGCTTCTCCCCGAAAACTGATAAAGGCGGTGGGGATGTAAAGGGTGACCCCGGTTCTGTCCTCTTTTAGGAAGGCCGGACTCGTTGTGTCCCAGGCTGTATACCCTCGTGCTTCAAAGGTCGCCCGAAGGCCGCCGCTGGGGAAACTGGATGCATCCGGCTCTCCCATGATCAGCTCTTTTCCCGAGAACTCCATGATGACCTTACCGTCGGAGGTAGGACTTATGAAGGAATCGTGCTTTTCGGCAGTCAGCCCCGTCATCGGCTGAAACCAGTGGGTATAGTGCGTTGCACCCTTTTCGATTGCCCAGTCCCGCATTGCGCTGGCAACGACCTCGGCGATCTCAAGGGTCAAGGTCTGTTCTCCCTTCATAACCGCCTGTAATTCCTTAAACACCGACTTGGGAAGTCGCTGCCGCATGACACTTTCGCTAAATTGGTTAGACCCGTACAGTTCAGTAAGGGGGGTCTTGGTGAAATCAATGTTTCCGTTTGCCATTATTTCCTCCGAAGTTATTTCTATCGCTTGTGTATATTGTATTGCAAAAAGCGTGCCATTCTATATGCTGATTTTCGTAATTTATTTACGGGGAAAAAGATAAAATGATTAAGCTATAGAATGGCATCTAAGGGCAGGGGATTTTGCCTACGAAAATGTAATACCGACATAATTGTATTACATTTTCGTAGGCTATTCTGAGGTTTGGTCCGAAGGACAGCAGCCGGCGGATTCTTCCGGTTGTACCTTAAACTTTTTTACGAAGGCGTCCGGTCGATAGCTCATCTTTGCCTGGCGGAGTCCGGGATCTCCGAGATCCTGTTCTCGATTGATATAGCAGTAATGACGGGGAAGCATGGAGGCGAAAGAACGGTTGATAAATTGATAGATTCCCTTGAAATCGTCGTTGGCCTTTTCAAAGTGGACTGCGAAGGCCCTTCCTTTTGCCAGGGGCTCACCCAAGGAGTAGGCAGCTGGACTTCCGTCAACATAGGTAAGGCAGCCGATAAGACCCAGCTCTTCCATCATCTCAAGAGCCTCCTTTGCCGCTTCAAAATCACCGGGGTCCTCTCGCTCTTTCCTCCATGCATCAAGGATGGTCATGGCATCGTTGCGATTCTCTTTGTCGATCCACTTTTCTTCATAGGTATAACTATTAATAAAGGCGTTCACGAGATTTCGCTTTTTGTGGTATTTCCTTCCTGCAAGGGTTGCGAGGTTTTTTCTCAGATAAAGATAATCAAAGTTTTCTCTATCCTCACAGACACACAGGCCCTTCTGTTCCAGATTGATCCGTTCTTTTTCCGCATACTGCTCCGGCAAATTCTTTAAATACTGATGTTCGGAAAAAAGAGCGCGGAGGATCTGTTTATCTTCCGGAATACCACAGGGAAGCATAAAAAACTTTCCTGTCTCACTTGTTCCGCTTATGACAAGATGATTATCCGGCAGCCTGCTCAGCCCATAGCCGTACCGCTTACGAAAGAGGAAGAGCCCTGCAAAGGTGAATTCCGATATCCCGTCCTTGAGGAGAGAAAGCCCGGGATGTAGCTCGCCTCTCATTGATAGATCGATTGGTGCAAAGACCGGGTATTGTGGTATGCTCATATCGATAAAGATACTAAAGAGATCATTCCTGATCAATAAAAACAGAATTGCCTATCGTGAATCGTAACGATATAGTGAATGGTATGAGTATAAAACTACAAAGCGAGTTGAAGGAAGCACTCCTTGAACGCTTCCTTCGTTATGTAAAGATTACCACCATGAGTGATCCCCATGTCGAAACCTTGCCTTCGACCCCGGGACAGTGGGATCTCCTCCATTTGTTGAAACGAGAGCTCGGTGAACTGGGAATAGCCGATGTCGAACTTGATCAGTGGGGACATCTCGTTGCTCGTGTTCCCGGTAATCTCCGAGATGGTGAGGTTCCCACCATCGGCTTGATGGCTCATGTCGATACCTCTCCGGATATGAGTGGCGTCGACGTGAAGCCGCAGGTTCATCGTGATTACGACGGGAACGTCATATCCCTTAAGGAAGGGTACATCCTCGATCCCGTTTCTTATCCCGAGCTTCTGCAGTGCAAAGGGGGGACCGTCATTACTTCCGACGGCACAACCCTTCTTGGTGCCGATGACAAGGCTGGGGTTTCAGAAATTATGACGGCCCTCTCCTGGCTCCTTGCTCATGATGAAATTACCCGTGGAGATCTTGAGATTGTTTTTACTCCCGATGAGGAAACCGGCAGAGGCCTTGATAGGTTTGATCCCTCCAGCCTTAAAGCCTCCTGCTGCTATACCGTGGACGGAGGGGAGCGGGGTATCATCGAGGGGGAGTGTTTTAATGCGGCTGTCGCAAGGGTTTCTTGTGTCGGCAAGGTGATCCACCTTGGTACCGCCCGCGGCAAACTGGTCAATGCCGTTGCCATGGCGTCGGCTTTTGTCTCGATGCTTCCCCGGAACGAGAGTCCTGAGGCCACCGATGATCGCTACGGTTATTATGCGGCCCTTGAAATTTCCGGGGATCTCGACAAGGCCTATGTCGATGTTTATTTGCGGGATTTTGAGACAAGCGGTATGGAGCGGAGGGTCGAAGCCCTGAACTATTTTGCCAAAGCTGTTGAGGCGGCCTTCCCCGGAGGAACGGTTGATGTCGACGTTCGAAAGCAGTATGCAAATATGCGGGATCATATTGCGGCAGATCCGCATATCATGGAACTCCTGGAAACGGCCGTTGCGAAAAGCGGTGTCGAGCCTGTCCGGCAGATCATTAGAGGCGGTACCGACGGTTCCAGATTAAGCGAGATGGGTATCCCTACGCCCAATATCTTTACCGGCGGCCATAATTATCACAGCCGCTTCGAGTGGGCGTCCCTTGAAATCATGGCTGAGGCTTGTGAAACACTTATTCACCTGGTCTCACTTTGGGCCGAACAGAAAGCAAAAAAGAGCGCTGTTTGAATCTTGGGATTCTTTGTGCTACGTTTATCTTCGAAGGGTTATAGGGGGTACCGTGGATGAAACGGCTTGTCTGCTTGTTGTTCGTGGCATTGGCGATGACGGGAATAGTGTTCGCCGGGCGGCTGAGCGGTGAAATTGTCTATCTGGACGGAACGGTCGATGTCTACCGCGACGGTAAAAAACTTGAGTGGCAGAATGTGGATATCGGTTTTTACCTTGAGCCCTATGATACCCTTGAAACCGGGAAAGACGGCAGTGCCGAAATCGATGTCGTCACTGCTTCTGGGACATCTGCTGTCGTCCAGGTTAGTCCCGATACGGCCTTTTATCTTACCGATGATGCGGTGGGTGGAAAACAGCAGAGCAGTTTCACCATGATGAAGGGCAGCCTCTCCTTTCGTGTTCGTAAACTTACCAGCAACGAGAGCTTTCATGTTCGTACGGAAAGCGCCGTCATGGGAATTCGTGGAACCAGCTTTGACGTGGCGTCCAGTCCCGAGGGGGGGATCCTTGTACTCTGTGACGAAGGGGCCGTGGAATGTGCCGATCCTCAGGGGCGCAGCATCTATGCAGAACCCGGACAGGTAGTGGAAAATGTTCCCGAAACGGAGATTTCCGCTTTTGCGGTTGCCCCGGAGGATTTGGATACCTATAAAAATTATTGGATATCCAAACGGATGGATGTTTTTAAAAACGGGGCGGATACCTTTATTCGCGGCTATGCCCGTCAATACCAAAACTACTATCCGAAATTTGAACAAGCCTACCGTCTTCTGGCTGCAAACAGGGCACTTCTTGAACGATACGGCAAAGCTGGAACCAATGCCACCGGTACCCTTTTCCAGGTGAAGTCAAAGATAAGTCCGTCCGTCATCAAGATGAGGAGTATCCTGCCTCTTTTCGAACAGGTCTTTTACCGGCTTGATGTACTTGCAGACTATCATGAACAGGGGATTGGCAGGACCCGCATCGATAATACCCTTTCGTCCACCCAGTTTTTCACCCGTTTTGGAAAAAGTTATGCCGAAACGAAACTCCAACTCTCCGATGTTCGCTATCTGTTTAAGCTCTATAAGGAAATCGATGACGCTACCGGTGGAGGGACGTCGGGGCTTCTTGATAATCCGTTTTCACTAGAAGGTACCGGTCATTTTGGGGGTAAAATCAGTTTTTGATGTATTAGATATTTTTGCCTGTTTACCTTATTTTGTGCTATAGTACGAATAGGAAGGATTATGTGAATAGGCTTCGTTCCATTATAGTGCTCTCGTATATTGCTTTTTTATGTGCCGGTTGCGGTGATGCGGATCTTTTTTCTCCCTTCGGTAATGAAAAGGCGGAAAGTAAGTATATTGATCTCTCGGTCGAGGCCGGTGCCGTTCTCATGCCCGGCGCTGTGATTGAGATCAGAAAAAAGAGTGAGTGGCAGACACTGCCTATTCCTGATCGAATGCTCGTCACCATTCTTGATCGTGATAATCGAAGTGTCGGGAGTGTTGAGTTTACTCAGGAGCTTTTGGATGATGAGCTGCCGCCGGTTACGCTGGAAGAATCTCACAGGGGGTATCACCTCCTGCGATATGAGCTCTTTGATGCCGAGAATCAAATCATAGAATCAGGTGAAATTCCTTTTTTTACCGAATCCTATCTTCCTGAAATACCTTTCATCAATATTGTTCCCGCTGCCTCCCTCGAGCCCGGAACATACGGCCTTCTTTTTACCAATGTGGGAGAGAATCCCGATTTCTTTCTGCGGTGGAGTCTTGAGGGCGAGCCCTTTGCCTTCGGCCTTGCCGGTGATTTTAAGGATGGGGCTCTTTTGACTGCACCGGGACGTGATGGTGTGTATACGGTTTTGCTGGAACTTTTTCCGGAACCTCCTCCCGAAAATTGTGCCGGGGATTATCCTTTTTCATCTCCCTTTTACCGCACGATGGAGTTTTATGTCGATTCTACCGTTTCCACGCCTGGGAGCGATCAGTTTCCCAACAGGAGCTATGAAATTCTGTTTCATTTTTACGGAAGCTTGGATCCCGCCTCGAATACCCTTTCTGGGGAGATTCGAAGACGGGGAACTCCCCGGCCTTTTGTCAGGAACGGAACCTTCGGGTACCGTTTTGCAGTTGGGGATCGACTTGAGATCAATTTGAAAGCTGCGGAAGGTCGATCCTCGCTTGTCATCGATCATATGTTCGAACCGCTGGAAAAAGATGCCGATACTTCTGTCTGGGAGCTTTCGAAAGATGGGGAGATCGTGTTGAGGGCCGGACGTGATCCCTCTTCCATTCCCTATATACTGCTGCCTGCCCGTAAGAAGGGGGCCCAATCGCCTGAACGGCTCTCTGCGGGGATTGCAGCCATCCCTTCGTCTATTGTCGGTTGGAGCGTTTCCCTTGATGGAAGGCGTTTGATGGTTTCCTGTTCGATTGACCATCACGTTGTGAAAACGTGGGATCGTTCGAGTGACGGCTTTGACCTCGCGGCTCCTTTGGACCTCTCCATTGAGGGGCAGACTCCTATCTTTTTGGATGAATTTGGAGTACACGTTCCGGTTCGTGACGGAGGAGTGCAATAGCTAACTTTCATGCAATAATCTTTTCCCCACGTTGAAATTTTAAGATTCTGCCTATATTATCTAGGTGGAAAACTTTGAGGAGGAGCTCCATGAAATCTCGACGTTTGTCGGCTTTACTGCTTGCTGTCTGTATGATGGCAATGTCCCTTTCTGCACAAGAAATTTCCGAAAAAAAAGATATTGCTGTCTTCAGTCTCAGTTATGCAGATTGGAGCATACCTTCCGGGGCTCTTGGTCTGGTCGACCAGGCCATACAGAATGTTTTTGTTGGGTTGGGACGATTCAACATCTATGGGATGACCTATCGATTAGAGGCCGGTGATATTCAATCTTTTATCGACCAGGTGAAAAAATACAAAGAGGAAAATGTCGAAATTCCCGAGGAGGTCAGGCTTGGGGAAGCAACCTTTACCGAGGCTGATTTCAATAAACTTGTCGGTTCCTTCATCGTCGTTATTCCGGTAATGAGCTACTATGATGTTCGCTATGACGAAGACTCCTACGAGGCTGATATTCAAACCTCCTTTACTTTTGTCAATGTAGAGGAGGGGAAGGCCTTCGCGAGTTTTCAGATCGATACCTCGGGATCGGGAGACAGCCAGAAGGAAGCGATAAAAGGTGCTGCCGATGCCATTCCTATGCAGCTACAGTATGAGCTTCGCAGCGTCCCTGAATTTCAGCTGAAGACCGGTATTATTGATATTATTGGAAAAGAATATATTATCGAATTCGGCAGAAACATGGGCGTCCAGGTCGGTGATGAGTTTGCCATTGTCGAGACAAGGGTTCTTCCTTCCGGTCGCCAAATGTCGAAGGAGACCGGGTTGATTGTTGTAAAATCCGTCGACGAAGAGATCTCCTCGACCCGGGTGCGCTACAGTAATGGGCGGCCGAATGTGGGGGAGCAGCTGAAGGAGATTCCGCGACTTGGTGTTGAGCTATCCGGATATCTCGATATCCTTCAGTCTTCCGATTCGGACGAGGAAATTCTTGCTATCGCTGGCTTGCGATCGGTTGGAAGTCGTGGTTTCTATTCTCTGAGGCCCGTGGTAGGGGTGGAGGTTCCTCTTGGAGACTCGTTTGCTATCTGGTTTCCGGTTAACGCCTATGTCGGTGCCGAAGCTAACTGGATGTTCGGGCGGCTGAGCATCAACCCCAGTGCCGTCGTCGGCGCGGGCTTCCTTGTTCCTATCAATGGCGACGAGGATTATGAGTACTTCAGCAGCATCGGTTTTACCGGGCTTGTTGAGGCACAATATCTTTTCAAACAGAACATGAAATTTTTTCTTCGTACGGGATATACTTTTTACCAGGCCTTGGTCCTTGAAGACATTAATCCCAACGATTACAACGGGCTTGTCTTGGGCGGCGGCCTGACCTTCAAGTTGTAGCAGGAGCAAGATAGATGAAAAAGAAAAACAGTATTGTGAAAATCGGAGCCGCACTCTCCGTTATTTTCGTACTTCTTCTAGCTGGCTGTGCCAGCACCGGTGGAGGATCTACAGGGCCCGGCAAACAGGCTGCTGCTTCTGCCGCACCGGTTTCATCGCCGGTCTATTACGGCAGCGGTAGTGGAGCCACTCAGACCGAGGCGATGAATCAGGCTAAGATTGCAGCGGTGCGTAAGGCTTCGGCTGATCTGCTCGGCGTTGCCGCCGCGGCAGCAAAACGAGATGAAATCGAGACGGCTCTTTTTGGCAAGGGCGGCGTCAATGCATATGTGTACAATGATTCCATGGAGATTATCGACCGTGGGGGATCGGACGGCGATTTTTCCTTGACCCTCGGTATTAAAATCAACCTTGAATCTGTTGCTGCGGTCCTCCGTGGCGCCGGCATCTACGGCGGTCAGGTTTTACCCCAGGGTGGCGAGGTCGCTCTTGTCGATCAGCCAAGGCCTGCCATTTCCGCTCCGCAGCCTGCAACCGCCGAAGCTACCCCTTCCGCCGGACAGGAAGAAGTTCCTGAAGAGGCGCCTGCTTCGACTTCCGGCGAGATCGACCCGCAGGAAGCCGCATTAATTCAGGATATCGTAGGTAATCTCAGCTATATGGTCTACTACGATGAAGAAAACGTCACCGATCAGTTTCTTGCCACCACCGCGGTCGGTATGGCCAACAAGTATCTTGCACAGAACGGTATGAACTATGTCGACTTGGAGCAGATCGAACGGCTCAAGAAGGACCAGGAGATGGCCTATGAGGAAGAGACCGGACAGTCCATCTCGATGATCCAGTGGATCGCAAATAAACTCAATGCAGATATTTATATTGAGATCGCCGTCGATGCCAATTCGGAAACCAAGAGTGGCCGTTATTACGGCAGTGCAAGTGTAAACCTGAAGAATTTCGATGCCTCTACCGGGAGTGGCAGGGGAACCGCTTATTATCAAACCGTACCTCCTGCCATGAGCACCGTAAGCGAGAAGGATGCCCTCAACAACGCCGTTGCTTCGGCCACCTATAACGCAGTACAGAAGGCGATCGAACAGGCGCAGTTGTATACCCGGCAGGAGCTGAGCCAGGGAATTAAGTATACATTGGTGATTCAGAATACGCCCGACTCCAGAATGATGAGGAATTTTGAGAAGAAGATAGAGCGCAAGGTCAAGAATATCCGAAAATTGAGCTATGCTCCTGAAGAGAGCCGGTATGAGGTCCGTCTTATCGGCCGTATTACCGATCTCGAAGATTTGATCTACGATGCAACCGAAGGGGTTTCCGGAATGGAAGGGACATTCCTTGTGTTTCAGCGGGGTAATTCCATCACTTTCGATACAGGACTATAAGATGAGAAAGATGCGCAAAACGAGTTTTATCCTTTCAGGATTCATTATTCTCTCATTTCTCTTTGGCTGTGCTTCTTCGGGCTCCGATAGATCGGGAAGCGATCGTCCGTCATGGGTGATGACGCCTCCTGCGGATACTTCCGACGAGGTATTTTTCGTCGGTTCCGGTTCGAATCCGGACGGTGATGAGGCTGCGGCCCGGCAGGCTGCTACCAGCGATCTTGTTGCGTCGATTACCCGTTTCCTCGGTGTAAAGGTGAGCGCCGATACTACTGTTGAAGCGAAGGATACCCTTGATTCGTTTACCACGAGCCTCGAGCAGACGATCAAGGAGAGCAGCAAGGCCCAGATCGGTGATTTTCGCATTCGGGATACCTACAGCGAGAAGCAGGGTGGGATTGCAAATGTCTATATTCTTGCGGCCTATGACAAGGAATCCCTCTTACAGGAGCAGGCCCGGATTCAGGCGGTCTTCGCAGAACAGCGTGAGGCTATCTCCGGCCCCGAAGCCGAGGGCGATTCACTTGCCTCTTCCGGTTCCTGGTATCGGGCTGCTGTCAAATATCTTGAGGCTGCACTGGCTGCCTCAAGTTCCGAGGTGGATAATGCTGCCATCAAGTACGAGCGAAACATGAATAAAGCGCGGAGGGCGGTTCAGGCGATTACCATTGTTCGTTTGAACGACAACCTTTCGGCTGATATGAACAAACCCTTTGGGGAGGGGTTTCGTGCCAAGGTTTCTTCGGAGGCAGGGGCTCTTTCAGATGTTCCTGTGAAGGTGACCTATAAAACCCTGGGGCGAAATAACCGGACTCAGATACAAGTCGAGACGGTAAAGAGCGGATCCGACGGTGAAGTGGAATTCCTTCCTCCTCCTCCCGATTTTGTCGGAAAAGAGACTCTTTCCATGGGTATCGATCTTTCGGATGCACTTGAGAGTTTAGAGGATGTACCGGATGCCCTCTATCCCCAACTTGAGGCCCTCGAACAGCTGATCGGGACAAAAGGGGTAAGCTTTTCCTATACCGTGGAGAGCCGGGCGAAGGAGGTCGCTACGGCGGTCATGATCGTCGATGTTGATAACGGCGGGAATGCCACCGGGCGGACGGAGACGGCTTCGGGGCTCTTGGAGGCCCTCAGCAGCCAGGGCTTTAAGGTCGGAACCGTTACCCCCTTTTCGAACCTTCAGGGTTCCAGCGATGCGGCCGTTATCAGAAATGCCGCAACTAGCTTCGGGAATCAGTACGGAAGAATCATCTTCGGTACCGTCGGAATTAGCGATTTTCGAGAGGGAGACGGCCGTTTTACGGTAAAGGTCTCCGGAGACATCAAGGTTGCCGACCTTTCGAGTGGAGATATCCTTTACTCGTCCGGAACAAAATTCAAGACGGCACTCGGTAACAATGCCCAGAGTGCGATGAGTGCCGCTTTTAAGCAGTTCGGTAAGATGATCGGCGACTCCATGGCCAACAGTCTGCCGTGATTTTCCTTTTAGAAAACCCTCTCGACCCCGAAGTCCTTTAACTGAATTTCGGGGTCGTTTGTTATGAGGCCGTCCACACCCCTATGTAGAAGCATTTTTCCGCTGGCGGGATCGTCGACGGTCCATGGAATTACGGCACGACCTTCAACCCTTCGGTACCATGCCGTGGCAAAAGAGCTCGCCTGATGAAAATCCGGTTTGAGAATTGGGGTCGAGGCAATGACTTTACCGAAACCTCGGCGGAGAATTCCGGGAACCGCCTTGTCGTTGCTGTAGATAATTGCGGTGGGAATCGACTTGCTTCGTTTTCTTGCTGCGATGAGGGGAAATGGATTAAAAGAGGAAAGTATGCACCGCATCTCCAGTCCTGATTTCTCGATAACGTCGACGACGGCCGAGGCAAGCCCACTATCTCCCCGTGTTTCATCCTTTAATTCGATGTCGTAATAGAAACGATCGGAAAAGGTTTCGAACAGCTCTTGCAACGTTATTATAAGCTCACCTGTAAACTCGGGAGAAAACCAACTTCCGATGTCGGCACGCCTGAGATCGTCCAGTCTGCAGGCTTCTACAACTGCCTCGATGCCTGCGGTTCGTTTGAGGTTGTGATCGTGTATAACGACGATCTCTCCGTCCTTTGTGAGGTGGACATCCAGTTCGATACCAGGTATGTGAAGATCGGCGCAGAGCCTGAATGCGGACATGGTGTTTTCCGGTGCTCTTGATGAATAGCCGCGATGGCCGAATAGAAAGGGGCGTAGTGCTTGCTGATTAATAAAGTGTTCTTCGGAAAACTGTGCTAAGGCGTATGGTTTCATTTGTTCTCCTCCATACTTCGCTTCAACTCTTCTAAAGCGGCCTCTGCGTCGGCATTACGCTGGAGCTCGGCAAAGGCCTCACTTTCCGAGCCGATATTTCCGGCGAGGGCGTCGAGCCTTCTGACAAGGGCCTCGGCATCGGTGGAGAGAAGCCTTTCAGGTGCATTATTTTTCCATAACGTTTTTGCTTCTTCCACATCACGGGAAAGAAGACGCGCCTCTACCTCGAGCTTCTGGATTTCCGCTTCAAGTTCACTGACCCTTTTCTTTGCAGCCTCGGCAAGCTCTTCTTTTTCCGAATTTTCGGCAAGATCGACCCTTGAGAGCCATGTTTTCAATTCGCTTTTCTTGCCTGAAATGCTCTTTTCCAATCGCTTCGCTTCTGTGGCGATGCGAAGGGCGTATTCCCTATCCGCATTCATAGATAAATGATACCACGGGAAATAAAACAGGTCGAGACCGACGGCTATGGCCTCTCGGCAGCTTGTATACACGCCCCGCTTCGGGGTATCGTCTTTTTATGCAAAGCATACAGCAAAATGATACCATACGGAATATTGCAATTATTGCCCATGTCGATCATGGGAAAACCACGTTAGTAGATGCTATGTTTCAACGAAGCGGAGTTTTTCGGGCCGGTCAGGAGGTTGAAGAGCGTGTCATGGATCGGCTCGACCTGGAGCGGGAGCGAGGGATTACCATTGAGGCGAAAAACTGTTCCATCGAATGGAAAGACCTTCGTATCAATATTATCGATACGCCGGGGCATGCCGATTTCGGCGGTGAAGTGGAGCGGGCCCTGTCGATGGTCGATGGGGCCGTTCTTTTGGTCGATGCCGCGGAGGGGCCTCTGCCTCAAACACGGTTCGTCCTTTCAAAGGCACTGAAGGCGGGGCTCTCGCTTATCGTTGTCATCAATAAGATCGATCGTCAGGATGCACGTCCTTTGGAGGTATTGGATGAGGTGTACGACCTGCTGATCGATCTTGATGCGGGAGATCATCAGCTCGAATTCCCGATTCTCTATGCTGTTGGAAGAGACGGTGTGATAAAAAGAAGTCCCGATGGGGAGGATGAAAAGCTCGATCTTCTTCTTGATACCATTGTTGATCATATTCCCTCGCCGTCGGTTGATATGGTGGGACCCTTTCGTATGTTGGTTTCCGATCTAGGCTATGATGACTATCTTGGACGTCTTGCCGTAGGAAAGGTATACGGCGGATCTGTCCAGGCCAATGAGGCTCTTGCCTGTATCGGCCCGGACGGAAAGGCCAAGCCCCTTCGGGTAACACGCCTGCAGTCCTACAGGGGCTTGGTCCTGTCCGATGTGACCGAAGCAAAGGCCGGAGAGATCATCGTACTTGCGGGGATCGAGGATGTTCATATCGGTGACACCGTCTGTTCCAAGGATAACCCTCTACCCTTGAAACGGATCACCGTGGATGAACCGACGGTTTCCATGCGGTTTTCCGTAAACAACGGGCCCTTTTCCGGTAAGGAGGGAAAGATCGTTCAGGGAACGAAAATCTTTGAACGTTTGGAAAAGGAAACCCTCACAAATGTCTCTATGCGGGTGAGTCGGGGAGATGATCGCGATAGTTTTATTGTTCAGGGGCGAGGCGAGTTTCAGATGGTTATTCTCATTGAAACCATGCGTCGCGAAGGCTTTGAATTTTGTGTGGGGCGTCCCCATGTTATTTTTCATCAGGAAAATGGGAAAAAGATGGAACCGATAGAGCATCTTTTTATCGATTGTGCGGATCCTTTCACCGGTGTTGTGACCGAAAAGCTTTCAAGGCGAAAGGGGCGTATGCTCAATATCACCAGCCATGAGAATGGTCGCGTCAGGATCGAATTCTCGGTTCCCAGCCGGGCACTCATCGGATATCGTGATGAATTCCTTACGGACACAAAGGGAACGGGGATCCTCAATAGCTATCTCTCGGGGTACGAGGAGTACCGGGGGGATTTTACCGGCCGATTTACCGGCTCGCTTGTTGCCGATCGTGAAGGTACATCGGTCCCTTATGCACTATTCAACCTTGAAGCTCGTGGAACGCTCTTCGTTGTTCCGAAGGATCCTGTTTATGAAGGGATGATTGTCGGTGAGCATAATCGTGAAAACGATCTGAATGTTAATCCTACCAAAACCAAGAAACTTTCAAATATGCGCGCCTCGGGAAAGGACGATGCTGTCATTCTGACACCGGTTCTTCCCATGACCCTCGAACGGGCGGTTCAGTTTATCCGTGAGGATGAGCTTATCGAGGTGACGCCGAAATCAATTCGTCTGCGAAAAAAAGAGCTTTCTGCGGCTCGTCGCAAGATCGAAGATAAAAGGGGGCAGTCTTAAGCCTATGACACCGCAAAAGCGTTGCTATTTTCCCGAGATAAGCTCTCGTTCCTGGCAGCATCCGGCCGATACTGCCGCCTTGGAGGCTCTGAAAAAGATCCCCGGTTTAAGCCAGGTAATCAAAGCGGTCCTTTCCATCACCTCGGACCGCTCTCTTCGGCTTTTTTTTCTCGGGTCAGCCGTTCGTGTCACCGAGCGGCAATTCCCCCGCATACATGCATTGGCAAAGGAAGCTTGTTCTGTCCTGGACTATGATGAAAAACTTGATATATTCGTTACCTATAATCCCGCGATGAATGCCGGGGCGGTCGGTGTTGAGCGCCCCTTTGTTACCCTCAACAGTGCCCTTGTTTCCTCTCTGGATGATGAAGAGCTTCTGGCCGTAATCGGTCACGAGCTGGGACACTGTATGAGTGGTCATATCCTCTACAAAACCTTGCTGTGGGTCTTGGTGAATGTCAGTTTCAAGGCCCTCCGCTTTCCCGGGCTCGATCTTCTCATTATTCCTGTTATGGCAGGTTTGCGTGAGTGGGATCGTAAAAGTGAATTAAGCGCGGATCGTGCCGGTTTATTGGTTTGCCAGGATCAGGATGTCTCCTTCAGGCTGCTCATGAAGCTGGCCGGCGGGAACGACATTGGTCAGATGGATATAAACGAATTCTTCTCTCAAGCCGCGGAATATGACGCCGGAGAGTCCGTTATCGACTCCCTTCATAAATTTCTGAACACTTGGGACATGTCTCATCCCCTCCCTGTTATACGCATCCCGGAGCTCAAGCGTTGGGTCGACGATGGCAGCTTTGGGCGGATCTACGGTGGAGATTACCTGAAACGTGGGGGTGAGGCAGAGGAGAAAAATCGGGAGTATTTCAAGGAAGCTCGCCAGCAATATGAATCTGACTTTGAGGAGACTCGGGACCCTGCTGCAGGCCTTGCAAAGCATCTCGGTAAGGCCTTAGGGGATTTGGGAAAAGAGGGAGAAAAAATTGTCCGGGATATCTTTGATCAGTTCGATCAAAAGGGAAGGCATGAGTGAGATAATCACCATTATTCGGGACATTTTTTCCGAATACTATCCAATATTGTCCGACATGGCCTTCGACAAATCAGACAAACTATAATAAAATCATCTGGAAAACAAGATGTGGCTTTAAATTAGTAGTAGTCGAATTTTCCATGAAATAATCGTAGAGCTATAATCTGTTTATCAAAAAAAGCAAGGATTACAAAACATGAAAAAGAAATTGGTTCTTTTCTCTATGTAGCTGTTGCTGCTATCATGCTTGGTTGTCCAAACCCTTCATCTTCTTCGGACGGAACGTATTATACGATTACGTTCGAAAGTAATGGCGGCACTGTTGTTGCCGATCAGAAAGTAAGAGAGGGAAACACCATCATTCGTCCGACCAATCCGACGAAGGCTGACGTCGCCTTTGGCGGCTGGTATGCGGATTCCGAACTCGATACTGTCTGGGATTTCTCAAACGGCATACCGACAGGGGCCATGACCCTCTATGCAAAATGGGTGGAGGCTAGGACCTTTCACTGCATCGATCTTAGGAATGAAAATTGGTATGAAGTGGAAAGCGGGCTGCTTGCCACAGGTACGTACTGCCTGATCTATGCGGAAACCAGTGCATCCGTGCTCGAAACTACCGCAGTCGCCGTTGCTTCCGAATATGACAAGAAGATTCACCATCAGATTATCGATGCATTCGGCGAACCGGAAGATGTTGATGATAACGGGAAAACCATCATTCTCCTGCTGGATATCCTGGATGGGTACGATGGATCAGGGGGCTATGTTGCCGGTTTCTTTCAGGCATCGCATATGCTCGCGGTAGAGAGTGATGAACACTCAAACGAAGCGGATATGCTGTTTATGGACGTCGATCCTCTGGAAGCGGGTTCTGAGGATTTCTACAAAACCCTTGCCCATGAATTTCAGCACCTGATTAATTTCTCTCAGACCTACCTGGTCGACGGGAAAGAGCAGGATATTTGGATCAATGAAGGCCTTTCTTCAGCTGCCGAGTACGTCTATAGGGGAAAGGTCGATCAGGACCAAATTGATTGGTATAATGCAGACCCTTACGGGACCATTGCCCAGGGAAACAACTTTTTTGTATGGAATGGCTATTGGGAAAATGAGGAACCGAATACCGTTCTGGATGACTATGCAACCGTTAACCTCTTTTTTCAGTGGCTAAGGATCCACGCCACGAACGGAACGGGCATATATAAAGAAATACTCGCATCCGATGATCGTGACTTCCAGGCGGTAACATCTGCCGCGGCGGGGTGGATAGATAGTTCATACGGGGACTGGACTGCACTTCTTGGAAGCTGGCACCTTGCCAATATCCTCTGTGAGTCAAGCGGAGATTACGGATACAAAGGGAAAATCAACGTTGCCATGGACGGCTTTACCTCTGCTAATAATGCAAAAGCCTGGCTCTCTCCCGGCGAAGGGATCCTTTCCCTGATGCCGGCAAGTGGTCGCAATACCCCTCCTTCCGGAAGCGGAAGCCATATTGTATATATGGGGATCGATATCGATCCCACTGTTATTGATAAAATAAGCCCCTACAGCGGAATAGCCTCGTTTGTCTTCAACGGTAACAGCAATATTTCAGGTGCAGATGAGACCGGATATGTTGCAAATATCAGTACTAAAGCCACTAGCAACATACTTCGATCGGTAGAGGTCAAGAATCCCCTGCCGAACTCCTGGCGGATGGATGTTCAGACACAGCTTGACGGAAACCTGACGGAGTTCAGTAGAAAGCTTATCAATGGACGTTCGGCTTTTTCATCAATCGATAAGAAGGGCTTGAGAAAATGAGGCGGTTTTGGCAACGAGTAACAGTTTTGATAATTGTATCTCTCTGTACTGCGGTTTCGGCCGCAGCACTGGGGGATGCGGAAACATCACAAACGGAGGAGCGGTCCCTGCCGCCTATGAATTGGAAAAATGTACAGACGGGAATGGAAATTCGCGTCACCGGAAAAGTCCGCTTAGTTGGCAATGTTCCTTTTTCTGAATTAGTTATAACCGACAACGAAGGTAATGACTGGTATATCAATCAGGATTCTCGCCCTGCCTTATCAGGGCATGAGCAAGAAATTGTCACAGTACGAGCCGTCGTGCATAGGGAGAAAATTGTTTTGGCAAATGGGAAACGGCTGAATGATCGAAGGGTCCTGGATGATGTGGAGATAGTTCAATAGCTTTGTTCCCTGTTTCATAAATAAAGAGGAGAAGTAAATGAAGAAATCAGTAACTCTTGCGTTGATTTTGGGTGTGCTTGTCATTTTGGTAGGCTGCGCTACGTTGCCTAATCCCGAAAGTAGTAACGACTCTTTGGTTGTCGGGAGCTTTGCTCTTGATTTTCCTGACGGCTTTTTCAATCGTGGCCCTAAGACAATTTCTCACGGCCTTATATTATCTTTTGTAAACCAAACCGATAATTCTCGTTTTACCGTAAGAACGATAAACGGGATGTTTCATCTTGTGGTCCCAGGAGAGACCCTTATAGCGTTGGAATCGGTTAAAGCCGAGATAAAAGACCGGGAGCACACCTTTACGATAGTGGAACCGGAAATAGAGGTCCCATTTCAGGTGCAGCCGGGGTGTATCAGTTATTTGGGTGATTTTAAGCTCGTGTATAATCAGCCTGAGATAGCGACGCATGAAAGGCACTCGACTTTCTGGAACTTTGAAGTCCATTTCGAAAGGAACCATTCAAAAGGGGAAACTGCCACTCGTGAATATATAAAAACGGTTGATGCTTCTTCGCCTTGGCTGCAGCGCCCATTCTCGGAGATCGCCATTCAATAGACCGTGCGATTTTCCTTTTGGGGGGCAAGGAGCCTTTCGAGCGATAGACTCTTTGCTCCTTATTGGCGATAGATGACGGACTTGATATGGCCTATCAGCTGATTGATGTTTACCGGTTTTGTCATACAGGCTACAGGGGATAACTCATGTGCTTTTTCGATGAAAGATTCATTTGTATAGCCGGTGATAAAAATAATCGGGAGATTTTTGTGTATTTTCCTTAGGCGTCGCATCGCTTCTACACCGTCGATTTCTCCTGCCAATCTTCCATCCATAAGGACCAAATCGGGGTTTCGGTTTTCTGCAAAGCGAACAACATCCTCCCCGGATGCAAAGATTTTGCTGATCGGATAACCGGCATTTCGAAGCTTCATTGTAAGGTTCATGGCTATCATGGCTTCGTCTTCGACCAAAAGAATCATGTTTTCACTGTTCATCGTAGATCCTCCAATGTCGGATGGATGATACGCTTGAAGCGAATCGAGCATCTGAGCCCTCTCTCACCACGCTTATCGAATGCTATCGTTCCTCCCAGCTGATGTTCGATAATGAGGAAGATTGTCTGCATCCCGAGGGTCGATTGCGACCGAACATCATAGTTGTGCGGAAGGCCGATACCGTCGTCGGAGTACATGAGTTCGATTTCGTTCTCGGCCTCTAAAAATGAGAGAGAAATTGCTATAGTTCCCTTTTCCCCTTTCGGAAAGGCATGCTTCAGTGAGTTCGTAAATAACTCGTTTAGTACGAGCCCACACGGAATTGCCAGGTCAATAGGCACGGCGATGTGGACGAGATCGAAACTCATTACGATTGTGTTTTCGCCGTTTTGGTAGCTTTTCAATAAGAGCCGTGCGAGTTTTTGGATATAGCCATCAAGATCAATACTGGAAAGGTTTTTTGATTCGTAAAGCATTTGGTGCACGAGCGACATTGATGTGATTTTATTTTCTATCTCCTGTGATAACCGCATGAGATTTTCATCCTCGGAATAGGATGCGCTGAGGGAGATCATCGAACTGATGATGTTCATGTTGTTCTTTGTTCGGTGATACAACTCCCGTATAAGTGTCTCTCGTTCGAGAAGTGCCTGGCGGATACTCTCTTCCGTCCTGACTCTTTTGGTGATATCACGACCATATAGATTCGCATATCCCGATTCGACGATGGGGGCAATGGAGAAGGCGTAGACCCGTGTTTTATGGGGAACATCAATCTCCATGCTCCGCGCCTCTCTGAGTGACGATAGTGCCGCTTCTCGTAAAAGTAGCGGAGCTGGCTGATCGAATTCAAGTTTCCATTCGTCGAGCAAGATTCTGCTTGCATTGTTTGCATAAATAAGCATACCTGATGAATCGATTCTCAGGACGGGATTGGGATTCTCTGATGGAAAGCGCGACAAATCCTCAGTTGAAAGCCGACTAAGAGGATCGATACTATCGCCCTGGTCTGAATGTTTCATCTATTTGGTAATGTAGTGTAGGCCAACACATTTGTCAAAAAAGAAGAAATTTGGGTGGATAATATTGACTTATTGTATTAGTACAATTAATATTGTATTATATGAATAGTACAATGAAAGCGCGAGGAGTTGTTATATCACTTGATCCTGCTCGGGGAGTCCCCTTTTATCGCCAGATCATCCAGCAGATCGAGCATGCGATTCTTGGGCAAAGGCTTCTCCCCGGAGATAGACTACCGACCATCAGGGCCCTGGCGATAGACCTCAAGATAAATCCGAACACCATTGCAAGAGCCTATGGAGAGCTGGAAATACGGGGAATCGTTACAACCCAGGTGGGAAACGGTACCTTTGTTTCGGATCAGCCTCCTTCGGAGGTGGACGACGAGCGGAATCTCAGAATCAGCGAAACCCTCGCCCGCTTTCTTCGAGACATGCGCGATCTCGGTGTCGAACGTTCTGAAGTCATCGATCTTGTTAAGAATTTCAAGGAGGAAGCATGAACCTGTTCCATAAGCATAGCAAAATGAAAACGCCGATCAAGAATACAAAGGTTCCCGAACGGCAAAGAGATTTTTCATTGAATGTAGTTGGTCTTGGCCTCTTAGCGGTTTTCTTTGGTGTCGGTATGGCTATCAGGTTGGGGACAGGGGCTGCTCCTTCCCTCATAGAGTATGTTGTTCTGTGCACGACTCCAATACTGGCCATGGTGATCATGGCCCTTTTCCCTCGATGGACGTCGGCTGTGAAGCTTCTGATTATTTTCATTGCCATTCTGCTTGCATGGAGGATCAGTGGAGCTCCATACGCCATAGTTTTTGCAGCGGCCGGGGCCTTGCTTGCCCCCTCTGTACAGAAGATGGCGGAATGGGAACGTGCCATCATTCTTCGTTTCGGGAAATTTCACCGGGTGAAAGGGCCCGGGCTTTTCCTTTTAATGCCCTTTGCCGAACGGGTTGCAAAGGTGGTGGATCTAAGGATTAGGGTAACTGATTTTACCGCAGAAACGACGCTGACCCTAGATTCGGTGACTGTGACGGTAGATGCCATCTGTTTTTGGCTGGTGTGGGATTCCGAAAAAGCGGTCTGCGAAGTTCAGGATTACGAAGATGCCGTCATCCTATCTTCGAAAACGGCCCTCAGAAGTGCTGTCAGTAAAAATACCTTGTCGACCTTTCTTGAGCGTGGTGATGTGATAGAGGAGCATATTAGGGAGGAGGTTGACAAAAAAACCACCGAATGGGGGATTACCGTTCAGCATATCGAAATAACGGATGTGCAGATTCCTGAAAAGTTACAGGACTCCCTGAGCCATCAGGCTCAGATGGAGAGGGAAAAGAAGGGGCGGGTACTCCTTGCTGAGGCTGAGATCGAGATCGCCCGGAAACTTGAAGAAGCCGCCGAAATTTACGATGCTCATGATACCGCTTTGCTGCTCAAGAGCTTTTCCGTCCTGAATGAGGGACTAAAGGCCGGCAATTCTATGATGCTGGTACCCAATTCGATTGCCGAAGAATTGAAATCAAAAGATGTCTTTGGCCTGCAGGCGTTGAACGAAATCAGACGCAACGCTGCAGAGAAGGAGGATACGAATGGGCGTAGTTGACACCATTGCGCTCTATAAAGATTACGAACTGAACGATTTGAAGATACATGCCCTCCGAGGTGTAAGCCTAAGCTTTGAGGCTGGGGCCTTTGCCGCTGTTGCAGGCCCTTCCGGAAGCGGTAAGTCCACCTTCCTGCACCTCGTCGGTTGTCTCGACACCCCCACGGCCGGCTCTCTTTCCGTCGATGAACGTGAGGTTGCCTCACTCTCCCGTAACCAATCGGCACTCTTGCGACGGCAAAAAATCGGGTTCATCTTCCAGGCCTATAATCTGATACCGGTTCTTTCCGCTCTTGAGAATGTTTCTCTTCCGTTGGTACTGCTTGGAATAGAAAAGAAGGAGGCCCGGCAGCAGTCGCTTCGGGCTTTGGAAGAGGTCGGTCTGGGAGGTATGGAACATCGTCGGCCTAAGGAGATGTCCGGCGGTCAGCAGCAACGGGTGGCGATTGCCCGTGCGCTGGTGAAAAAGCCGTCTCTTATCCTCGCTGATGAACCCACCGCTAATCTCGATTCGACCACAGGCAGGGCTATCCTCGATCTTATGCTTGCGTTGAATGAGAAAGAAGGAACGACTTTTATCTTTTCCACACACGATCCCATGGTAATGGAGTTTGCCCGTCGTTTGATAATGCTTCGTGACGGGATGGTTGAATCGGAGAGTCGACGATGAGGTTTTCCATCTCGGGAACCGTTGCCTCGATGGCATTACGGAATCTTGCACGGCATCGGGTCAAAACGGTTATTACCGCCCTTGCCGTGGCAGTAAGTGTCGCACTCTATATTTTCATGGATGGATGGCTGCTTGGGATGAACCTCGATTCACGTCGGAATATCGTCTCCTATGAGATGGGGGCGGCAAAGATCCAGACCAAGACCTATTTCGACAAGAAAGATGAACTTCCCATGTACGAAAGTTTTACCGGCTGGCAAAGCATAGCCTCGGCCCTGGAGCGCTCGGGCTATGACGCGGCCCCCCGTTTCGTATTCTCAGGTACCCTCTACTCCCGTACCGGTTCCGCTCCCATCCTCTTTAACGCCATGGATCCCAAACGAGAAGACAGGCTTTTGCGCTACACCGATTTTGTAGATGCCGGCCGTTTCCCTCGCTCCGGAAGCTTCGAAATTGCTCTCGGGACAATGGCTGCGGAAAAATTACATGTAGGTATTCCTCGGCGCCCTTCGAAGAATATTTGGGAGGATGAGGTGCTTGCTGCCGCCCGGGATGAAGAAGAGCGGATCTTTGTTCAGGGGCTCTATACCGAACGCTTTGAGTCCGGAGAGGCTCGTATGGCCCTTCGCGACGATGTAACACAAGAGGAGATCAATCACCTATGGGATATCCTGTATGCTTCGGGGCGGATGGATGTACGGATATCGACGGTTATCGACATGATTGCCGCTCCCGAAAAAATTCGTGAGGAGCGTTTTGAGGAGGATTTGCTGCCGTCCCTTACGGCTGAGGACCGTCAGTTGATACAATCGGCCTATACACGGGATCCCTTCGTTGGTGATTATCTTCTTTCCACGGACGATAGCGATCTTCTTGACCGGGTCCTAAAGGCGATGACTGCAGCCGACTATTCCGGTGCCATCCGCCATGTAAATCAGCTCATTGATGCGGTGGTCGTCGGCATTATCAATTCACCGAATCCGAAGACAAACGGAAATATAGCATATATCCCCCTCGATGCCCTTCAGGGAACAGGCGGACTCATGTTGGACGGCGCCGTGACCGAGCTCTTAATCCGGGCCTCGAATGCAAGGGATTTCGTTCTTCCTGGAAGCTTTGAGAGTCCAGATACGATTACGTCAGCCCTTGCAGCCTCGCTTGCCGAAGAGGGGAAACGGTTTCCTTCCGAGCTTGTCGTCAAGGGGTGGGAAGATTATTCCGCCGATTATTTTGCGGCTTCCGCCGGAGACCATGTCTCTACCCGCATCATGGCGCTTTTTCTCTTTCTTCTCTCGTTTATCGGCATTGCAAATACCATGCTGATGGCGGTGCTTGAACGGACAAAAGAGATTGGTATGATGCGGGCCCTCGGGATGACCGACGGTCAGCTCCTTTTCTCTTATGTGTTGGAGGCTGGCCTTGTCGGCCTTATCGGCGCCTCGGTGGGTGTGCTCTTGGGCTGCCTGATCAATATTCCCATGGTACATACCGGTATCGATTTTTCTTCCCTTGCAAAGCAGATGGGTGGTGATTTTGGATATCGTATTACCTCGCAGTTTCGGTCGGCATGGAACCCCAAGGTGATTGTGGGTACCGCTTTTATAGCAACGCTTCTTTCCGCCCTTATGGCCTTGCCTCCCACCTTCAGGGCTCTGCGGATGCCCGTCACCGAAAGCCTTCGTTTTGAGTGAGGAAGTAGATAATGGTTAAGGTCATGGATAAACAGCGGCGGGGGCAGGGTGATCTTCTCACCCTATCGACCATAGCGTATCGTAATATTTGGCGAAACGGTAGAAGGACAATCCTTTGTATTATCGCCGTCGCCGTTGCCGTCTTTTTTAATATTTTCATGCAGGCCTGGATTTCCGGGATGATAGAGGGGATAGAGGAGGCTGTAAGGACCTATGAAACAGGCCATGTCAATGTAGTTAGCAACCTGTTTGAAGAGGAACGGGAATACTATCCGGTTCAGTATCCCATTGTCGACGGGAAGAGTGCCACCGAACTCTCTGCCGAGATCGAGGCTCTTCCCGGTGTAAAGGCAGCCTTGCCGAGAATTACCACGTATGCCTCGCTTTTCGACAGTACGGTAAAACACGCCTTGCTTTGGGGTGTTGATATACAGCGGGAGCGTGCGGTAAATGTTTTTAATTTGACCGATCGTGACGATGGTTTGATTGAAGGCCGTTTTCCCAAGGCCGGGAGTAACGAATGCGCCGTGGGGTTTGAATTTGCACGGAAGGCCGGGGTGAAGATCGGGGACCCCATACCTTTGAAAACAGTGTCTGCACAGTTTTCCGATAAATACTGGCGACCTGTGATAACAGGAATATTTACCTTCGATTATCGAAAATTCGACGAAGATGTTATTCTCGTCCCCATTGATCGCCTCCAACGCATCCTGGTTCTGGGGGAGGCTACCCAACAGATGTTCATCTATGCCGAAAATGCCGATGACGCTCCCCGTTTACGGGATGAAGTTGCGAAGATTCTAGGGCCGGGGCAAACGGTCCGCGAGTGGGGGGATAACTACTGGGTTGCTTATATGCGGCAAACCTCTTTTCTGTATGTCATTGTCTTTCTTGTTTTTCAAATTGTCGCCAGTTTTCTGATTATCAACACCGTTCTGATGGTCATTCATGAGCGTATTAAGGAAATCGGTATGATGGGGGCCTTGGGGATGACTCGCAGGGAGATCGTTACCGTCTTCTTTCTGGAAGCGGTCTTTCTGAGCGTTTTGGGATCGGCCGTCGGCATGTTCTTCGGCGGGGTAGCGACATGGATAGGCTCTCTATTTCCTCTGGACATGGATACCTTTACCGGAGGCGGCATGAAGGAATTTCCCGTCTCAGGTACCATTTTTATCACCTTCTCCCCGAAAATTCTCATGGAAGGGTTTGTCTTCGGGATCCTTGTCTCTTCCCTTTGTACATTGATTCCTTCGTTGAAAAGTGCCTTCATTGAACCGGTAGAGGCCCTTCGGCGATGAGTCCTTATCAGAATGCCCGAGCAAAATCATGGGCAAAGGAGTGTACGGTGCAAAAGTATAATAGCTACGGAAGATTCAAGATTGTGCCGGTGGTGCTGCTATGTGCTGCAGTCTCTTCTTTTTTCTTCTTATCCCCTGAGGTGGTGGAGGGCGAACCTACCGCCGCCGAGCTATTGGCACAAGTGGACGATAACGAGGTCTACGATACCATTACCTATACCGGCGAGATGATCATCGAATACCAGGGACGCCGCTATGAAAAACGCTTTGAGGCTGTGGCAAAGGAAAATTCGGACAGCTTCATCGAATTTGTCAATCAGGAAGATCTCGGCACGAAGTACCTTAAACGAAGCGGACGCCTCTATGTCTATTCTCCCGACAGCGAACAGGTTATGCTGATTTCCGGTCACCTGTTGAAGGAGTCGATGATGGGCTCTGATCTTTCCTATGAGGATACCATCGAAAATAATAAGATGTCCGACCGTTACGATCCGACCCTCATCGGGAGTGATACCATCGACGGACATCCCGCCTGGGTGCTCGACTTAGCTGCCAAGAAAGCGAGTGAGAGTTATCCTCGGCGAAAGTTTTGGGTCGACAAAGAAAACGGTGATCTTCTTCATGCCGAATTTTACGCCTTGTCGGGTGCGAAGCTGAAGGAGTATTCCCTAATCCGCGCGGATGTCATTCATGACCGTCGATTCCCCGTTGAGTTTGAGATGCGGGATTTGCTGCGTAAGAATAGTCGAACCCTTTTCATTATGCACGATGTGGTCCTGGATGCTCCGGTGAACGATTCGGTTTTCAGCATGCGGAATCTTGAAAGATGAAACGGCGGCAAGGTTCTTTAGGGGCCATGGCTTGCCGTCGGGCCCGCCTGTTGGGGCATGGTCTTATTATCGCCACGCTTTTCATGGTCGTTGCTATGCCGATTTTTGCAGAACCTGTATTCTCCGGTATTCTAACTACAACCCTTGATACGGTAGCCGGAGCAGGGGAGGCCTCTGATTTCAGCTATGGCACAGAGCAGTACGCCAATGTGCGCATGCGCTCTTCTTTAGGCGACCGGGCGGTTGTGCAAGCTGCGGTAAACCTTATCGCAGCAACGGGAAGCGGGGCCGAGACGCTGCTCTATTCGAACGACCGGGCGGAGAGCTCGACAGATGATGAAAACTATGTGGCAAAGTTGGAGTTAGAACGGCTCTACGCACAGATTCGGGGAGAGGTAACCGATATCGAGTTGGGGCTTATGCGGATTGCCTTTGGCTACGGTCAGGCCTTTCGTCCGACAGATTTTCTCAATCCTCCAAATCCTCTCTTGCCTGATGCAAGGCCAAGGGGTTCCCTTGGCGGAACCCTTGCTTTTTATCCATCTGACCTTACGAAGATCCTGTTCTTCTCCGCCGGCGGCGTTGATCCCCTGGAAACAGCTGGAGATGGGCTCCTTTTCGGTGCCTCCGGGGAAAACCACTGGTCTAACGTCAGTGTTCAGCTGCTCTACGCATTTCAGGCCCCGGATGAGGAGTATTGGATGGGATTCCATCGGGGCGGCGTGTCTCTAAAGCTCGATACGGCTGTGGGAATCGTTCTCGATGCCCTCTATGGTTTTGATCCCGCTGATCCGGAGGGATGGACCGGGCTTGAGGCTGCCCTGGGCGTGGATGCCTCTCTTTTTGACGGTGATCTCTACGCTGTTGTTCAGTACCTCTTTCATGGTCCCGGATATCTAGGACACTCGCAATCTATACGTGAGTTGGATGCGGCGGAACTCAACTCGGAGGAGCTTTCCGACTACAGCAGGAGGAACTACCTCTACGCTCAGGGAATCTATAGTCTTGATGACTATACACGTGTCAATTTTTCCTTTCTCTTTACTCCCGACGATTTTTCTTGTTCACCAGCGATGGGTTTTGAATATGAGCCTTTTCAGGGGTGCACCCTGGCGATGACCGGACGCCTTTCCCTGGATGGTGAGTTCCTTTCTTCAGGAGAGCGGGGTGAGCTCGGGCCTATATTTACCGGAACGTACGGCTCTGTTCATACCACGTTTACCCTTCGCTTTTAGGGACCGGCCATCTGTGAACACGAACGATGTATTTCCATTGACAATTGCGGTATGAAGTGTACAATACAAAATTGTAATAAAAATGTTGTGATACAACATTTTGCAACATATGGGAAGGTTTATGCGACATCTAAGCGATTATATGCCGTTTATTCTCAAGAAGGAGAACATCGCCCGGATCGAAGGGGATGAAGTTCTCATTGGAAACAGAAGCCTTTATCCCTTTGAAAAAAGTTTTTTCCGCTGCCGGGAAACGGAGGATGTTGCTTGGGCCATCGAAAAGATGGTTACCCAAGGAGGCGGCCCGGTTCGAGCGGCGATGCAGGCAATGTTGCTGCTTGCAAAGCGGATGGATGAGGGGCGCTTGCCCCGTGACCCTGCACGTTTTGCCCAGGCAAAAGAGCGTCTTGAAAAGACACGCCCGACCAATACGACCATGGCCAGGGTCCTTGAGCTGATGGTATCGGCGATTCAGGAGAGTCTTGGGAAGGGGGCCTGCTGCGGCGAAAGAGCCGGGGCGTTTATTGCAACCTATGAGTCCCGCTATGAGGAGCGGGCCTTTGCCATGGCGGATATCGGTTCCTCCCTCATCGACGACGGCGATGGGGTGTTGACCATGTGTTTCGCCGAGACTTCTTTTATCCTTACCATTGCTCTTGCCATGGAGCAGGGAAAACGTATAAAGGTGTACACCCCTGAAACCCGTCCCTATCTTCAGGGTGCACGATTGACTGCTCCCTGCCTCGAAGAGATAGGGGCCGATGTAACCCTCATTACCGATAACATGCCCGCTTACCTCATGAGCCAGGGCAAAATTCAGAAATACATGACCGCCGTGGACATTGCCGTGAGCGACGGCTGGGTCGCCAATAAAATCGGAACCTACCAAAATGCCATAAGCGCCGCATTCCATGGGATTCCGTATTTTCCCTTCTCAGGAGACCCGGACATGAGAAAGGTGGGACGGGATTCCATCATCATTGAGCGACGCGATCCCGAGGAAGTAAAACACCTTCGGGGCCTTGCAACTACTACCGATACGATGAAGGCCTATTATCCCGCCTTTGACATCGTGCCTCCCCACCTGATTGCCGGGATCATTACTCCCAAGGGGCTTATCTCTCCCTACCTACTGAAGCGTGTGTACGGGGAAGGGGAGAGCGCTCTGTGACGGGAGCGAGCATCGGCACAACCGAGACTATTCTGGCAGGGGAGAAGGGCTTCACTATGCGGCCATGGTGTATGCAATAAATTGGTGTGCCGGTATCGAAAAGGTTATAAAGGAGGTCCCCATGGAAGATGGGGTAAAGGCTGTCGATATTCAGGGCTTGCATTTCAGCTACCGGGGGAATCCCGAGGTTGAGGCTGTGGACGGCATCGATTTGAGTATCGAACGGGGAGAGTTTGTTGTTGTTATGGGACCAAGCGGGGCCGGTAAGTCGACCCTGGCAAATAGTTTGAACGGTCTTATCCCCGGTTTTCTGAAAGGAACGTACAAAGGGCAGGTCTTAGTGAATGGAAAGCCGGTAAAGGGAAATAGCGTCAGCTCTATGGCACGTACAGTCGGATTGGTTTTTCAGGATTTCGAGGCCCAGCTTTTTTCCACAAACGTCAATCTCGAGATAGCCTTCGGACCGGAAAACTTTGCGGTTGAGCGGACCGAGATCATAAAGAGAATCGAGAAGGTCTTACATACCGTTAACCTTCAAGGTTTTGAGGAGCGACAACCATCAACCCTCTCAGGAGGACAGAAACAACGCTTGGCGATCGGCTCGGTCCTCGCCACCTTTCCTGACATCATCTGCATGGACGAACCGACCACTGATCTTGATCCCGTGGGTAAACTGGGAATTTTCCAGATAGCACGGGAGCTTCATGCAAGCAGTGATTTTACCCTTATCATCATAGAACACGAGACCGAAGAGGCGCTGAATGCAGACCGCCTTGTCCTCATGAAGGATGGGAAGATCCTTAAAGAGGGAAAGCCGGATCAGCTACTTCGCGATGTGGCTTTTACCGATGATATCGGCATCATGAGCCTTCAGATCCCGAAGTTTTTTCATGAACTTCTCCATATCGAAGGGGAGCGGCTTCCCATCACCCCTGAGGAAGGGAAGGCTTTTTTTAACGAGCGGGGACTGCGGATTGAAGATCGAGCCTATCAAGCCCTCTTGGCCGGTGAGAAGGAGCGCCGGGATACCTATGGTGATCCCGTGGTCAGGGTCGAGGGGCTCTCTCATGTCTATCCCAACGGAAACAAGGCTGTCAGTGACGTCGACCTTGAGATTCGCGAGGGAGAGTTCGTTGCCTTGCTTGGCCACAACGGCAGCGGCAAGACCACCCTGGTAAAACATCTAAACGGACTTTTGCTTCCCTCCGAAGGAGAGGTCGCCGTTTACGGAAAGAACACCAAAGAGCACTCCATCTTTGAGATCGGTAAGGAGATCGGTTATGTATTTCAGAATCCCGATCACCAGATTTTTTCGGACACGGTCTACGACGAGGTCGCTTTCAGTCCAAAGATCCGCGGCTGCGGAGAGGAGGAGGTGCGTCGTCGGGTGGGCGAGGCCTTGGAATCGGTGGAGTTGACCGGCTACGAAGAGGCCGATCCCTTTTCTTTAAGCAAGGGAGAGCGTCAACGGGTTGCCGTCGCCTCGGTCCTTTCGGCCAGGCCGAAGAGCATCATCCTTGATGAGCCGACGACCGGACTTGATTTCAAAGAGCAGCGCCGGATGATGGAACTGATCAGAAAGCTTAACGAGGCCGGTCATACCATAATCATGATTACCCACACCATGTGGGTGGTCGCCGAATACGCTCACAGGGTGGCGGTGATCAAGGATGGAAGGCTTTTGATGGATGGCCCGACGAGGGAGGTCTTTGCCAGGGAAGGAGAGCTTACCGCATCATATCTCAAGACACCTCACATCGTTTCCCTCTCCAATCTGTTGGGCAAGACATTGCTCTCCATCAATGAAATGAAGCTGTGTACAGGGGGGATGTAAGATGGATATGTTTTTATATATGGATCTGAAGACAGGTATCCATCGTCTTGATCCGAGAACAAAATTGCTCTTGATGTTCCTCACCTTTACCGTCGGCGTCATATCAAAAAACATCATTATCTTGAGTGCGACACTCCTTCTCGTTTTGCTCCACGGAGCAGCAGCTAAAATTCTTTCCAATTTGAAGCGAATCAAGGTGGTCCTGCTGATGATAAGCCTCTTTTCCCTTGTCATCTGGGCCATCGCCGGAAAAGGGGGAGGAGAGCGTTTCCTCATCTTTTCTCTCAATGGTCTCTTTTACGGATGTATGACCGCCATTCGCACAAACCTCATGATCCTTGCCGGTATGGTGTTCCTCAGCACGACTAAAATTGAGGAAATCTCGGAGGGCTTGGTAAAGATTCACCTGCCGTATCGCGGGGCCTTTGCCTTTTCGACCGCCATCAGGCTGGTCCCGATGATTGTGGCGACCAGTTATACAATCATTCAGGCGCAGAAGTCCCGGGGATTAGATCTTGACTCCGGAAATATCCTGGAAAAGATTCGAAAATACGCTCCCTTGATGATTCCTACCCTGGTTTCGGTGATCAGGGGAACAAACGTTTTTTCCATGGCCCTTGAGTCAAAGGGGTTCGGTTATTCCGAAAAACGGACCAACTATCTTGATTTGAAAATGACGTGGAAGGATCTCCTCGCCTCTTGCATCGGTATTGTCGTTGTGGCGGTTGTTGCCTATATTCGTTTTGATGCTGCGGCGTTTCATTCCCTGGTTTCCACCTTCCCTTGGGCCGATTATTCTCTGTAGGTGTATCATGTGCCTCCTTGGAGGTACCTAATACATAATAAAAGGAGTTGCTTATGAGAGATGTGTTTGCCATGTGGAAAAACACCAAAATGGTTGTTCTTGTGGCACTGAGTGCCGGCCTGTATGCGGCCCTACTGATTCCGTTTAAGGGCTTTGTACTTATCCCCGGTATAACCGAGGTCAGACCTGGAAGCGCACTTCCCGTAGTTCTTGGCCTGCTTTTCGGTCCTGCCGGTGCCTGGGGATCTGCCATCGGAAACCTTATCGGAGACTTTTTCGGTTCTCTTGGAATCGGCAGTATCTCCGGCTTTGTGGGGAACTTCATGTTTGCTTATGTTCCCTATAAGCTGTGGATTAATCTTGGTCTTGCTCCCTCCGGCGAGTATACCCCGGATCTGAAATCCGGAAGAAAGGTTGTTACGTATGTGGTCGTTGCCATTCTTGGCGCTGCAGCCTGTGCGCTTCCCATCGCCTGGTTTCTTGATGTCCTCGGTATGGTCCCGTTTGCGGCCCTCGGAAGTATCATTACCCTGAACAACAGCATCCCTTCGATCGTCCTTGGCATTCCCATCCTCTTGATCCTCTATCCCCGGATCGTGAAGTGGGACCTCCTCTGGACGGATCTCATGGACGAAGAGGATATTCCCGTTGCCGGAAAGCTTTCCAGGATCGGTGCCGTTATCATGGTTATCAGCATCCTTGTAGGGCTCATAGGCGGCTTTCTTGCAGCCTTTGGCGTAGGGCAAGAGCTACTCTATGGCGGTTTCGGTGCAGGAGGTGATGTGGGATCAGCCGGTGTTGTTCTCATAGGAGGTATCGGTACCGCCGGGTTGATTATTTCCTCCTTCCTGCAGAACTATCCCAAAAAAGAATCGTAATTAGTAATCATCGGACCGGTGCCGTTAGATGGTATCGGTCCGTATATATGGAGAAATACGTGTCATCTTCCCCCTTAAAAAAAGATTTTTTTACACGGCTGAAAACCGCCTATGCCACGCTTTCCGTTTCTGAAAAGAAGGTAGGAAAATTCATTCTTTCCTATCCCTCTCGTGTGGTGGAGATGTCCCTTGCCGAGGTTGCCAGGGAGAGCAGCGTCAGTGATGCGACGGCCATGCGTTTTAGCCGTAGTATTGGTTACCGGGGATGGCTCGAGTTGAAGATTGCTCTCATCAGATCGCTTCCCGAAAGCGTCGGAGATGAGGCTATCGAAGAGAGCCCTTTTCGGGCGATTATCAGGAAAAGTAAAGAGGCTCTGGATGAAACCGCCATGGCTTTTGATGAGGATAGCTTTGAACGAGGTATGGATCTACTCCAGAATGCCGGAAAAGTCTTGATAACCGGTTCCGGAACCTCAGGGCCCATAGCTCATGAACTTTATAATAGGTTGTTTCGTCTCGGCATCAACTGCACGGTGGCAAGTGATGTGATGTTGCAGATCATGCATGCGGCACTTCTGAGCGAAAAGGATCTTCTTTTCGTGATATCCCAGTCAGGGGCTTCCGATATGGTCATGAGAGCCGTAGAGGTTGCAAAACGTTCCTCTGTCCCTGTGATGACCATCACGGGTAATGCTTTGACCGAACTTGCCAAGGCCTCCGATGTTCTCCTGCTGTCGGTCTGCCACGAGCAAAACCCCGAAACGGTCGCCTCCCGGATCGCTCAGCATGCCATTGTGCAGGCTATCTATCTCTCCCTCTCGAGGCGACTGGGAGAGCGCGGCCGTCGGCTTGAAGATGGCATCTGGGACGCATTTTTCCCGGAAGCATAGTAGCATCTTCAAATTTTTCTCATATAATAGCCGTTATAGGAGAGAAATTTATGGCAGATTGTTCGGAAAAGAGGCCTGGAAATATCATCTATCTTTCTCATGGAGGCGGTCCTCTCCCAATTTTAGGCGACCCAAGTCATGCGGCGATGATTGCTTTTATGAAGGAGCTTCCCCGGCAGTTGCCGAAACCGGAAGCTGTTGTCGTTGTGAGTGCCCACTGGGAGGAGTCGCTTCCGACCATCATCGGAGCCGAGTCCCCGTCGCTGTTTTATGATTACTATGGCTTTCCGAAGGAGGCATACGAGCTGCAATACCCTGCGCCAGGAGCGCCTCGTTTGGCGCAAACCATGCAAGGCTTTCTTCAGGAGGCCGACATTGCTTCGAGAATAGATGAGAGACGTGGTTTTGATCACGGCCTATTCATTCCCTTGAAAATGATGTATCCCGATGCTGATATTCCCATGACGCAATTGTCCCTTATCCGGGGATTGGAGCCGCAACAGCATATTGCCTTGGGTCGGGCCCTTCGATCGTTGGCCGATGAAAACATCCTTATTATCGGATCCGGCTTTTCGTTTCACAATATGAGGGCCTTTACCTGGGATTCGTCGAATCAAGAGGATCCTGCAAATGATGAGTTTCAGGAATGGCTTGTCGATGTTTGTACCGGTGATTACAGCATCTCCGAGCGAGAAGAAAAACTAACTGCCTGGACTGATGCTCCCCATGCCAGGTACTGCCATCCGAGAGAGGAACATCTGCTTCCCTTACATGTCTGTCTGGGGATGTCCGGTCGAAAGGCCCGCCTTGTGTTTGACGATCATATTCTGGGAAAGCGGGCTATTGCTTTGCAGTTTTGTTGATCTATCACGACGGGTAGCTTCGGGGATGTGCCGAACGATGCTCCAGAGGACTTTTCCATGATGGCATCTTAAATAAAGGGGCTTGGTAGATCGTTATCGGCACGGTCCTTGGAGGCGATTGGGAATATGTTGACATATGTTGACAGGAACATCAGGTCGTTGAATGGGGCCGTTCTCTGCGAGAAAGCAATAACCGATAATCGTTAGGGAGGGATAGGCCTCCCCAACGATATGACTGCTAAAGCAGCTTTTTCACTTGCTCTTCAAGAGAAAGCGGTGGGCGCTCCAATACTTTTTCGAGATCGCTGCTTGAGATATCAAGGGTTCCGGCAGCTATGGATTCGTCGAGTTGCGCATAGAAAGCGGCCCCGGCTTCGGGCATTCCTGCTGCAACCAATCGTTGTTTCCGTTCTTCGATACTGATCCGCTCATACCGAATATCCTTTCCAAGTGCCTTTCCTGCGGCTGAGGCAAGCTGCTCATAGTTCCAGGGGGTGCCTGCGAGTTCCAGGGTCATGCCGTCGTAGCTTTCCGATACAAGTACTTTTGCCGCTGCTTCGGCATAGTCACTTTTGGAAGCCGATGCTACTTTGCCGTCTCCCGCGGCTGCAGCTATTGTGCCGGAGTCTCGGGCAGCCCGAATATCTCCGGTATAATTTTCCGCATACCAGTTATTTCTGAGGATAACGGATGTAAGGCCGGAATGCCTTAATAGCTCCTCAGTCGCTTTATGCTCGGGGGCTAGCGGATTGTTTGAGGTATCGGCTCTGGAGATGCTTGTGTAGGCGATTGTTTTGGTACCGGCAGCCTGTGCAGCCTCAATAACGTTCTGATGCTGTGCGGCTCGTTTCCCCACTTCGGAACCTGATATCAAAAGAAGGCGGTCCACCCCGGTGAAGGCCTTCCTTAGTGACGCTTGATCGTCATAATCGCCGATACGTACGGTAATTCCTTGCTTTTCGAGATGTGCCGCTTTTGATCTGTTTCTTGCAAGGCCAATGATAGAGGAAGGCTGAACACCGAGGTTTATCAACTGTGAAACTACCAGTGATCCAAGCTCTCCTGTGGCCCCTGTTACTCCATACATCATCTTTTTCTCCTTACGAAAAGTTAGTTACTCATGAAATATAGTACTAACTTTTCGTAAGTGACAACTCTTTTTTTTTATGCTACGTTTAGTATTGTTCAATGATTTTTTTTGCATGGTGATGATATGAAGCAAATTCCGTACGATGTGTTTGCCGCCGGTTGTCCCTCCCGGTCCGCTTTTCTGCATATATTCAGTCGCTGGGGCGTCCTTATCCTTGCACGCCTTCAAGAGGGGCCTGCACGTTTCGGTACACTATCTCGATCGATAGAGGGAATTAGCGAGCGAATGCTGTCGAAGAGTCTCAAACTTCTGGAAGAAGAAGGTCTTATTTATCGCCGGGAGTTGGAAAAAGGGCCTCCTCATGTGGAATATGGACTAACCAATGCAGGTACACGAATTGCCGAGGGTATTCTGTATGTAATCCAGCAGCTTTATGCTGTCATGGATTCGAGGGGCAGCACACTCTCTCGTACCGAAAAGTCGTGCGAAGAGGCAGGCATGAACTAGTGTCCGGAATCCTGGTGGTTTTATGCCGTTTTCCCCGGAGAAATCCTTTCATTTCCCGGATTACTTGATCTTTTACACCTGTAGTCTTGTAATTGATGGAAAGAAAAAGAATTAGGATGCTTTGACCACCAGGATTCGGAACACTATGTTAAATATATACCCGTGGGAAAGATTGCCGGTAAAAAGAGCTCCCCGACCGTGAAGCCGGGAAGCATAGAATTACATACTAAAGCAGACCAGAGCTTCCGGGGTAATGACGCGGAAACTAAAAGATTCCGAGAAGAAAAGATGAACCTCTTCGGAATCGTGGTGATGGTAGCCTATGGAAAGGTCCTGCCCCAGGGTGAGTTCAAAGTCTCCTCCACGATCGGAGGCGAGGAGGGCTGTATCTACAAACCCTGAGTAGATGACTTTACCCTCAATTTGCTTTTCCACCAAGGTTTTTAGTGAGCCGCCAGGGGTCGGACGACCCATGAACTTCCACAATTCGGAATTGACAATAAGGTTACTTGCACCCCTGACACCTTCCGCAAGCAACCTGGTTTTTGCTTCGGAAACGGCATCGACGATCGCTGCATTTTCGAGCTTAAGCGGTATTTTCTCGCTGTCGACGGCATCCTGGATACCGGTAATCATACCGGGCTTAAAACCCTTGAAAATTGCCGTTTCCTCAAAAGCCGCCATCTTTTTTGCCGCCGTTACGACTGGGGTCAGATCGATATCAAGGGCCCCCCGTTCGATGTTGTCCAGTTCCCAGGTTTTCAGAGAAAAACCGATACGGCTTTCCACCAGGGGCTGAACCATATAGACACCGTATCGGACCTCGTCTTTTTTTTGGTCCTTGCTGAGGGAGAGACGCCCCAGGTCCACACTCGTGTATCCAATACCGTGAGGGCCCGATACGTCAAGGAACTTTCGTCCCGACAAATTGGCAGCCAGAGTCTCCCTCGCCATCTCGTCTATTTCTTTCCATGCAGCATCGCTTATCGGTGCGAGATCTCGTTTCAGGATATCCATGTTACCTCCTATTCCCGGCCCTTTAGGCTGCCGATACCAAGACCACCTGATTCCTGTGAAGCGGTACCGGTCGACTTCGAGGCTCCTCCCAGGAACTCTTCTTCGACTTCCTCGGCGCCCTGTTGGTAAAAACCCTCTTCTTCTGGTGCCAGTTCCTTGAGTAAGCGAAGGAATTCTCCTGCGTGTACCTTTTCTTCGTCGGCAATATCTAGTAATACCTGGCTTGCAAGGGTATTGTCCGTTGATGCAGCCAACTGTTCATAGAGCTGAGTTGCCTCGTATTCCGCCGCAACCATCATTCTGATGGCCCGTACCAACTCGCCGTGATTGAGCATTCTGTCGTTATCTTTTACGCTGAAGGGATTTCCAAATTCCATAATGCCTCCTCCTTGTTGACATACCCTATTCTTGATCGCCAAGGCAAAGCTGTCAAGGAAACTCTTATGGCTTTATCCTTAATTAAAGCAGTTTTCTGAATATTTGCATGTTTGAATATGAAAAGCCATTCTTTTGATAGAAATGATGAGCGGTGGTATTGGCCCCGTCGGTCAAAAGGGTAAGTCGCATGCAACCTGCTTGTTTTGCGCACCTTGATGCCTCGGTGATAAGCCCTTTCCCTATGCCCTTTCTTCGCTCTTCGGGGCGAACAATGAGGTCTTCAAGGAGAGCAACCCGTGCTCCGAGGGCTGTTGAGACGGTAAAAAGAATATTTACCATGCCGACGATGCTTCCATGCTTCAGCGCGGCAAGGACGAAACCTGTATCGGGATTTTCGATAATCATGCGAAGTCCCGCTTCCTGTTTTGATCGGTCCGGACAAAACTCCTCTTCCTGGGAAAAAAGAATTTCCAGAAGTTTACATAGATCGGGAATGTGAGACGATTCTGCTTTGATGATCTCAAAAGGTTCCATGCCCACCAGCATATAGCATGCATCTGACAGAGAAAAGGTACTATTGGATATGATAGATCCTGTAATTCCAGTTCATAATCTCCGGTTTCAGTACCGATTCATAGCGTTCGAGCATGGCGTTGAGATTTTTCGCCTTGCTTCTGGCATTGAAGGGTACCACCAGGAGGTCGAAATCCGTGAGTTTTCCAAAGGAGAATTGGGATTTTTCCGGAGGCTCCGTACGGATTTCATGTCCGGTGAGGATGAGGATTTTCGGACCTTGCGTCTCTTGGAGAATTTTTTGTTTAACCCTGCTTTCCCGTTCCTGCTCCACACCTACGGTTCCGTCGAATAAGAATGAGGTTCCTTGGATAATCATGTCGAAGGCGGGCCCTTTATAAAGAGAGATATCGTCTCCGAGAATCGAATTGGTAACGGGATCTACCTCTCCTGTCGGGGTTTTGACCGTGATCTGCTCCGTTTTTACATGTGGTTCGAGAAATCGTTCAATGATACTGATGTTATGGGTGAATACCTCATAATAAATAGGCGATTCGCTGCTGTGGTTTGCAATGATGTCTGCGAGGTGATAGACGGTACTACCGGCATCGATGAGCAGCTTAATCGTCGGTGCCGAGGTATCTGCATACTGACGGCTGTCACTTCGGTGTAGGATCATATCGTAGAGGGCATTACTGACTTTTATCTTTTGGTTGATGTAAAGGTGCCGTTTTTGGGTAAAGGCCAGCATGGAACGGTGTAAACGCAGGGCGTATTCATCCTTGGCGGTACGTTCTTTATCGAAGAGCCGGTATCCGATCTCGTCTTCATAGTTGTGAATTTGCGTATAGATCCAGCTACTTCCGGAATAGGAAACGCGGAAACGTTTTTCGATATACGCTTTTACCTCCGATATCGGTATCACGATATCGAGGATGGATTCATGGGACTGACGATCGTATTCGGAGGAAAAAAGGACAAACAGCGCCATGATAAGATCTTGTCGTTTAACCCTATGTGTAATCATAGCAGCTCCATGTCGTTGCTTAGTTTATGAGCGTCATATGCTAAGTAGAAAGTATAACCTATGCGGTATCGAGTTGTTAAGTGAAAATCCGAACAAGCTTGCTTGTGGGACCATGCATGATAGGATATCAATCAACAGGAGGGATATATGAAGAAGCGAATAGCTATGCTGTGTTTTCTTTTCTCGGCCGTCGGCCTGCTCTTTGCCGGCGGAGCCCAGGAGGGTGGGGAAACAGAGATCAAGTTGACAATTGCCGGCCGGGACGGTGCCTACGGCGAAGCAATGCAGATGGCGGCGGACGCATACCACGAGAAGCATCCCGAGGTATCCTTTGAGGTGTTGAAACTCTCGGGAAGCAGTCTATTTGAAAAAACCGTGATCGACATGAGAAGTGAAACAGGTACATACGATGTGATTCTCATCGATGATCCCAATGCCACCCAGTTTCTGGAGGTAAACTGGCTTGCAAACCTTGATGACCTTTACGAGCAGGCCGGAGTTAGCATCGATCCCGACTTCATCGAACCGACGCTGAGGCTGGGGCGCTATCCCTATACGGCACATGGAACACTCTATGCACTTCCCTTTGCAGGTAACGTAGAGCTGTTTGCCTATCGAACGGACCTGTTTGCAAAGTACGGCCTCCAAGAGCCACAATCCTGGTCGCAAGTCCTTACGGCGGTGAAGACTATCGATAAAAACGAGCCTTCCATCGACGGCGTCGTCTTCAGAGGGGTAAAAGGCAATCCAATTGTTACCGGATTTCTTCCCATCTTCTGGGCTTTCGGCGGAAAGATCCTCGATGCCGACGGCAATGTAACCATCAACTCACCCGAAGGACTCAACGCGTTACACTATTTTCTTGAGCTGAGCACGTACGCTCCCGAAGGCGTCTCCATGTATCAGTCGGCCCAGGTTAAAGACGCCATCTATTCCGGCAAAGCGGCGATAGCAACCGAGGTGTGGCCTGGCTGGATAGGCGATTTGGAAAACCCCGAGAAATCTTCCGTTGTCGGAAAGGTCAAGGTGATCAAACATCCCGGCGAGGTTGAGAAATCGTCACCAATGATCGGGGTGTGGCTGGCCGGAATTCCAAAGGCCTCGAAACACCAGCAGGCCGCCTTTGATTTCCTGCGCTTTCTGACAAGTTACGATATGCAGGTTGCAATGTCCGATAGTGTAGGATTACCGCCGACGAGAAGCGAGGTCTATAGGCTCACCTCCCAGCAGGAAAAATATCCCTGGTATCCGGCACAGCTCGATGCCTTGCTCAACGGCGTGGCCCGTACACGAACAACAAAGTGGAAGGAAGTGGAGGACCAACTTGGTACAGTGCTTCAGTTCGCCCTTATGGGGAATATAAGCGCTGAGCAGGCTCTGACGGAAGCAGAGAAGGGCATTACCAATATTCTTAAGTAGCCGCTATCCACGATAAGGCCGGGGCATCCCGGCCCGGCCTTATGTGCTCTCTATTGCGTTTCGGTACTCATTTTTATGCGACAGGAGATTACTACATGAGGACTGGAAATTACATCCGGAAAAATCTCTTTTTTTTCATTCTGATTTCCCCGGCGGCGGCAATTATGGCTTGGCTGACCATCTATCCTGTCATCCATGTCGTCGACCTCTCTTTTTTCAAATACAATTATATTACCGATATAAAAACCTTTGTCGGCCTTGGTAATTTTAAGGAGATCCTAAGCGAACAGCTATTTCAACAGGCATTTCTCAATACCCTGCTTTTCTCGCTTTTGGCCACGGCGGCGGAGGTTGCGGGCGGGATCATCCTCGCTCTTATTTTCGACGGCCGCTTCGCCGGTAAAAGGGTATTCATGATCATATCGATTTTTCCCATGATGATATCGACGATGGTCATCTGTGCCATCTGGAAGACCCTGTACCATTACGATATCGGTCTTTTTAACGCAACGCTGCGATCCATTGGCGCAAAGCCCGTGGGGTGGCTGATCGATCAGGGGAAGGCTCTCTTCTCCATTGTCATCGTCGATATCTGGCAGTGGACCCCCTTTACTTTCATCATGACCCAGGCGGCGATGAGTTCGATACCAGGTGAAATCTACGAGGCTGCACAAATCGACGGAGCAAAATACCATCAAATCGTCGGACGAATTACCCTGCCTATCCTCTCAAGCCAGATCATGCTTCTGATCATGCTGAGAACAATCGATACCTTCAAGCTCTTCGGCAAGGTGTATGCCTTGACCCAGGGCGGTCCGGGCAACTCGACGGAGACGCTCTCTTACTTTATCTATCGTGAAGGCTTTTCCTATTTCAATTTGGGAAGGGCCTCAACCGCTTCCATCATTACCCTGATCGTTGCGGCCGGGATTTCCCTGATCTACATCAGGAAGATCCTTCAGGAGGATGCATGAGAAGGCATATACGAAAGAAAAGTTCCAATCCCCTGTTCTGGATTGCATTGGCCGTCATCATGGGTATCATCCTGTTCCCTATTTATTGGATCATCGTAACATCCTGTAAGACACCGGTAGAGGTTATTCTTCCGAAGCCGACCCTGTTCCCTCATGATCCTACCTTCATGAATTATAAAGCGGTTTTACAATCGGGCTTTTTGCACAACATGCTCAACAGCCTGATTGTGGCCGTATGTGCCACAGGCCTTTCTCTTTTCCTCTCCTTTACCGCTGCATATGCTCTGGTTCGATACCGGTTTCCCTTGGCATTCAACTCGCTTTTCCTTGTGTGGGTCTTGGTTGTAAAAATATTGCCCCCGGTCGTACTGGCGATTCCTCTCTATACCATGTTCAACTCGATGCACCTGATCAACAAGTTGCTTGGTCTTATCCTGGTCTATCAGGTCTATACCTTGCCCTATTGTATCTGGATGATTTTCGGATTTCTTAAATCTGTTCCGATTTCCTTTGAAGAGGCTGCCCTTATCGACGGGGCAAGTCGCTGGTACATCTTGGGTAACATTGTTCTTCCCCTTGCCAGGACGGGTATTATCGCCACTTCCATCTTCGGGATCATCTCTGCATGGGATGAGTTTCTCTTCGCCCTGCTCTTTGTCAGGACCCCCTCTCTGGAAACCTTGCCGCTGGTTATTGTCAACTACATAGGTGAGTACGAGACGCTATGGGGCGAATTGATGAGTATCGGATTGTTGACAACGGTGCCGGTACTGCTCTTTTCCAACTTCGTATATAAGTATTATACGAAGGGTTTTTCGATGAGCTTGAAATAATGACAACGGAACACAGGCCTTTAATTACCGTTCACAGCGGAGGGTTTTCAACCCCGGCCAACAGCATGGCCTATCTGAAACTTGCATGTGAGAAGCGCCCCGATATCATCGAGATCGATGTCCGTGCCACCCTCGATAACGTGGTCATACTCTCTCATGACCCGGCAGTTGGCGATTCGGTGATTGCTGAGGCCACATCCGCTCAATTATTTGAGACGAATCCCACTGTTATTACACTTGAGCAAGCACTGCGAATATGCGAGGATCACCGCATTGGCCTGAACCTCGATATCAAAGAGCAGCGGGTTATCGACCCTCTGCTGCGTATATTGGATCGCCACGAGTCTGAACGGCCTTTTATTTTTTCCGGATGTGGGCGGCCGGAAGTAGAGGAGTTGCATAGAAAAAGCCCCAGGTCGCGGGTTCTGTATAATGCCGATCCGTGGGATTGGAAAAAGGTTCCGGACTATCGTGATTATATGAGGGCGCAACTATCGGCGGTGAAGGAGCTGAATTGTTTTGGTCTTAATATCTCGTGTGAAGATTTAAGGCCGGAGTTTATGGGCTATTCAAGGCTCTATGATATTCCCATTTTGGTTTGGACCGTAGACGATGAAGAACGTATGCAGGAATTGATTACCCTCGGCGTCTATTCGATTACGACGAACAATGTGGATCTGCTGCGGACCGTTCTTCGGCGGAATTCGGGCAGGAAATTACGTTTATACGATACCGATTGGATTAAACATCCGAAACAATAAGACCATAACAGGGAGGCATAAAAATGGACATCACCATGGTCGGACATATTTCCAAGGACATTATGGAGTACGTTGACGGTGTGCAGCGTTTTACCGGGGGACCGGTCATCTACTCTTCGGCAGCGGCAAAAAGTGCAGGGAAAGCGGTCCGTGTTTTAACCATCGCGTCTGCCGATGACGATGAGGCTTTGAATGTCATTCGTGACAGGGGAATCGATGTCGTCAGATTCGATTCGCCCGCCACAACCAGTATCAGAAACATCTACCATACCGCGGACTGTGAAACCCGGGATGTGGTTCTGTTGTCGCAGGCCCGGCCCTTCGATGATTCGGTTGAGGCCCATCTCGATGGATCGATCATTCATCTTGCCGGGCTTTTCCGGGGAGAGATACCGGATAGCCTGATACCCTTATGCGCGAAGCACGGAAAGGTCGCTCTGGATGCCCAGGGCGTTTTGCGGTGCAATGACGGAAAGGCCCTTTCCTTTTCCGATTGGGCGGATAAGAAACGCTACCTTCCAATGATCCACTATCTGAAAACCGATGCCGCAGAGGCAAAGATTCTCACCGGTTCTGATGACCGCGAAGAAGCTGCCGAGCTGCTTGCCTCCTGGGGAGCACGGGAGGTGATGGTCACCCACAACAGCGAGGTGATACTCTATACCGACGGAAGGGTATATCGGGCCCCCTTTACGCCGAAAAACCTCTCGGGACGAACCGGGCGAGGGGATACGACCTTTGCCGCTTACCTGGCAAGGCGGATCGACCATGGTCCACAGGAATCGGTCTCCTTTGCGGCAGCCCTTTGTTCCCTGAAAATGGAACAGCCAGGCCCCTTTTCGGGGACGATGGCACAGGTTATAGAACGCATGGAGCAAGACGCTCGATCGTAATGGGCGAAGCTCCTACAGGGCGGTGGGGTCGTTTGTGAAGACCCCATCCACTCCCATTTGTTTCATACGCAAATAGTCGTCTTGATGATTCACCGTGTAGATATAGACCTGGTAGCCCTGCCGATGAGCATGGTCGACCATCTTCTGATCGATAAATTCAAGATTATAGTGCAGAGAATAGGGGTGCATCGGCTTTACAAAGTCGCTGTAGTTGATGGGTATTCCTCCGTGGAGTGCGCCTATGGGAATATCAGGCTCTAAACACGCGAACTCATGCAGCATCGGAAGATTGAAAGAAGAGACCAGAAGAGATTCAGGTTCCCATGAACGCTCCGGCAGGTAGCGGGAAAGAAATGCATGAAGAGCTTCTCCTGTCCCTCTTCCTTTAAGTTCGATATTGACATCCGTTTTTCCGGCCAAAAGGTCCAAAGCCTCCTGAAGGGTTGGAATCTGCTCGCCTTCTCCTGCATCAAAGCCCTTAAGCTCTTTCAATGTCTTTTCGTACACTAGTCCGCTTCCGTTTGTCGTCCTGTCTATTCTATCGTCGTGCATGATGACAAGTTCGCCGGTTCTGCAGACATAGACATCAAGTTCTATCATCTTGACACCAAGCTCGACGGCTCTCTGGTATGATGCCAGGGTGTTTTCCGGTTTTTGTGCGGGGACCCCGCGGTGGCCGATTATTTTCATGTTGAACCTCTGTAAGAAACGTTAGGTGCTTTCCCGAATAATGATCTCTCCGGGAACTCGTATTGCAATGGGCCTGCTGTCGGGATCTTCGATCATTTGCATCAATCGCCCTGCGGCAAGTTTTCCCATCTGCTCGATAAAAACTCGGGCCGTTGTCAGCGGCGGGTAGGCAAGCCGGGCCCAGGGGATATCATCGAATCCAGTTACCCCGATGTCCGAGGGGACAAGAAAGCCTCTTTTTCGGGCGGTATCGAGGAAACCGATTGCCATGGCGTCATTGACCATCATGATACCGAGATGTTCGAGTTTATTCGGTTGTAATCGCTCGAAAGCCTCCGACCCGGTGTCGACTGTGGTGTCTTCCATCGACAGAATTTCAGACTTCAGGCCCGCCTGGGTAAGCGCATCGATATAGCCTGCTATACGTTCTCTATTGTTGTACCAGCTCTCAGGCCCCGTTATATGTACGATTTTTTTGTAGCCTCTATCGATCAGGTGTTTTGTCAGGTCGAAGGCTATCTGCCTGTCTTCGCAGACAACATGGTCGAGGTTTGTTTCTGAAAGCTTGTTTTCCAAGAGGATGATGGGAACACCGGTCTGTTTAAGCGTGAGAATCGTCCTGACGGGAAAGCTCTGTCCCCGAACGATAAATCCTGCAAAATCCGATACCGAGAGCGGGGTCCCGGTAAAGTCCACCTCTTCTTTGTACACCGATAGATTGACACATTGATACTCACTATGTTCAAAGTATTCCTCAAACTGTGCCATAGAGTGATGAAAAAAAATGCTGTCTTGTTGACCACCTCGTTTTCTTCCGATGATTCCGATAAATCGTGGTTCCGAAGTTGCAAGGTTACGCGCGGCGTAATTTAGGGAAAAGCCGGTTTGTTTTACCGCCTCCAAGACCTTCTCTCTGGTTTTACTGCTGATTCCCGGTTTGTCGTTTAATACACGCGATATCGTTGAAGGGGATACGTTCAGTTGTTCCGACAATTCTTTCAGCGTCATCCTGTGTACATCCTATCACAAAAAAAACTTGACAGCAGTGTAAACCTGTTGCAATAATTACGCAAGCGTTTTCTAAATATTTGCAAATCAAGATGAGGAGGGACTCATGAAAAAGAACTGTTTTGCGGTGATGCTGATTTTGTGCCTGGCGGCAACCACACTGTATGCGAACGGAGGCCAGGAGGCTTCATCCGGGCCTCGTACCGTTAGCATTGAGGTCTGGACAAGAGAGGGTGGTATCAACCATTGGCGGGCCGACCTTGCAGTTGAGGCCGCTAAGGAGCTCAATGCCCAGCTCAAAGCCGAAGGAAGCCAGATTACCGTGGAAGCGGTGCCGGTACTGGATGAAGGGGATTGGGGCGGCTATAAGAAAAAATACTCCCTTGCCGCAGACTCCGGGGAGGCTCCGCTGATCGTTGTGTCGGGACATGAAGATATCGCAACGTGGGGACAGGCGGGATACATTGTTCCTCTGGCCTCTTCCGTGGAGGAGATTCAGGGTGAGGCGGAACAATTTGCAGATGTTATTCCTTCGCTTTGGAACTGTGCATCCTGGCATGGCAATATCTGGGGTGTTCCGCAGGACACCGAGGCCCGACCCATGTATTTCAATAAAACTTTGCTCAAAAAGGTGGGTTTTACGGACGCACAAATCGCCCAACTTCCAAAGGATATCGAAGAAGGAAAATTTACCTTGCAGGATATAGTCTCGACAGCCCAAAAAGCAGTGGAGATGGGGGTCGTGGAACCTGGGTACGGGTATTGGCACCGACCCAAAAAAGGCGGTGATTTCGTACAATTTTATCGCGCCTTCGGCGGAGAGATCTACGACGCACAGGAGGATAAGCTGGTCGTAACAAGGGATGCCTTGGTTAGATTTTATGCATTTCAACGCTCCTGTGTAGAGACGGGAATCACCCCTGCCACCTATATCGGAACGGAGTGGAACATTTGGCACGATGTCGTTTCCAATAACAAGGCGCTTTTCTTTAACGGCGGCACATGGATGTGGGCCGACTGGGCGAAGAACTATGCCGAAGGTGGTGAAGATGCCCTGTTTGCGAATATCGGATATGCCTATGAACCAAGCGGAATACGAGGTCGGAAGGGAAGCACGCTGAGTCATCCGCTTGTCTATCTGATATCCAGTGAAAGAGCCTCGGGATCTACAGACCAGGAACTTGCCGAACGGCTGATTGCTCTCATGACGACAACAGAACGAAATACCCGACATGCGGTGGAAAGCGGACACCTCGGCATCCTTCAATCCCAAGCACACTATGATGCCTATACATCAAACAAATTTCTTGCGGATGTTACCTATCTGCTCGACAACAATTTCTACCAGCCCAACCATGTTCTCTATGGTACCTGGTTCGATAGTCTCTGGGATAATATGGTTGCAGCGGAGCAAGGGGAGAAAAGCCCCGAAGAGGCTGCCGAGGATGCCGTTAAGGTCATGAAACTTGAACTTGATGATCAGCTGATTGTGAAATGAGACAGGTTCCGTCGGTCCGGGAAAGAGTTTCCGGACCGATCTTTTTGTTTTTCATCAAGGAGTGTAATGCATGAGAAAACACAAACGGTCTTTGACCGGTTACTGGTTCATACTTCCCGCAGCGGTGTTGGTCGTGCTCTATTTTTTTATTCCTGTAATACTTACCTTAGGTATTTCCCTGACGAACATGAGCTCGGTAACGGGATTTTCAAACTGGTCATGGACAGGTTTTGCCAATTATATAAAAATTCTGAAGCATCCCGACTCGGGGTCAAATTTTGCCACCACGCTGATCTATGTTGCCTGCACCCTGAGCTTTTTTAATGTCGGTATGGGGCTTTTGGTCGCTATTCTCGCCCATCACATGCCGAAACGACTCGGCGAGATTTTTCGTTCATTATGGCTGCTTCCGAGGATCACGCCGCCGGTGGTGTATGTTCTCATGTGGACGATGCTTGCGGCAGATGCTCCCTACGGCGTTATCAACCAGCTGTTTCGGATACCCTTTGGCCTTTCCACCAGTAACTGGCTTCCGGAATATGCCATGCTTTTTGCGGTTTTGGTGAACGGCTATATCGGGGCATCGTTCGGAATGATTCTCTTCTCTTCCGCAATAGAAGCCATACCGAACGATATCATGGTTTCCTCCCTCGTAGATGGCGCCTCTTTTTTTAACCGGGCACGATATATCATTCTTCCCCAACTTAAATGGCCCTTGTTGTTTGTGACCACCTACCAAACCCTCTCTCTTCTTACCTCTTTCGAAAGCATCCTTATCCTGACAGATGGTAATTTCGGAACAGAGGTGTGGGCCCTTTGGTCCTATCACAAGGCCCTGAATAATTACTATGGAAATTTCCAGTACGGCTTTGGGGCCGCTCTCTCGGCGATTCTCGTCTTCGTCGGGGTTATTTTCGCCATTATCTATCTGAAGTATTTCAAGTTCAACGATCTGGTAAAAGAGCCGTTGATTGATGAATTATGAGGAAGCGTACCATGAAAAAACATCGAGACTATTTTACGCCCCTGGCCTTTCTGATACTGCTGGTCCTTTCTCTCCCGATTATCGTCGGATACCTTTGGTTGTTTATCTCGACCTTCTCGGAGAGGACGTATGGCTTGAAACCGGTAGACATTAATGGAAATTTCGGAGGACTTACCCTGAAAAACTGGCAGTTTCTCCACAATCCCGATATCTGGATCGTGACCTTCAATACCTTTATTCTTGCTCTTTTGATGACCATCGGAGTTTTGGTCGTTTCCGCTTCGGCGGGATACGCGCTTTCCCGCATCAAATTTCCGGGACGCAAGTCCTTTCTGTCGCTGACCTTGGTGCTTCATGCATTCCCAAGTATCACCCTCCTGATCGCCATCTATTTTGTACTCCGCTTTTTCTCGCATCTTCCGGTTCTCGGCAATTTTATGGGCTACAACACCATGGGAGGGGTTATCCTGGTCAGTCTTGCCCTGCAACTTCCCCTTGGTATGTGGCTGATGAAAGGCTTTTTCGATGCCGTTTCCTGGGATATCGAACGGGCAGCCCTGATCGACGGCTGTTCCCGTTTTAGGACCTTCTGGAACATCATGGTACCTCAGATTCGTCCGGGAATTGCGGCACTCTCGATCTTCTCTTTTATGACGGGATGGAGTTCGTTTCTTATTCCCTATACCTTTCTTACAAGCGGTTCGAAAGCGGTTATTTCCACCTACCTGAATTCAATGATGCACAGTGATTCTCTTTCCATTCAGTACGGGGTGCTGGCCGCCGTCGGCTTGTTTCAGCTCATTCCCATACTGATTTTTTACACATTCAACCAACGATATCTGATGAAGATCTTCTCCGGCGGATCTCACGGTGGCGTATAAGCGAGGAAACAGATGAAGGTAATACTTGATACACTGACAAAGAAATTCGGAAACTCGACGGCTGTTGATAAAATCAGCCTGGAGATTGAAAGTGGCGAGTTCGTCGCCTTTCTCGGCCCTTCCGGCTGCGGCAAGACAACCACGCTGCTGATGACCGCGGGTATCTACAAGCCCGATGGCGGACACATCTTTTTCGGCGACCGTGATGTCACCACCCTTCAGCCGAAGGACCGAAACATCGGTATGGTATTCCAAAGCTATGCCCTCTATCCCCATATGACGGTGTTTGAGAATATCTCATTTTCCATGAAACTGAAAAAGGCGTCGAAACAGGAGATGGAAAAGGAGACTGCGGAGGTCGCGGAAATGCTTGGAATTGGAAACCTTCTGCACCGCAAGCCCGGTGAATTATCCGGGGGACAGCAGCAGCGAGTGGCCCTTGGACGGGCACTGATTAAAAAGCCTGAACTGCTTCTTTTCGACGAACCGCTTTCCAACCTGGATGCAAGATTACGGATTACCATGAGAAGCGAGATCAAGCGGCTTCAAAAGGAGCTTGGTATCACCTGCATCTATGTGACCCACGATCAGGTCGAGGCAATGACCATGGCAGACAGGGTTGCGGTGATCAAAGATGGAGTACTTCAGTCGTATCGACCGCCACTGGAACTGCATGAACATCCGAGGACCCTTTTCATCGGACAATTCGTCGGGAATCCGCCGATGAATATCTGGCAGGGTAGCCTGATCGATAAGGCCGATATGTCCTGTGTGAAGATGTCGGACGGCAGCCTTCTTCGCATTTCCAGGAAGCGCACGCCTCAACCGATGCCTGCAGACCTCACGGTCGGAATTCGTCCTGAAGATATCGAGATCCTATCCGAGGAAAGCGAAGATGCGGCCTCTGCTGTTGTTTCCCTTGTTGAACCCCTCGGCCGGGATAATTTGCTTCAATGCCGCTGTGGCGAACAGGAGATTGTTCTTCTCGCGGATCCCCGATCGGGCATACGTCCCGGCCAGAAGGTCTTCTTCAGACCGGACCCCAATGCGTGGCAGTTTTTTGATGCTCAAACGGAACAATCACTGCTTTGGAACTAAAAGCGTCGGCATGTTTTTAGAGCATCCCAGAGGGGATGCTCTATTGTCCTTACTTTGAAAACGTGTATAGAATGAATAGGTAAAACACGCATCAAGGGGTAAGGAGCTATGTGTGAAATATTATAAAAGTGTTGTGCTTTTTCTTTTACTTCCCTTTTCCTTATGTGCCCAGGAACATTGGTTTATGGCCCAGACCGATCACGCCGAGATCCAATCGGTGACGGCGACGTCGGAGTTGGTGGAGGCCCAGTTTCAGGGGAAATACCTTTATCCCCCCATTAATATTCTCGACGGGGATTTTTCCACCACCTGGTGCGAAGCCGATGCCGGAGGTCCGGGGATAGGGGAGGCTGTTACCGTTGAATTCGCTCAGCCGGTTTCCTTTGACGAGATTCAGATCGTCAATGGCTTTGCAAGCGGTAACGACTATTACCACAAGAATAATCGGGTCGCGGAACTGAAGCTGACCCAGGTCGCCGGAGAGCACTTTCAGCAGAAAAGCTATACCCTAAAGGATGATACGGAGGGATGGCAGTCCGTCTCGTTTGGACTTCCCCAGACGGCCCAAACCATCACCCTTGAGATTGAGAAGGTGTACAAAGGAAGTAAATACGACGACACCTGTCTGTCTGATATGCGCCTTTTGTATAAAGGGAAACCTATTCCTTTTACGAACATTGCGGCCATACGGGCTGTTCAGGAAGAGAATTCGCGTCTGATGCTTCAGGAGGACAGCGAAAACTTCAAGGAGCATTTTGCGGCCCTCTATAAGCGGTCCGAAGACGGCAACAGTGACGATACCCTTTATATCGTTAACGATTCCGGCTACGGCTATATCATCAAAAATCTGATGGGGTCCGATGGGCAAGGCAGAATGACGAAGGTTTCCTATGAGCAGCCCATGCCTCAGAAACGAGTGGATGCATATCTCCGAAGTAAAGAAAAAGAAGATGATATCTACTTCGGAGATTGTGATGACGAGGATCGGCTCCTTGCATTTAAAGGCGATGTAAAGGGCTACGATCCGGATAATTACGATTATTTTATTCATGAAAGGTTTTCCTATGACCGCTATCCTCCCTCCTATACCCTTGCGAATTTCAGGATCATCAAGGACGAACAAATCGACTATGTAACGGTAAGGACGGTGATTCCCATAAAGCTCGATGGAACTGTGGGGTTGTACGTAAACGGAGAGTATTATCGGGTTGTGGACCCTGATCGGATCATGCTGTATACATTTGTTGATGAGTGGCCGTAATAGTGTGTCTTGATGCTGAATAGAAGAAAGCATAGGTATTATGTTCCGGCCAAGCACAGATCGCCTCTTCGTATTTTCATCGGCAGGATTGTGTATACGTTTCTCCGTTATGTGCTTTGGATACGCTTTGCAGGCCGCTTCGTTTCCTCTCCCCGAAAAAGGAGAAAGGGTACCGTAAATTTCGGCTTTCTCTGTACCGAACATAAGACGCCTCTGTTTCGGCATCTGAGCGGAAGCGATAAAGAGCTTGAGCGAAACAAGGTGCACAACCTTTCCCTTGCCGTTCGTCGTCTCGACGGAGTCGTGATAGAGCCGGGAGAGGTCTTCTCCTATTGGCGGCTCATCGGTCCGCCCTCCCATCGGCGGGGATTCAGGAAAGGGATGGTTCTGGTCAACGGACATCCCATGGCCCATATCGGCGGAGGACTCTGCCAGCTTTCCAATTTGATATACTGGATGACGATTCATACTCCCCTAACGGTAATCGAGCGTTTTCGCCACAGCTACGATGTGTTCCCCGATTCGAACCGCACCCAGCCCTTCGGATCGGGAGCCACCTGCGTATATAACTATCGTGATCTCCAGATCCGTAACGACGATGCCGTGGCCTACCGCCTTCGTCTCTGGTTGGATGATGAATTCTTGCACGGAAGCTGGAGTGCACCTTGCCCCATCGATCTTCGCTACGAAGTGTACGAGCAAAAGCACTGGATAAGCCAGGAGGCCGCAGGGGTGTACCTGCGCCACAATATTCTCAGGCGCAGGGTGCTGCGTGACGGGCAAGAGATCGATGACCAGTACGTGGCGGAAAACCACGCCCTCATGATGTACGCTCCTCTTCTGGATAGCCTTCGGAGGGATGCCGAGTGATACGCAGCTACAGGGCCGAGGATCTTGCTTCCGTGCTGGACCTTTGGGGCGAATTCGATCGCTTTCATGTCGAATCAGACCCTTCCCGTTTCAGGATCCCCGGTGATGATGAGCGTCTTACAAGACATCTGCACTATACCGCAGATGCCGAATCCTTCCTTCTTGTGGCCGATGCGGGGAGCGCACTCTCCGGCTTTATCGCCGGTACATTCCGTAAGACCCCGGCCGTCGCGCTTCTTCGGGACGCCTCTATTCAGGAATTACACGCCATCTTCGTTTTGCCGGATACCAGGACTGAGGCCGTCGGATCGGAGTTGGTCCGGGCCGCACTTGCGCTCGGACGCACGCGAAGGGCTCGGGAAGCAGTGTGTCATATTTGGTCCTTCAATGATCCTGCCGCTGCCATGGTCAGAAAGCTCGGGTTTTACAGGCAAAGCTCCAAGTACGCCTTTCGATTCTCTGGACTTGAGGAACGCATGTGAGCCTCCCCCAACGCCGTGAGCGGACGATCGATATGATCATTCTGCTGCTGTTGTCTCTGCTCCTTTTCTCTTCGCGTCTCATTATGTTGAGTAAAAGCTCGGAACCGTGCGGCCTCGACGGTTATTTTTATGCCATGGAGGCCCGTTCCTTTATGGAGCGGGGGCATCTGGAGAATTTCAGCCTGGCTCCGTTCTATTATGTGAGTGGCCTCTTGGGGCTTCTTTCCGGCTCTCCTATCCTCGGTGTAAAGATTGCCTCGGCCCTATGTTCGGCGCTGCTTCCTGTTGCTCTTTTTTTACTTCTCAACAGGCTGTTTTCCAATCAGAGGGCTTTCGCCCTCCTTGCCTCACTCGTTGCATCCGCCTCACCTTCACTGGCATTGATGGCGGTGAACTATCTGAACAATCTTTTGGGGCTTGTCTTTTTTCTCTTCTTTTGCTTATGTATCCTCTCTTTTCTGGATACTCCGGCGATTTTGTCCGGAGCCGGTACGATTCTCTGTGCCGCAGGGGCCGTCCTTAGCCATCCCGTTACGGCGGTCTATCTGTTTGTCCTTTTCCTCCTTTTCCTCTGCTCCCGCCTCTCCCGAAGGCTGCAAATTTTTCTGCTTTCCATTGCCGGAGTAGTGGCTATCCTGGCCCTTTTATTCAAAGGCGATTACCTTAGATTTCGAGCCGGCTTCTCCCTCCTGCCGGGGCTGCCGCTTTTATCTCCTTTTTTTAGAAAACACCTTCCCGTTTCCGTTTGCCTTGAGATGAGCCTTCTCTTCCTACTGGTATACCTATTTGCTTTCTTGTATGTCATCAAAAAAAGAACGTTTTCCTTGCTTCTTCTTGGGATTCCAGTGCTCTATTTTCCTTTTTGGCGACTTGATAGTTTGGATTTGGGCTATCGTCTTTTCCTTTCGGCCACACCCTGCGGGATCGCGCTTACATGCTTCTTTGCCGCCGAACTTTTTCCCAAGGCTCTGGGGAGGCAATCTTGGCTGCGGCCCTTCTTGGCCGGTGTCGGAGTTTTTCTGACGTTTGCAACGATAACGGTCTATAAGCCGAAGCAAGATCCGCCGTATGGTCTCTATCGGAAGGTGGTGGCCTCGGTGGATCTTTCCGACGACAGCCTTGTCATTGCCCATCAGGGATTAAACCACGTCTATACCTTTTACAAGGACTTTCGTGATGCCCTTAACTATGAACCCGATTTTCCTGTTCCAGAAGGAAGGTTGTGGCGGCTTGCCTATGAGGCTCCGGAATCTGTTATCAAACGGCGTTATCCTGCTGCCGTCGAAACCGGAGAAATTCGCAGCCTTGGGTATGGTTATCTTTTGATCCGGGAAAAGCTGTGGCAGGATTATTTGGCCTGGGAAGATGAACCGATCAGCAGGAATTTGAAAAACTGGTATAATCCTCATTCAAGCCGACCAAGGTTTGTCAGGTAGCTACTGTCCGGAATCGTGGTGATTCCTTTACCTTTAAGCCCATGCATAAGAAGGAAGATAGTCAATCATCCACTGGAAAAGTCAAAATAAGTGCAGACCCCAAACGCCCCAAATGTTATGCTAAGCAGCAGCCTGTCTTGCTGCGGCCTGAATCCTGAACATAGTCGGCGGTAAGCCGCCTTTGTTCACCGTGCTTATACGCTGTCGGTTGTAGTATACCATGACGTAGCGCCAGACTATGGTTTTTACATCTTCCCTAGTCCTTTTCATGGTGTTCATTTGATACAGTTTTTCCTTTTTCAGTGTCGCAAAAAAGCTTTCCATACGCGCATTGTCGTAGCACTTCCCCACATCGCTCATACTCTGTACAGCGTGGAATCCTCCGAGTGTTTTCTTGTACAACTCACTGGTGTACTGACTTCCCGCATCACTGTGAATAATTACCCCACTTCCCGGATTCCTGGTTCTATATGCCTCCTTCACCGCTTGTATACAAAGCTCTTTCTTCATGGTGCTCTCCATTGCCAGTGCAATAATCTCTCCACCAAAGCAGTCAAAGATCGGGGCTATGTAAAGTGTGCCGTCTAAACAGGGTATCTGCGTTATATCAGTAAGCCATTTCTCATTCGGACCCGTTGCACTAAAGTCCCTCTGGAGAAGGTTCTTCGGCCTCTGTGCTTTTTCCTCCGCTTTTGTCACTCCCTCCGGTCTTCTGGGGCTTGCATGAAGAAGATTTCCCTTTCTCATGGCTCTGATGACTGTTGATCGTGATACTCGCTCTCCCCGTTGCTCCAGTGCTATCAGGATTCTCTTTATCCCATAATTCTGATTATCCGGGTGCTCATCAAGAATCTTATGGATTTTGACCAGAAGAAGCTGCCATGCTTTCGGCTTATTACCCGTGCGTTTCCACTTGTAATATCCTGTTTCGCTGACTTTTAGGGCTTTACACATCCGCACAACTGAAAATCTTTTCCTTCCCTTTGTTTCTCGGATGTATCCGAACATGCTCCTTTTGCTTACTTCTTCCGGTCTTTTACGAAAAAACCCAGGGCATCCTTCAGGATCTCATTCGCTTCCTTCAACTCATGTATCTCCTTGAGCATGTGCCGTTCCCGTTCCGTCAACGGTAGTATTTCAGGTTCTGCCGAACCCTCCTTTTTCCGGTTTCTGCTTTTCCTCCAGTCCATTAGTGTCCCGTAAATGATTCCCAGCTGTTCCGCTTGCTTTTTTTACTCCAATCTCATCCGACAGCTTTAATGCTTGCTCCCTAAACTCTTCGTTATAACGTCTCATAAATCCACCCCTTTTATTTTCGGGTGTTTTTAGACTGCACTTTTAGGATAACCCTTCACACCGTAAGGGTGTAGGAATACACCTGACCCACAGCTCCCTCCCACTCCGATTCATGGGCTGATTCCGTAAGAAAAACCTCCGCCTGGTATACAAACTCCTCAGCTCGGACGCTATCCTTTTCCCTTCTATCCCAGCCACCACCCCATGTGTCTGCCCCCGCTTCTCATCCTTTCCCCCAACCCGATAGGGCTTCATAAAGTTGTGATAATACCGGTAGATCTCAAGCCGCTCCAGCATGTTCACCGTACTCCGGGCAAACTGGACCGTCTGCCTCACATGATCCGAGTCATCCTTCCGTATCTCCCTGTCAAGATAATTCACACTAAAGAGGGGATTACACAGATCCCGAACCCTCTTCGAACTGATCCTGTGGTGCTCTATCATTCCGGCCACCTCTGCCGGTAGTCCCTTCATCACTCTTTTGTATTGCGTATGCTCATCGGTATACAACTTCACCCTATCCCTCTCCGATTGCTCGGTCAGGGCAAGCACCTTTGCCACGACATTCTGAAAGGACTGATAAACACTTCCTCTATAGACCTTTAGCTTCTCCTTGATCACCCTGTTTTTCTTCTTCTGATAGCAGGTCATACGTCCCTTTCTGGTCAGCTGTGCATAGTCGGAGAGGAACCAGAACTGGGAGTCTTTTCCTGCCAGGATGTGGATGTTGTTGGGGAGGTACTGGGAACAGACAAAGCTTTCAAAGCCGTCTGCGACCAGGTCTTCGTGGAGGTTCATGTCTGAGGTGAGGGAGGCAGAAGAGGCAAGGCACTGGTGGGAAAGGCGACGGATACGGTCTGAGATGGTGGAGCATGAGACCTTAAGGATACGGGAGAGGTCTCTGATACCGGAGCTGGTGACGAGGTGAGAGAGGATGGTTGTGTAGGGGAGGTGGAAATGGGTCCAGTAGTCGATGCTGAAGGTGCGAGTGGAGAAGGAGAGGTGGCAGGTTTTGCATTTGAACTTTTGGATGCGGGGAGAGGTTTGGGTGGAGTAGGAGCCTGTTCTAAAGAACCAGTGGCCTTTTGGAGAGAAGTGGTTGAGGCAATGGGGGTTGGGGCAGGAGGGGGGATGGAACATGGGAAACTCCTTTTTCGTATTGTTCTTACTATAAGTAACTACGAGAAAAGGAGATTTTATTCATTTTCCACCACGATTCCGGACAGTAGTTAAACTTTTCTGTTGATGTACTCGGAGTAATCCTTGAGCCGGGGAACATATTCGCTTTCGAATAGGCTGGATGAGATCATATAGTCGGCGGTAGAGCGGTTATTGGCTAGAGGTACATTGTATAAAACGGCAATCCGGGTAAGGGCCTTTACATCCACATCATGAGGTTGAGGCTCCATGGGGTCCCACAAGAAAATCATCATATCGATTGCTCCTTCTGCTATGAGGGCCCCCAGCTGCTGATCCCCCCCTAACGGACCAGATTTCAGTTTTTTAATATCCAAATCACTCTTGCTGTATTTCTTCTCATCTTTCTGGTCGTCAATTTTGGAAAGAAAAGCTTTTTCAACCAGTGTACCGGTTGTCCCGGTACAGAAGAGGCGATGAGGAATTAAAGATTCCCAATTATATTCAACCCACTCAATGAGGTCCTTTTTTCGGTTGTCATGTGCCACTAAGGCTATTTGTTTTCTCTTTTTCATGGAGTCAATATACGTAGCATTTGCCTTTTAGGCAATCAGAACCAGTAATGTCGTTTTTTTGATCCGTATAGTAAAAGGTCAACGGATGGAGATGATTATGTGGTATACTTTTTAATACCAGCAAACATATTTGGAAGGAGGCTTTACGTTATGAAAAAGGTATGTTTTTTCTTCGCAATGGTTATTTTCCTTTCTTCGTTTTCTGCTGAGGTTCATGCCGATCCTATTCGTTCCGGTCTTGGTGTTCAACTTTCGAGCGATGGAACCGCTGAATTGGTGCTTCATACATCGAATATTGAAGCGGGGGTTAAAGTTCAGATGTTTCTCTTCGATTATGCTAGCGAAACCGCCAGCTACCCCAACCTATTAGTCGTTGGGACCCATGTGGCATACCTATTCTCTTCTGCCCAGACTGATTCCGAGTTCGGTATAGGCATTGAGGCCCACACTGGTATTGGTTTAGAAGACCTAGAGTATGACGAATATATCGATCTGGGACTTCGCCTTTCGATTAACCAGCCGATATCCAGTCGCCTCTATATTTCAGGAATTCTCTATCCGTTTTTTATGGAGACGCGTGATGAGTCCGATGTTGATGACGATTGGGAGATGACAGTAACGCTTCCAAAAGCAAGCGTCGCCTTTACGGTTATCTTCTGATCGGAACCGGAAGTAACGATCCGTCGAAAACACTTTCTCGGCATTTATCTGATGGCTTTCTATTCAGTCATGTGTTTTGTTGGTACAATATTTTGCATACATGAGAAATAGACCGTATTACATAGTGCTCCTTCAATTTCTCATACACCTTTTTGTACTGCTGTTATTCTTCACCGCACAGAATCTTCCTGATTTCCCAAATCAATGGGTTGTTCAATTTGCGGGACTCCTTTGCCTTTCTCTTATGTTCAGTATAGCGACCATATTTTTTCAGAGCGCTGTACTACATAGTCTGATTCTTTTTCTTCGGACGATGATCTTCCTGCTGTTGGGTTTTCCCCTTGGAACCAATATTTCTATAGAAACGGTATTGCTGGTGTCTATTCTCTTCGACATGCATATGTACTTACCTGGTTCTGTTGCTTTCATTTTGTCGATGTTGATCATCTTGTTGGCATGGAGCTTTCAAAAGTCATGTCTGATCTGGGATATGGAACAAAGCAGCCCCCCTATGAGTACCCAAATGCTTTTCCTGGTATTCGGTTTTGCCGTTGATGCATGTCTTTTTGTCTTGAGCACGTATACCCGTAAGCTGGCCAGAACTCGAAATATACTGGAACATTATGAAATATCGATCTCAAACCTAATGGAAGCCAATTTGCGATTGCAAAATAGCATAGTGACCGAAATTACTCAGGCAACCAATAATGAACGGAAGAGAATAGCACAGGACCTTCATGATATAATCGGCCATTCGATGGTGAATATCATGATGATTACCGATTCCATAAAGGACAGACTCGACGATAGAGACGGTATAAAGGCATACTGCGATGTCATTCATCAGCAGGCGTCGGGAGCTTTAAGCGAAACAGAAAATTCGATGCGCACGTTAAGAAAACAGTATGATAAGCGCAACTATAATAGTGTTGCCATAAAAAAACTGACTTCGATCTTTGAAAAAGCCACCGGTGTTGAAGTTTTATTGGAGTTTCGGAATGCACCGACCACCTTTGGTGAGAAAATCGACAGAATTGTGTACCGTTGTATTCAAGAGGGCCTCACAAATGCCTTTCGTCATGGTAGAGCAAATCGTATCACCATTCTCTATTGGAAACATGAAACCGGCGAAATGGAGATTACGATAAAAGATAACGGTAAAGGTGTGAAAAACCTTAATGAGGGTATCGGCATATGGGGAATGCGTGAAAGACTTTCCGGGATAGGAGGAAGTATCACGGTAAATCCTTCCGAATTTGGATTTTCCTTAACCCTTACCTTTCCGTTTTGTACCGCTTCAGACCAGGAGGTTGTATCCGATGATAGAGTTGGTTATTGCTGATGATCAGGTACTCTTTGTGGATACCTTAAAAAGTGTTATAGAACATCGCGCGAAGGATATTCATATCACGGGGGTTGCCTACGACGGAAAAACGGCATTGCGGATCATTGAACAAACAAATCCCGATGTGGCACTTTTAGATGTAAAAATGCCCTATATAAATGGTCTGGAACTTTCGCAAAAGCTTTACATGATTCGTCCTGGGGTTAAGGTGATAATTCTTACCACCTTTCCCGATGATGAATTTGTCGAACAAGCCTTGCAGCACGGCGCTGCGGGGTATTTACTAAAGAACATGCTTTCGGATGATCTTATTAATTCCATTAGAATGGTCCATTCCGGAAATATCTTGATATCAGAAAAGGTCGGTTCGGTGCTGCAGCAACGAGATCATAACGATTGCACCAGGGAGAAGAACGAATCCTTTACGAAAACCCGCCAGGAACTCTTGCGCCAGTTAAGCAGAAGGGAACGGGAGGTGTACGGATTGATGCTTCAGGGATACAGTAACGACGAAATTGCTGAGATGTTGTTTATTGCCACGCAAACGGTAAAAAATCATATCCGCTCGATATATTCAAAAAGTGGTTTTCATAACCGATCAGACATAATTCACTTAGATGATTCGTAAAAGTTGTTTAGTGTTCCGAATCCTGGTGGTATGTATGCTGTTTTGCCGGTAAATCCCTTTATTTTATGCCGCTGCATGCTTTTTCCCATAGTGTGGTTTGCAGTTGATTGCAGGGAAAGAAATTGTGTTTATTCAACCACCAGGATTCGGAACAGTAAGAAACATCAGACGCGCATATCTCCTATTTCTCTGGCAGAAAGGGCTCTTTAGTACTTTTTTAGTACCCCAATTGGTACTTTTAGGCCTTTACCGCTGAAGCGACCATCCCTATTGTCATAATAATTAGGAGGTCAGAATTATGAAAAAAATCCAAGCGTTTCTTGGTATGCTGGTGCTTTTATCAAGCACGTTGCCTATCTATGCAGGAGGTCAGCAGGAAGGCGAAGAAGGCATTACCATCTGGACAAAGTATAACGCGCTTAATCCAGAAAACATCCGTGATGAATGGCTGAAAAAAACATTGGAGGAGTATCAGGCGGAAACAGGAAAAGTAGTCGAGAATATTTTTGTCCCGTACGACCAGATTAACAGTAAGCTTAATGTTGCCGTAACGGCGGGCGGTCAAGTTCCGGAAATTTCATACGTGGACAGCCAACAGCAGGCTTTTTACATCACCAACGATACCCTTATGGATCTTACCGATTATGTGAAGAATGCATCATGGTATAAAGATCTTAGTCCCCGGGCATTGGCTGCATGTACCGCACCGGACGGACGGATTTTGTGTGTCCCATTGAATATCGGCACACGGGTAAGTTATGTCTGGGCCGATGCCTGGCCGAATGGTTTTCCGAGAACTACTACGGAGTTTCTAAAAGAAGCTGAAAGGATTAAGGCCGAAGGACACTATGCCATTACGTTTAAGGCCTCGGAGAAGTATGGAGCCGAAGGGCTCTACTATGGCCTTATAAAAAGCTACGGAGGAAGGTATGGCGATGGAAAGGGACAGGCTGGCTGGGCCAGTCCCGAGACCGCACATGCCGTGGAATTCCTTCGCACGCTTTTCAAAAACGGTTACGCACCCGAGATCGATCTTGCTCCGGGATTCGACAATGAAAGGCCTTTTATGCAGGGCGATGCGGTATCTTTCGCCGGTATTTCATGGTCCTACGTATATATGAATCCCCTTACGGCACCGGATGGTACGATTTTTGATAATGGAGCCCAGTCCGTGGCAAAAGCGGTAGAGGCAGGCAAAATCATTGTTGCGCCGTATCTTTCGGCACCAAACGGAGAACCTGTGGCGGCCATTACCTGTTCGGCACTTGCCATTCCTCAGGGTGCAGAGCATATAGCGGAAGCCAAGGCTTTTATTGATTGGCTCATGACTACCGAACGGAATGCTGAATGTGCCGAGGCCATAGGAGGGCTGCCTTCGCTTCGTCCTGCCATGGATACACCGACCTTCAAGAACGCCTACTGGCAGCAGGTTGCGAAGATCACGGAATCCTATGGAGCTCCCTATCCTGCGTTGGCAGAATATGACCGAGCTCTCACAAAGCTGGCTCAAACATTCGAGGCGCTCTTGGCCAATCCGAATTTGGATAGTATGGAAAGGCTTAAACAAGCCCAGGAAGAGGTAAACAGATAATGAATGAAGGAGAAGATGGTTCCCGCCGGGATTCCACCTTCTCCTGTCTCCTCTGAATTCTCCAAGCATCTTACGAATTTGAAAGGGACATTATATTGGATGTACACAATGAATTGCTGAAAAAACGTTTTCCCTTGACCAGTAGAGGCAGAACGGCTTTTTATCTTATTTCGCCCGCGGTTTTCTTTTTGTTTGTCATGCAGGTATACCCGATTTTATATGCGTTATATCTGAGCTTTTTCAAAACGCGAGGGCGTTCCATGAGTTTTGTGGGACTTGATAATTACCTTCGTTTGCTGAGCGATACAGATTTCTGGGCAAGTTTGCGACATACATTCTTTTTTACTGCGGGTTATCTCGTATTAACATTGTGCTTAAGTCTTTTTCTTGCACTGCTGCTTAATCGGCGCATGAAACTATCTCCTTTCTATATTTTAGTGATTTTCACCCCCTGGGTGCTTTCGCCGGTCATTGCCGGGACCATGTGGCGATGGCTTTTTCAGCCCGCTTATGGTGTTCTGCAATTCTTGCTGGAGCCGATATTTCATAAGACGCTGATTACGGACGACAAGGGTGCAATGGGCATCGTCATTCTCGCCCTTTCCTGGCGTAATCTCCCTCTTACTACGCTGCTTTTTCTCGGGGGCCTGCAAACCATTTCATCGGAAATATACGAATGCGCCTCCTTGGATGGAGCAACAGCATGGCAACGCTTTTCCAAAATCACCATGCCGCTGATGAAGCCCAGTCTTCTTATCAACATATTGATAAATACCATCCGCGGAATAAACGTCATCAGCATTATATTGTCGATCACCCGTGGTGGTCCTGGAAGGGCGACAGAGGTCTTGGGAATCTTTCTCTATCGTAACACATGGCAATACGGTGATTTTGGGACCGGAGCAGCTCTGGGAATTCTGATGTTTCTGCTGACCGGTGTTGTGTCGCTCATCTACCTACGAACGATCAAGATGGAGAATTAATTATGGCAAAGCGCCCTTCCCATATTTCTCTTAATAACATACTCGTGCATCTGTTTCTTATCATCACATGTCTTCTCATCATCTTTCCTGTTGTTTACACACTGATGACATCATTCAAAAATGAAATAGACGTTCTAACGGCACCTCCCACTTTTTTCCCGCCGAAATGGGTTCTTAGCGGGTATGCCCAGGTCTTTCGAAGCGACATGGTACATGTGTATCTGGTCAATACCATCATCAATTCGGTCATAGCCTCTGCGATAGCGATTCCTCTTGCAAGCCTGGCAGGATATGGATTTTCACGCTATAAATTTCGCGGAAGTATGCTGCTTCAAACGGCAATTCTTGCAGTCTGGATGATTCCTCATCTTACAAATTTACTGCCCTTATATAAGCTGAGTTCACAGCTGCACCTGTTGCAGACCAGAATCCCTCTTGTTTTGGTCTATGTTTCCTACGGTCTGCCCATAAGCATCTGGATAATAAAGAGTTTTATCGATGCAATTCCCGAAGAGCTTGAGGATGCCACCCATTTGGACGGTTGTACCCCGCTTCAGTCTCTTTGGTACGTCATAACCCCACTGGCCGCCCCTGGCCTTTTCTCTGCTTTCCTTATGGTTTTTGTAGACTCATGGAATGAATTTCTGTCGGCGGTAGTCCTTATTACCAATAATGAACTCAAAACAGCTACGGTAGGCTTGTATGATTTTCAGTCGGCATTCGAAACCTCGTACCATACCCTTGCGGCTGCCTGTATCGTTATTGCGATCCCCGTACTACTTACCTTCATTCTCGGCAGAAAGTTTTTTTTCCAGGCAATGCTGGAAGGCGCCCTGAAAGGTTGATGCGCGGCAAACAACCGATAAACAATAGGAGTAAAGATTATGCAGATAAAGGATAGCGTGATATTGATAACGGGAGGTGCCATTCGGGTAGGAAGAGCATTCGGTCTCTATTTTGCCGAACAGGGAGCCAACATCGCCTTCAGTTATCTCAGTCCGGAAGAGAATCCGGAGGAAACCAAAAAAGCGATAGAGGCCTTGGGGGTGGGGGCACTATCAGTCAGGACCGATGTGTCCGATCTTCACCAGATCGAAAGGCTGGTAACAGAAACCATGAATAGGTTTGGGAGGATCGACACCCTTATTAACGGTGCCGGAATCTGGCTTAAGTCTCCCTTTCTTGAGATCAGTGAAAAAGAATGGGATCTTTCTATCAGCGTAAACCTCAAGGGACCTTTCTTTTGTTCTCAGGCTGTTGCCCCCATTATGCAGAAACAGAAGGGCGGGGTAATCGTCAATATAACCGATCTATCTGCCTTTCAGGTATGGGATTCCTACAGCCACCATGCCGCATCAAAGGCAGGCCTTGTCTCTGTTACCAAGTACCTTGCGGCCGAGTTGGCGCCTTACATTCGGGTGAATGCCATTGCTCCGGGGACCATCCTTCTGCCGCCCGGGGCAAGCGAAGAGAAAATCACATGGTCGCGGGAGAAGTCGTTGCTGAAGAGAATAGGAACTCCGGAAGAGGCTGCCATGCTTATCCGTTTGATCATCGAAAACGATTTTATCACCGGGGGGATATATCCTGTCGATGGTGGACGGTCTCTCGTATGAATGAGGTTCCCTCCTGCCGCTCTGTTTTGATCTACGGGACCGCCGTGCTCCTGCCCGATGGCTGGATAGAGCCGGGATATATCTACCTGAAGCATGGCGTTGTTGAACAGCTGGGAGCGGGAGATGCCCCTCAGGGGCTTTCCCAAGAGGCCGATACCGTTATCCATGCACCGAACCGTGCGGTAGTGCCCGGACTGACGAATGCGCATACCCATTTTGCCCAGACCTTTATGCGGGGTCTTGCCAGCGGCAGACCCCTTTTGCGCTGGCTGAAGGAGCGGATCTGGCCTCTTCAGGCCGCCTTCACTGCGGATGATATGAATCTTGCCGCACGCTTGGGTATCCTTGAAAACATCCGTTGTGGAGCAACACATATAACCGATCATCATAAAGTAACGTACACTCCGGAACATACCCATGTCGTCTGTAAGGCCGCCGACGACATGGGAGTCTATATGACACTGGCCCGTTCCTGGTCGGATATAGGGGCTGGTGCGGAAGAGCCCCGGCAGATTCTCGATCATCTTGCTTCTCTTTATTCGACATGGAAGGGGGAACGTATTGCCATTGCAAATGGCCCGCTGGCCGCATGGCGATGCAGTGCCCGGACACTTCTCGAAAGCCACGAGCTTGCCCTGAACAACGGTTCTTTTTCACATATCCATATAGCAGAATCTCTGGATGAGATGGAGATGAGTGGAGAGAAATACCAGATGTCTCCTTTCGCGTGGCTTGATTCCCTCGGTATTCTTGATGCTCGAATGCAGCTTGTCCATGCTGTCTGGGCCGATGAACATGATGTCGATAGAATTGCCGGCTCTGGAGCTATCGTTATTCACTGCCCCGTAAGTAATGAAGTGCTTGGTTCCGGAATTGCGCCTCTATCCACATTCCTTGCACGAGATGTGCGGATACTCCTTGGAACCGACGGCCCCGCAAGTAATGATACCCAGGACATCTTTGAAACAATAAAAGCCTCCTTGCTGCTTTCCAGAGTTTCCACACATAACGCCAATAGCCTAAGCCCTACCGAGGCCCTCCATATGGCCCTTGATGGAAGAAGGATAGAGAAGGGTGGGGCGGCTGATCTGATTATTGTAAACCTTGATCATCCACGGGCGACCCCTGTGCACGACTATGATTCCGCACTTACCCTCTGCTGTCACGGCAGTGATGTGGAGACGGTGATAGTGGATGGAAAAATCCTCATGTATGACAATAAAGTATTGGTCGAGGATGAAGAGTCTCTGCTCTCCGAATGCAGGGAGAGGGTTAAATTTCTGAGGGAAAGGGTCGGCTTGGAATAGCGGGAGTGGAGAGGTGACACTGCCTTTAAAGATTATCCACATCCCTGAATGTTCCAAGCTCTATATTGGGGAATACAACTGAAATCGTTGTGACATCATCGACCTGAATGGAGATGTTCCCAAACAGCTGTTCTTCGGCAAGGACCGTGGTAATCAGCAGATCGGTTCCCGAAGGGACCAGCTCTTCTTTTCCTCCCAATGATCCTTCCAGTTTTAGCGTGATCACGAAGTTGTTTCCCTCTTGTGAAAACATGATGCTGATTCGATCATTGTCATGTGTACATGCGGCTGAGCCGCTGACGGCGGTACGAATCAGTTCATTGATGATCATCCCGCAGGGGATTGCATGATTTATTCCTAAGGTAAATGGGGTATTGTGAAGCAATAGTTGACAGTCTGTCGGAGATGTTTCGGCGGACTCATGTGCCGCCCGAAATATTTCATGACTATAGAGCGCCATGTCCACCTCTTTCAGATTCGGAGAACGGTAGAGGAGTTCATGAACATAGGCCAGGGAATGAATGCGGGATTCGAACCGCTTAAAAAAATCTTCTGTCCATGGGCAGACTTTCTCCGGCTTATCAATCGATATGAGGCTTTTTACAAATTGAAGATTGTTGTTGACTCTGTGGTAGACCTCCTGTAGAAGGATGGTCCGCTCTGCAAGTGCCCGTTCAAGAGCCTTATTCTTTTCGTGGAGTTCGTGGGTTTTTTCTTCCACGACCTTTTCGAGCCCTGCATTGATCTGTTCAAGCAGTCTTCTTCCCCGTTGAATGTCGAGTTGTGTTTCTATCCGTGCTATAAGTTCCACAGGTTCAAAAGGTTTGAGGATATAATCACGGCCACCGGCCGCAAAGGCTTCGGCTATCAAGTCATGGTCGTCAATGGCTGAGATAAACAAAACGGGAATCTCTGCCGTTTCCGGGGTGGCTTTTATTCTCTTACAGGTCTCAATACCGTTAATACCTGGCATCCTGATGTCGAGCAGTATAAGATCGAACTGCTTATGCTGAAGTAGTTCGATAGCTTCCAGACCGCTCAGGGCAGCGGCTATGCGATACCCCTTTTTTCTGAGAATGGAGCTGAGAATGAAAAGATTATTGCGCGTGTCGTCAACGATGAGAATATTCCAATATTCTTTCTCATTCATCGCTTGCCACCTTCTGTTTCATGACTGCCAAAAATTCATCGAAAGAGGCGAGCTGTTGGCGAACGGCATCAATGTCAAAGGAGAGCATCGACTGCCGCAGGGATGTGCCCCACTTGACAAGGTCAGGAACGTGGTAGCTTTGGGCCAATGTTCCTATCTCATCTGCAATATCGATGATATCATCAACAAGTAAATCCTGGCCAATGGAGTGCAACCTTGGAAGAAAGCTTCGTTCCATGGTGGCAATCAGGTTTTTCAGCTCTTCGCGAGAAGCTTCTCTCTCTCCCTGTGGCGTTGTTTTTTCGTCCTCGTCATCGGAAGGGGTATCTGATGAGCTCCCCTCTTCATACGGGAGATACCGTTTTACCTCTTCTATCAGCCGACTTTTTCGAATTGGCTTCCGCAGAAAGGAATCGGCATAAATTTTCATGGCCCACTCATCATTCTTTGTGATGGATGCTGTGAGCAGAATGATCGGAATAGAGGCTGTGCCTTCGTCTGCCTTGATCTTTTCTATTAATTGTATGCCGCCCATAATCGGCATTTTGAGATCGGAGATAATGAGGTCAGGGGTGAAGTCGGAGAGCTGTGAGAGTGCTTCCGCCCCGTTCGATGCCTCTCGATACGTGAAAGGGCAATCGCTCAGAAAACCCCTTATCAGGAGATTATTTTCCGGCACATCATCCACGAGGAGGAGTTTGGAAGGAGAAAATTGTACATTCTCTGTATCCTCATTTTCTTTCTCAAGGGAGGCCTTCTCAACGATGGCGACATTGGGAAGCTCGATTGAAAAAATAGCCCCTTCGCCGGGACTGCTTGTAAGTGAAATGGTTCCTCCCATTAATGTCGAAAGGCGTCGGCTGATGGCGAGTCCGAGGCCGGTCCCCCCATACTTGCGGTCCCACGCTACCTCTCCTTGCTCGAATATACCGAAAATACGTTCCTGATCGGAAACTGCAATTCCCGGTCCCGAATCGGCCACATCGATACGGAGGTCCACGCTTGTGGACTCTTCCGATTGCTTCCACGTGTTTATCACAATTCGCACTCCTCCGACTGTCGTAAATTTTATTGCATTGCCGACAAGGTTCACCAATATCTGGCGAAGGCGTGTTCTGTCGATGAGGAGTGCCTCCGGTGTCGCCGTTGCAATCTCGACATCGAGGATGAGATGCTTCTTTTCCGCCAGAGGGGCATAGATGTAACGCAGCTCTTCCATAAGAGATGTGATATCCGTAGGTTCCGGTTTGAGAACGATTTTGTCTGCTTCGACCTTGGAAAGATCAAGAAGATCGTTGATGATAGCCAAAAGCGTTGTTCCGCTTGAGTTGATTGCCTCGATATACTTACGTCGACGAGGGTCTCTTTCTTCTGCTTCCAGGATTTCGGTGAAACCGAGGATTGCATTCATTGGCGTACGTATTTCATGGCTCATGTTGGCCAGAAAAATAGTTTTGGTCCTATTGGCTGATTCCGCTTCATTCTTGGCCCTGCGAAGTTCCCTCTCCGATCGTTTTCGCATTTCATCGGCAGTGACCCAATTCCAGACGATCAGCCATGTGACAAAAAGATAGATGATCCACCCCATACCGATCGTTGCCAGACGTTGGTGTATGGGCCGATTGAGATCTGTTTTGCTGATAAATGATACGCATTTCCACGCTTCGCTGAAGTGGACCTTGAGCAAAGAAAAAGGAGCCTGCCATTTTTCATGGGGGCGGATTGTCGAAAAGCTGAAAAGCCCCGAGCGTGTTTCAATACTTCCTTCTTCAAAGTTCATGATTGCTGCGGCAGCTTCGGGGAAACGCTCGTAAATGGTTCGTTCTTTGCGATCGTCGAACATGAACCCCCATTCGTCTTCCGCCGTTGGACCTCTAAACCAATAACCGTCGGAGTTAAGAAAAAAGAGGCGGAGATTCCCGAGTATGGCGGCCTGCTCCATGCGCTTGAGTAGTTTCTCACCGAGATAATTGAGCACGATGATGCCCCTTTTTTTGCCCAGGTGATCGGTGACTGGCATACCGATTCTGATCATCGCTTTATATGGTACTTCCAGCTCCCCATGTTCAATATTAAGATCCAGGGGTGAAATATAGGCCTCTCCCGGCTCAAGTTTGAATGATTCGGTGAAATAGTATCGGTCTCGTTTGTCCTGCAGCTCTTCCTGCGGAACGATAACGGCCTTCCCATCTATAAGATTAACCCGAATGCGTTCAAAGCCTGTTTCGTCGATAAGCCGAACCTGGTCGTATATTTGACGTGCATTGCTAAACATCAGGAAATCCCAACGAATGTTTTCCATGGCACGGCTTTTTTCCCATGGATCATCGGAAAAAAGGTCCGGTATACAACTTAACTGGGCCAGGAAATTTATATCGGAGATTATTTGTATGAGTTCGTCTTCGACGATATAAAACTGGATTCCGACGGTATGCTTCTGAGATTCTACAATAGAGCTTCTTTCAACCCTATTGGGAATAAAAACCATCAGAGCGGCAACAAGTGTACCGAATAAGAATACCGGTAAGAGAAGCCGCGCTGCTCTGATGCGAACGCTCTGCGTCTTTCTTTCTTTACCCATGGGCTTCCTTTCTATATGCCGGATAGTCCCACTCTGTTGCTCAATACCGACGACAGCCCTAAGTATAGTAAGAAAGTTCACAATTGCAAAAATTCGGTTGTTTCGCTATTTCGGATAGACCATCCTTAACCCCGAGATTGTACCAATTCCGCATATTTCCCCATAGAGGCGTGTCAGAAGCGGCTCATCGAGGATGCTGGAGGGATCTCCTTTTGCCATCAATCCTCCCCTGCCCATGACCAGGACATGGTCGCAGAACCAGGAGACATGATTTGGGTCATGGGCGCAGGCGAAGACCGTCTTCCCCGATTCGACGATCTCTCTGAGGATCTTCCAGATCATGATCTGGTTTTTGAAATCGAGAGAGGAAGTCGGCTCATCGAGCATAATAAGAGGTGTGTCCTGGGCAAGGGCTCGGGCTATGAGAACAAGCTGACGCTGGCCGCCTGATATATTGGTATAGGGTTTGTCGGCGATTTTGGATAATCCCAATCGTGCCATTGCCTCTTCGGTGCGCTCACGATCCTCCTTCGTAATACCGAAGACTCCTCCGAAATGGGGAGCCCTCCCCATGAGGACCACCTCGCGTACCAGGAAAGGAAAGGGTGATGAATGGTCTTGGGGAACATAGGCCACCAGTTTTGCCATTGCCGCCGTGGATATTTTGGAATGCTCCCTGCCTGCTATGGTGATATTCCCCTTTGCCTTGAGAAGTCCGAGGCAGCATTTGAACAATGTCGTTTTCCCTGAGCCATTTGGACCGAAGAGCCCGCAGAGCCGACCCTTTTCGACATGGAAGGAAACCTTGGAAAAGAGTGGGGTGGTGTCGTAGGAAAACTCTATTTCAGCAGCTTTCAGCATCGTCTTCTCCTTATCCATAAAGGGTCTTACCCTTGCTGCGCAGAAGATAGATCAGGAATGGGGCCCCCACGACGGAGGTGAGGATGCCGATGGGGATCTCCGAGCTTGCGATTGTCCTTGCCATTGTATCGCAGAGCAGTATGAAGAGCGCTCCCAGTAAGGCCCCCGCAGGAACGACATAGCTATTGTCCGCACCGAATATCATCCTTGCTGCATGGGGAGCCATTAGTCCCACCCACGCCACGATGCCTACTTGTGAAACACAGAGGGCCGTTACCAGCGTCGTCGACAGGATATACAGCAAACGGTATCGTTCCGGATGTACTCCAAGGGTTCTCGCCTCTTCGTCTCCCATGGAGAGAATATTCAGCTTCCAGGATGTGAGGAATATGATGGCAAATACAACGGCCACAAAGGGGGCCGTGAGAATGACATCGTTCCAGGTGGCATAGTAGAATCCACCCATCATCCAGAAGGTTATTTCCCGAAGCTGCGCATCCGGAGCAAGATATTTCAGAAGCGATACCATGGCAGAGAAAAGTGATCCGATGACCACTCCCGAGATGACGAGGGTGATAACCGGGGCCCTGCCCCTCGTCTTTGAAATGGTATAGCTTAGTGCGACTGCCAGAATCGCGAAGCCAAAGGCGGAGAGCTGCATCGATCTGATGATGGTTGGAAACATGATCCCCAGGGCCGCACCGAAGGCTGCTCCTGCGGAGACCCCCAAAATATATGGTTCAACCAGCGGATTCCTGAAGCAAGCCTGATAGGCCGCTCCGGAAAGGGCAAAGGCGACGCCCGTTATGATGGCCAGAAGGACCCGAGGGGTTCTGATGGTCCAGATGATCACCGTATGAAGCTTGGAGAGCTCCTCTTCATTCCCTCCCATGAGCTTGGTCCTGAGAATGTGATAGGTTTCCTCTGCCGATATATCGTAGGTGCCGGCCGTCAGAGCCCAGAGGGCCCCGACGACCAGGAGAAGAATGAGCACCATGATCATGGTCAGCTTTTGGACACTACTCTTCGACTTAGAAGTCATTTTCTACGGTCCAGTCGAGCCACTGGGCTGAGCGTAAACCCCGGGCCGTTGCATCATCGACGTGGTAGACATCTTTGTAGAATTGCAAAGCAACTTCATGAATCTTGATATCGCTGAAGAGTTCGGGGTAGGCGGCCTTCGCGATGATCAACATATCGAGGGGGTATTCGACCCTGCGTGAGCAGTTCATCGGGGTCCAGGGCATGGCGCAGACCCGCCTGTTTTTGATGGCCCGCAGCTCCGAAAGAAGGCTAAAATCGGGTCCCTCGAGGATTTCCCTGGGCGGATGATAACCGTTGGATGTGGGCAGAATGATCACGTCGGGATCAAGGGCGTATATCTGTTCGATATTGAGGATCTTTCCCCTGCCGTTTTCCCGAAAAGCATTTTTTGCATGAGCGATGGATTCGATGATATAGGACTCCGGCGTATCTATTCCCCATGCCGATCCTGTCCCTCCCTTTGTCCTTATATTGGGATTCAGCCCCAGCATGAGGAGGCGGGATTTCTTGCTCTCGGGAATGGCTTGGGTTCTTTCTCGTATAAGGTCGATGGTGGAGTGAAGATAGGCGGCCAGGGCCCTTGCCTTATCTTCCTGGTGAAAAAGGCGACCAAGCACTGCCATCTCTTCGTTCATGCTGGTCAGATCAGAATTCCGATACCAGCTGGGTGAGTAGAGAACCAAAAGGGGAAAGCCCATTGCTTCGATGGTGGAGATGGTTTTCTCTACGGCCTCCCGGTTCCCGCTACCCACCGTGCAGTCGCCGACCCGCAGGATCACCAGCTGGGGATTACTTTGTGCAAGGGTCTCATAACTGAGGATATTGCCTTGGGGCGAATTGATGCAGGGAAGATCGTTGAGCCAGGGGTGGAGATACTTCATGGTGTTCCACCCCTTTGAATAGGTGTAATGCTCTCCTGAACCGGTGACGAAGCTGTAGGTATAGTCCCGTTTCATGGACCAGGAACCGATGGCCACAACCTTATCGATGACCCCAAGGTGGGTCATAACCGCCTCAACAAAACCGTCGTCGATGGTAGCGATGCGCTCCAGCTCTTTAGGTAGGGTGATACTCTTGCCCCTCATATCCGTTACGGTGTACTGCTCTTGGGCACCGACTGCGAAACTCACAATGCAGAAAAAAAGGATGGCCGCTACGCCGGTGGCCGGATGTTGTCTACGCTTCATGATAATCCTCCATGTTCCAAGATATCCGCATACCGACATGGTTGCGGGGCATGACCAGACGTTTCCCGTCGGGTATTGTTCGCCGTTTTAGGAAATCAATGAGTATTGCCCGCTTTTCGTGACTGTGGGCATGAAAACGGGCGCTGTACTGTTTTAAGGCCTCCTCAAGAGAGCCGAATACCATGGTTCCTCGGCTCCTTGTAACCCGTATATCCGGGTAGATTCCCATGGAATAGAGGAGATTGAAGACAATGTCGCTCTTGGGAATAGGATCGTAGGAACGACCATGGAGGAGGGGCCACAACTCGATGGCGTCACGATCCCAGGGCTGCAGCCCTGCGTGCCAGTAGATGACGATGTGGCGCTTCGTTACGGCCATCATCTGTTTGATGCTTGTGCTTACGTCAAGCATTCCGAGGGAAAAGGAAGCAATGCAGAGGTCATAGGGCGGCCTTAGATCCGCGATCGCGTCGATATCGTCCCAGCGTTTTCTGATGATCGTGACATTGGTGATGCCTCTGCTGGCGATCTCCTCTTCCAATACCGCTGCCATACCCGATGCCGGTTCCACGGCCGTGATGTGAGCGACCGACCTGGAGAGCGGCACCGCAAGGGTTCCCGGACCGGCTCCTATATCCAGAACATGCCAATCACGTTTCGCAAGATTGCAGATTTCTTTGATACGTTTCTGTGTCGCTTCTTGCTGCGACGAACGTATCCGGTACGCGCGCGCCGATCCTTCATCGTCCCATGCCAGCCAGCACTCGCCCCCGCGACCCGATGCGATATTTCGTTTCTGCGCCTCTATCCATAGCTTAGCCCAGTCGAATTGTTCAACCATGCTTCACCTTTTGCCGGTTGATGAGGTTTGCCTGGTAGCCCGCACCGAAGCCGTTGTCGATATTGACTACGGAGATTCCCGGAGCACAGGCCGAGAGCATGCCCAGGAGGGCCGACAATCCACCGAAAGAGGCGCCGTAGCCGACGCTAGTGGGAACGGCAATAACCGGTACCGCCACAAGCCCTGCGACGACACTGGCCAGGGCCCCCTCCATCCCCGCCACGGTGATGACAACCCGGGCCTGCCGTATCTCTTCCAGGCGTGCAAAGAGACGGTGGATTCCCGCGACCCCCACATCGTTGATGAACAGGGTCCTGCTGCCGAAGAATTCCGCGGTCCTGAGTGCTTCGCAGGCGATCGGCCGATCGGAGGTCCCGGCAGCGACCACGGCAATCAACCCTTCCCGTTCGTCAGGATCGGTAAGGCTGCCGATGGTGAGCGTGGCTCCTTCTTCCTCGTATACCGCTTCGGGAAAACGTCTAGCGATCCTTTCCGCAAGCTCACGGCTGGCCCTGGTCCCCAGAACCGGCAATCCTGCATCCCTCATTCCGACCATAATCGCTTCGGCCTGTTCGATACGTTTCCCTTTGCAGTAGACCACTTCGGGGTAACCGGTGCGCCGGCTTCTGTCGGCATCGATCACCGCAAAGCCCAAGTCCGTCGTGACGCCACCCGAAAGAAGCCTTGCCGCCTCCGGTACGGAGAGTTTCCCCTCTTGTACCGAGCGTAAAATCGTTTCGGTTGATGTTTCTCGCTCCCTCTCCGTCACTTTTCAAGCTCCCCGGCAATCAGCTGCTCAGCCTCCCTGAGGCTGATGCCCTGCTCTCGGGCGACACGGAGCCGATCTTCGAACTCGATCTTCGTTCGTAAGGCCCGCTCTCCGAAAAAAGAGGTTTTTGCGTGGGCCGTTCCGAAACTTCCCGTCACGGTATGCTCTTGGCGGCGTAGGAAGCGGCGAGTCACCGCCGTTTCCCGGAAACCGATTGTTGTAGAGCCGGTAAAGAGGCAACGTCGCAGGGCATCGGCATGATTCTCATCGGTGAGAATCGAGACGATTGTCCCGGGTCGAGACTTCTTCATCACACAGGGGATGAAGGTTACATCCAGGGCACCGGCATCGAAAAGGCTTTGCATAAAATGCCCCATGGCTTCGCCGTCCATATCGTCGATGTTCGTATCGATTTGGATGAGATTCTCGGTCAACCAGGGATCGCTATCCGAAGAGGCAGGTGCCTTATCCTTTGAAACTTCTTCCCTCCAGGAAACCCGAAGGATATTCGGCTTTTCCAGTTTCCGGGTTCCGATGCCGTACCCCGTTCGTACCTCGGTGAAACTACCGCTCTCGATAAACTCGTCCACACAAGAGGCCAGGATCGCGGCACCGGTGGGGGTCGTCATCTCATGATCGAAGCCACCGGTTTTCACCGGCAACCCCTTACACAAAAGCTGGGTGGCAGGTGCCGGGACCGGTAGAATACCGTGGGCACACTCGACCGTCCCCCCGCCAAGTTCGATGGGTGAGGAGGTAATCCGTTCAGGAGCAAGCATATCCAGGCAGACGGCTGCACCGACAATATCGATGATCGAATCGACGGCACCCACCTCATGAAAAGCCACATCCTCAACGCTTTTACCGTGTACCTGAGCTTCCGCTTCCGCTATTCGTGAAAAGATATCGATGGCACGTTTTTTCGCTCCTTCTGATATGCTCGATGACTCGATGAGTGAGCGAATTTCCTTCCATGTGGTGTGGCTGTGATGATGGTGGTGCTCGTGGTCGTGCTCATGGTGATGGTCATGGTGATCATTCAGGTCTTTCACCACGGCATGGGTGCCAGTGATGCCGCAGCGTTCGTCACGGTGGAAATCGAGACTCCAGTGATCCACACCGAGTTTCTCCAGTTCGCTTTGTATGCGCCGGGGATCGACTCCCAGATCGACAAAGGCTCCTAAGGTCATATCACCGGAAATCCCGGCGAAACAGTCAAAATGTAGGGTTTTCATGTGTAACACTCCTTAATACGTTATATTGTCATTTTCGTTATCGATGGCCCTATTCATGCTGCCGCTCCGGTAGCCCGATAACTCGAAAGCGACGTAAAGAAACCCAATCCGCTTCAAGGCTGTTGAAATCTCATCCAGCCGCTCTTCATTGAAGAAATGTAATCGCTCATCCGGGGCAACCTCGATACGTGCAATGTCGCCGTGAACCCGTACCCTATATTGGTGAAAGCCGATTTTCCGCAAGAAAGCCTCCGCTTCCTCGATCTTTTTGAGTTTTTCCGTGTTGATTCGATCTCCGTAGGGGATACGGGAGGCCAGGCAGGCAAAGGATGGTTTGTTCCAAGTCGGGAGGTGAAGGATTTTCGAAAGTTCCCGTATCTCGTTCTTGCCGAGCCCTATCTCCAAAAGCGGGCTGTGGATTCCAAGTTCCGCCAGAGCTCGCATACCCGGACGATAATCGTAGCGGTCGTCGGCATTTGAACCATCCAGGATCGTGCCGATGCCGTAGCCGGCCGCTGTTTGGAGAAGCGTGGTAAAGACGATCCTTTTACAGTGGTAACAGCGATCTTTCGGATTGGCAGCGACCGTTTCGGAAAGCAGCTGGGCTTGGATGCAGACATGTTCGATACCGATTTTTTTTGCAAGATCCTTTGCCTCCTCCACTTCCCGGTGGGGGATAAAAGGTGATACAAGGCTTATGGCAATGGGCCGTAGGCACGATGCTTCCATGGCCGCCCGGCACAGGAAGGTACTATCGACCCCGCCTGAAAAGGCGATTGCGACCCTTTCATAGGCGGAAATATGTTCCAACAGCTTGTTATATTTATCCTGTATTGTCATTCTTCCCGCATCTCCCTCGGCGCAGTAGCCGGAGAGGCGGTGAAAGTTTCCCAAGACATACCTCACTCCCTAAGCATAATCGTAAGGAGTTCATCTCCCGTGAGGTCCTTCTTGGTACCGTTGATAGAAAATTTTTTATGATGAGCGCCATCCGTTCATCGGATAGGCCTAAGGCCGTGTGCCCCTTCGCGGATTCATTCCGTTCATGCAGGCTACCATTTTCGGCGAGATTCTGTCAATTAATCTTTTCTACTGTTACGAATCCTGGTGATAGCCAAGGCCTAACTTGAGCCCTCCGACATCAAGGCAATGATCTGCTCCACGGCATCTTTTATATTGGTCTGTAAGGTCCGGGACGAGGCCCCGGGAATGATGAGCCGGCATCGATCGATGGGAATCAAAACCTTTGTAGCCGAACTCTCCGCAACAGCGCTTGCGATTTTCGGGCTGATTTCTCCGTACAATGCATTTGCAATGATGATTCCGATGGGGCCGGCGATAATATCGACCCGTGATGCGTTGTAGATGATTGCATTCTCTCCGGTTGCTCCTATCGAAGCTCCCGATTTCAACATGGTAACGGTTGCCGTTGCGTTGGTTCCAAGTGCAAGCAATTCGTCGATTTCAGCAAGATGCGGTTTTAGCGCCTGTACAATAGCCTTTCCCACGCCTCCGCCTTGTCCATCGATAACCGCTATTTTCATGGAACCTCCTCATACGCAAACCCATGCTCAAAACACTTTGACTATAAATGGCTTACCGCCGGTGGTCAATCCGTGGCCTTTTTTGCATTGAGTCCTGCAATTCACGAAGAGATCGTGTTTCGGCTTTTTATTCTCTCTTTCTGTCTTTACCTACTTCGCTATTCCCGGCATCCCCAATCAGGTATCGCGATTTCTCTTGTGTTGGCGGTAGTTCCGCATAGCTTGAACCATGTGCCGGACCTTTTTCTGAAGCAGCCTCTGAGTGCACTTTTTCTTTTTGGGGGAACCAGCATCGTATTCGGCCTTCCCATGGCTCTGATTTAATTTAGATGGGGGCTGATGACTACACTATCCTTTCACTGGTTCATTGATGCTTTTCGCTTTTCCTTTGGGTATTAACGGCATGGCGTTGGTGTTTAGTAAAGGGCGCCATTGGCCTTCTCCGCGTGATGTTACTATGTAATAAAATAATAGATTTTTTGTGGTAAAACTATGGCACTTATATTACTAAATTACTAATGTTTTAATAGTGTCAGGAATATTGGTGGTGATGTGCCGTTTCCCCTGGAAAAAATCTTGCTTTTCCACCGCTGTCTGGTATTTTGTATGCTTATATGTGCAATGGACGATGAGAAAAGGAATTAAGATCCTTGTACCACCAATATTCCTGACACTACAATTGGTCAAAAAAAGGGTATGGCGATGAAAGCGATTGAAGCTCTGAGATACGGAGCACCAGATTTCCTTCAACTCAAAGAGGTGGATAAGCCAATTCCGAAGAGCCGTGATGTACTGATACGAGTGTATGCGGCATCCGTCACCCGGGGAGACGTTTTTCTCCAGAATCTTCCCTTCATCGCCTGGCTCCCATTGCGGATCATATTCGGTCTTAAACGGAAAAGCATACCGGGGCATGAGTTTGCGGGAACCATCGCGGCTGTAGGATCAGCCGTCACCTCGTTTAAAAAAGGCGACCGGGTTTTCGGAACGACCACCGGGTTACCGGTTGGTTCCTGTGCCGAATATCTCTGTCTCTCCCAGGAGGGAACGCTGGCCGAAAAGCCGGGCAATATGACGTATGAAGAAGCCGCTGCCGTGCCTGTCGGCGGACTTACCGCATTATATTTTCTGAGAAAGGGAAAGATTCGGGACCGGGAGAAGGTTCTTATCTTTGGGGCCTCCGGCTCGGTAGGTACCTTTGCGGTACAGATCGCCAAATACTACGGAGCGGAGGTTACCGGTGTATCCAGTACCGTGAATACGGAATTGGTACGATCGCTGGGGGCTGATAAGGTCGTTGATTACACCAAAGAAGATTTTGCTGATCGTGGTGAGCGTTATGATATCATTTTTGATGCTGTTGGGAAAATACCGGGATCGAAAATAAAAGAGGCACTCGCTACGAACGGGCGATATGTGACGGTTAGAAAGGGAATCGCCATAGAGCGTTCACAAGATTTGATTTTCCTCAAAGGCCTTATTGAGGCGGGAAAAATCCGGACGGTCATAGACAGAAGGTATTCCCTGGAACAGACGGCTCAGGCATACAGATATGTCGGAGAGAATCACAAGAAAGGAAATGTTGTCATAACGATAGATCAAAACCTTAGTGAAAAGGAGGAACTATAGTGGCAAGTCCGTATCCCCAGACTTCCCCCCGGAGATATGCCAGGATTACCGGTGTCTTATATCTGGTAATCTTCTTTCTTGGGCCCTTTGCCTTTTTCATGGGAAGAAGCGGTGTGTTTGTTCCCGGAGATCCTTCCGGAACAATCGGCAATTTGATCTCCTCACAGCTCTTATTTCGTCTTGGTATGGTAGCCGAGACCGCTATTGTATTGATCGAGATTGTGGTGAGTGCCCTGCTCTATGTCCTGCTTCGGCCGGTAAGCAGGCCGCTTGCACTGGCTTCTTCTTTTGCCCGTTTCGCCCAATCCATACTACAGGCCGTCACGCTCTTTACCGCTGTCCCTGCCTTGCTGTTGCTGAGCGGGCAGAACTACCTTTCGGCCTTCGATCCCGGTCAGCAGAATGCCCTTGTTCTTCTTTTCATGGATATAAATGCTTTTGTGATTATGATCTGGGGGCTACTCTTCGGTTTCCATCTGCTGCTGCTTGGGTACCTTGTTTACAGGTCGGGATTTTGGCCGAAAATTTTGGGAATTCTGCTTCTTATTGCCGCCTTGGGCTATCTCGCCCAAAGTTATGGGCATATTGTGGTACCTCAGTATGATGACATGCTTGCCAAGATTGTGGTGATACTCTCCATTCCGGGGGAACTGGCATTTACCTTATGGCTTCTCATCAAGGGGGTAAATGAGAAACGGTGGGAAGAGCGAAAAGGAGATAGCCTTCGATGAATTAATCTATGTTTCTCCATCTTGTCTCGGCACGCAGAATCGTACCGGGGCCTCGCCTTCATGGCACTGCGAAGTCAGAATCTGTACGTCGATGCCATAGGTTCTTCGCAGATTGGATTCCGTAATGACGCTTTCGGCGGAGCCGAAGGCAATAAAGTTCCCATTGTTCATCATGGCCACCTTGCAGGCATGGAGGAGCGGATGGTTCGGATAGTGGGTTGTCAAGATGATGGTCAATCCTGCACGGGCAAGCTTATCAATTACCTGCAGAACCAAGGTTTGATTTCGAAAATCAAGGGCCGATGTCGGCTCGTCCATCAGGATGACGTCCGGCCCTTGGGCTATTGTTCTGGCGATGGCGACAAGCTGTCGTTCCCCGCCGCTTATGTGGGTGAATTCCCTATCCCGCAGATGGGGAATCCCGACAGTCTCCAGGGCCTGTTCGGCGATTGCTGTATCGTGTGCACCGGGGGATGAAAACATCTTCAAATGCGGTGCCCTGCCCATTTTAACAACTTCAATAACGGGGTAGGGGAAAGGAGCCCCGTTATCTTGAAACACAAAGCCGATTTTCTGAGCCAGACTTGATGTTCTCATTATCGAGATCTCCGTTCCGTCTATGCGGCAAGATCCTGATCGTAGTGGTAGGAACCCCCTGAGGCAGCGTAGTAGGGTCGTCTTTCCGCATCCATTTGCTCCGAGAAGGCAGAGGATATCCCCTTTGTCGATTTCGAAATTAAGGTCTTCAAAAATGGTCCGATGCCCATAATCGAATCTGCCTTTGTATAAACCTAGTTTAGGGCTCATACCTTCTCCTTAGATCTTGTTGCCTTTGGCATGTACTGAAAAATGTGCTAAGACCAGCCGCCTCTTGTCTTGCGAATCAGATAGCCGAAAAAGGGAGAACCGACGATGGCGGTGAGAATACCGAGTGGAATTTCGGCCGATGAAACGGTACGGGCTATATCATCCATCGCCAGCAAATAGAATGCGCCTATGATCAACGTTACCGGCAGCAGCACCTTGTGGTCGGGGCCGACCAGCATTCTTCCGATGTGCGGAATCACAAGGCCTACCCAGCCTATAATACCGCTGATGCATACGGAGGCGGCGGTCATTAATGTAACGGAGAAAATTACAATTGCTTTCAATAGTTCCGTATTGATGCCCAGGGAGCTTGCTTCTTCATCACCGAAGGAGAGAATGTTGATTCTCCAACGAACAAGAAGTAACAATGTTATACCCAAAACAAGAGGGGGAAGGGTCCACCATATATCGCGAGTACTAACGGTGTTTAATCCTCCCATCAGCCAGAATGTTATGGCAGGTAGTTTGGAATATGGGTCTGCAACATACTTGGCAACCGAAATCAAGGCACTGAAAAAAGCAGAGACGACAACTCCCGAAAGTACAAGCATGACGACTGAGGTCGTTTTATAGACCCTGCTTAGAAAGTAGGTAATCATCACCCCCGTAAGCCCGAAACTAAAGGCAAGAAGGCGTACCAAGGCCGGATCTCCCGATATCAATATGGCCAAGGCTGCCCCGAATCCCGCGGCGGCCGATACGCCGAGGATATCGGGGCTAACCAGCGGGTTCCTAAAGATTCCCTGAAAGGCTGCCCCACTGATGGAGAGAGCGCCGCCTACACACATGGCCAGAAATGTTCGGGGTAGCCGTATTTGAAGAACGACGGTGGCATCCGTTACCGACCAGCTTTTATGTATCGGGAAAATGGTTGAAGCAAGTATCTTGATGCAGGTCGTGAACGAGATTGGATAGCGTCCCAGCGTCAGAGAAAAAAAGAAGAGTACGATCGGCAGGATGACAAGTAAAGCCCACACGATTTTCTTACGATTTGTGGATGTCTGCATAATAGTTTTCACGCGGTACGTGTCTCAGTAATATCCTATGGTCAATCTTGGGGAGTTATGAACGATGCAAACTCGTCATGACTCAGCCTATAGCCATAAAATCGGTGATAGAAATCTTGGGAAAGCTTTTCCAGATCGATATCCCCGAAGCGTTCCGGATAAAGGGTTTGGGCCAGCCAGGTAATACCGAGAATGGCTTCGGGGGCTGGTCTGTCCCACCAGAAGGTGCCGACGGGACAGAGGTATACGGCGCCGTCGATAACGGCCCTGACTCCCTGTAATTGACCGTTGTTCATGACCTCTTCTACAGGAACGAATTTGCCCTCATTGCTACTTAGAATCATTACGTCCGGGTTCCAGCCGAGCAGCTGTTCAACGGTGATATCTCTAAGCTTCCCGATCTCATGTGCTACATTGATGCCTCCTGCACTAGTGATCAGCGTCTCACCCCACCATGCACTCCCGTTGGTATGCGTCAGGGAACCGAGAAGATAGTAAACTCGTTTCCGCATCCCCTGCGGTATATCAGCGGTTCTCTCTTCTATTATCTGTAGCTGTCGGTCCCAAAATTCAACCAGTTCTTCAGCTTGCCGTTTGCTGTTCAGTAATTCTCCAATCATCAAGAATTCCCGTTTACTGTCCGATGGGTCATTGGCTCTGCCGGTATAAACCCTAATAACAGGAATTCCTGCCTCGACTATTTTTCGATTTCCCTGTTCTGCTGTAAGGCTTGCGATAACGACATCCGGTTTCAGGTTAAGGATCTCTTCGATGTTTACGTTATTAAACGACCCGGGATCGACGGTTTTTTTAAAACCGGGATACATACGAACAAGGGTTGGAAAACGTAGCATTGATGGTTGACCTACTATTTTTTCAGCTCCTCCGAGGGCTGCAATTTCATGGGTGGCACCCCCATAACAGGTGATGACAATTCTATTGACGTTCTTGGGCACGGTGACTTCATTTCCGCCCATATCCACAACCGTTTTGGTAAGCGCTTGGGCCTCTGCTTTCTCTTGGATACAAACGGCAAGCAAAAAAAATGTCAGAGACAGAATCAAGATTTTGTATCGATTATCCCCCTGAACTTTCTTTTTCTCTTTCATACGAAACTCCTTTTCATTGTATTGCTACTGTATAGCGTCTGATAACGAGGCGTTCGGCCGATTTTCCGTAGAAATGATATCCCGAGCCCGCCTCTATCAATGTGTCCAGAAGTCTATCGGGATCGGTGACGATGATGCCTCCGATGCTATCGATTCCCCGACGGAAAAAGGCATCCGGTAACATGCTTGCCGTCGGCCCTACGAGGGTGATGTTTGCATCGGAACGACAGTGATCGAGAATGTCCTCAAGGGTATCGTTAATCAGGGTTGTGCCGGTGATAATGAGCCAGTCAGCCTTTGAGATCTCCTCGTTTGCGTGTTCCGGGGGAACATAGTAGCGCATCTCGTCGGCCTTTAGCGTACGTGCATCTTTTTCCAGGATACAAAAAGGCTTTCCTCTTGCCTTCAACATCTTGATATAGGGTACAAGGGCTCCTATGACAACGACATAGGCATCTTCCGGGATGGAGGCCCCTTCCAAAGGGTCTATACCAAGATCGAAGCCATATTCTTTTGGTGTTTTCCTATGCCAGCAACTGGTGGAAAGGGCATTGAGAACGGCAATTCCAAGGGCCTTTTTTAAAGGGGCGTTCTGATCCATTTCGTCAAGATAGTAGCTCACCGGCTGATGTGCTAGTTTACCGGCCCCCGGGATTGCCCGAGCCGAGCTGGGGCAACAGACCGCCTCCGGAATCTCCTTAACCGGGGTAAAGCAAATGCCTCCGTCTCCGGTTGAAAGTCTTACGCCTGAAAAAAAGAGGCCTATTACCGCCCTTTCAACGGTAATCGAGTCCATCTCGCTTCCAAGTTGCGACCGTATCGTCTCTATCGTCTCCTCCAGAATCATCTTTCTCTTTTTTGTTTCCATCTGGTCCTCTTTGTGTTTTACGTCGTTCACTATGATCGGCAACAGCACGCACGTTCTTCCGCCGTCCTCTTGCAGGGAAGGTCCTGGTCCTTCACTGCTAAGTGAAGACGTGAATTCCCGTAAGGGGTCGGGACATCAGACGAGGCAATAACTCGAAATCCTTTTTTTTCGAACAAGGCACCGAATTCTTCGACATGGCAAAGGGGATGTCCGAAGCTTTGAAGTGCCTTTGCAAGTTCTTCGACCCCATGGCTTCCCGGCTTGCATCCTGGGGCGCAGAACCAGTGGTTGCTAACTAACAGTCCCCCAGGCTTGAGTGCGTCATACACCTTATTAAAAATCGGCTCGAGATTTTTGCGAAATTTATAGAGGAGATGAGAGATGAGAACAATATCATAGCCGGAACCAAAGGTATCGATACAGATGTCGCCACCTTTTGCCGTTATGCGATTATCCATTTTGTATTGACTGATGTATCGTTGTGTCGTTTCAATTATATGCGGTTTGTCGAAAACAAGGCCATGCAAATACGGGTTTTCCTGGCAAAGTGCTATGGTATACAATCCATGACCGCCCCCAAGGTCCAGGACCCTCTTTGCATTATGAAAGCCGTCCCATTGTGTAATTGTCCGAACAATAGTCTGGAGTTCTCCCTGAAGACTGCGTTGCGCAAGCGCGTTGATAAAAGCACCACTTGGACCGGAGGAGAAACCGTTCAGCTTCGGTTCTTTACGCCTGATTGCTTCGGAGAGCTTGTTCCATTGCCCCTTGCCCACCGTTCGCAGTTGATCGCCTTGAAAAAAGGCACTGCTGCTCACGAGAAACTCCGTTGCGGCCTTGGTATTGGCGTATACCCCGTCTTCGACGGTAAGAACTCCTATATCAACGAGAGTAGCGAGAAAAGGCCTGATAAACATCCCGTTGATACCGGTCTCCTTTGCAAGCTCTTCTTTATCGCTTTGGCCCTTTTCGCCGAGGTAGTCGCAGATACCGGTATCGAGAGCTGCTATGAGTGCCTGATAGTTTTGATATCCTTCCAGCAGACAGCCGAAACCTTTGATTTCCGTCGGTGGGGCAAGCCTCATTAAGAAAGGAATTTCGTTACATCCATCCATTGCCTGTCTCCTTTTCCTTTCATGTACATCGCTGTATTGGGTAGATGAACCATTATATATATACGTATATAATGGAGTCAACAAGATCAGTCTATCTCTTCCTATCTCTTGGCGAATCGCATTCCTCCGGGATATACTCATCGAAGATGAAAGACCTTTCCTATGATACCGATCGTCCCATTGCCGCTCTTGCCACCCCCTGGGGACGAAGCGCCATTGCTGTTGTGCGGACCTCAGGGGAGGGGTGCCTCGATCTCCTTGCCCGAACCTTTTCCCGTCCGGCGGCTCTTTCCGGGGCGAAAAGCCACTCTCTTACTTATGGCCACATGCTTGATGCTTCGGGCCTTCCCATAGAACAGGTGGTCCTTGGGGTATTCCATGCTCCGAGGGGGTATACAGGAGAGGAGAGCGTTGAAATCTATACCCATGGTTCACCCTCGGGAATACAGCGCCTTCTTTCCCGCCTCTACGAGGTTGGATTCAGTGAGGCGGCTCCCGGGGAGTTTACCCTTCGGGCCTTTTTGAATGGAAAGATTGATTTGACCGAGGCCGAGGCGGTGGCGGAGATTATCGATGCGAAGTCTTCCGCAGCCCATGCCATGGCCATGGACCGCTTATCCGGCTCGCTTTTTCGATCGATCGATGCCCTGAAAAAGAGGATTGTCGAAGTGCTTGCATCGGTGGAGGTTCTCCTCGATTACCCTGAAGAGGAGCTCCTTGATGCTCCTGAACCCGATTTTGCCCCTCTATCAGAGGTACTTCACTCTGTTGAGGCTTTGTCCGCTACCTTTCAGGAGGGGCGTCTCTACCGGGAAGGGGCAAAGGTTGCCATTGCCGGTAGAACGAATGCCGGCAAAAGCTCGCTCTTCAATCTTTTTCTCAAGGAGGACCGCTCCATCGTATCTGACATCCACGGTACGACCAGGGACTATATCGAGGCATGGACCACTATAGCGGGGATTCCTGTCTGCCTTTACGATACCGCCGGTCTGCGCGATGCCGGTCATCCTGTTGAGGTCGAGGGAATAAGAAGAAGCGGAAAGGTTGTGGATGCCGCCGATCTTGTCCTTTATCTGATTGACGGAACGACAGGCCCTTCTCCGGATGAGTTCTCCCTGCTTGCTGATCAGACAAGTGCTGAGGGACAGGGCCGCTACATCTTTGTGATGACGAGAAGCGATCTTGGCTGCCAGGTCTGGGACGATGGAGTAGTCGCTGTCAGTGCCGTAACGGGACAGGGCCTTGACCGCTTGCAGAAGAAGATGGCGAAATGCCTGAGCGCCAAGGCTCCCCTGACTTCCGGAGAGCCTGTGGTTGATTCGCTTCGGCAGAAACGGCTTCTTGACCGCTGTTCCTCTGCCCTACAGGCTGTATTGGAAGGGGTTGGCAGCCGATCCTGGGATGAGCTTGCCATGGACCTCAAAGATGCCGTGGATGCCCTGGGCGAAATTACCGGTGAGGTGACCTCTGCCGACATTCTTGAATCAATCTTTTCCGGCTTTTGCCTCGGAAAATGAGATAGGAGTTTTCATTACATGGTTCGTGACTACGATGCTGTTGTCATCGGCGGGGGACACGCCGGCATAGAGGCCGCTCTTGCCCTTGCCCGTCTTTCCCACCGTACTCTGCTTATCACCCAGAGCCTCGATGCCATAGGCCGATTGAGCTGTAACCCTGCGGTAGGCGGACTTTCCAAGGGTAACATTGTTCGTGAGGTTGATGCCCTGGGCGGTGAGATGGGGCATCTTATCGATGCAACGATGATCCAATTCCGTATTCTCAACCAGCGTCGAGGCCCTGCTGTTCAGGCTCCCAGGGCTCAGGCTGATAAATTTGCCTACAACCTTCTTGCGAAAGAGACCCTTGAAAAACAGCCCGGCCTCGATCTCTACCAGGATACGGTGACGGATTTGGTCATCGAAGGGGACATTGCCTTAGGCGGGGCAAGGATCGTCGGGGTGAGGACCGATCGCGGACAAGAGATTTCCACCCGCTCGGTGGTCTTGACCACCGGGACCTTTATGGAGGGAAAGGTTTTCATCGGCAGCTGGGAAGCTTCTTCCGGGCGCCTTGGAGAGCCTGCCGCCATCGGACTGGGCAGCGCTCTGCGGGCGAAGGGCTTTCACCTTGGACGGATGAAAACGGGAACTCCCGCCAGAGTTGCCGCCTCTTCCCTTGATTACGATAAAATGGAGGAGCAGAAAGGGGACGAGCTGATGCTTCCTTTCAGCTTTTCCCATGATACGATAGATCGACCGGAACGCAGCTGCTGGATTACCTATACGAACGAGAAAACCCACTCGCTGATTTCCGAAAATTTGGGAACAAGCCCCCTTTACGGAGGAAAGATCGTCGGTAAAGGCCCTCGTTATTGCCCCTCCATCGAAGACAAGGTGGTTCGTTTCCCTGACCGCCAGCGGCATCAGATATTTGTGGAACCTGAAGGGCTCCATACCGAGGAGATGTACCTCAACGGGATCTCTTCGAGCCTCCCCGAATGGGTCCAGGAACAGTTTATCCATTCTGTTCCGGGATTAGAGCGCGCGGTTATTATGCGGCCCGGCTATGCCGTTGAGTATGATTATATCGATCCTCGCCAGCTCTTCCCCAGCCTCCAGACAAAGGCTGTGGCGGGTCTCTTCATTGCCGGTCAGACAAATGGCACCTCGGGCTACGAAGAGGCCGCCTGTCAGGGGCTCCTTGCCGGTATCAATGCCTCACTCTTGATGCGTGGAGAAGACCTTCTGGTACTTTCCCGGGCCGAGGCCTATGCGGGGGTTCTTATCGACGATCTCGTTACCCTTGGGACCGAGGAACCCTACAGGATGTTTACCAGTCGTGCCGAATATCGCCTCAATCTCCGCCATGATACCGCGGATCGTCGGCTTTTGCCGCTCGGCCATCGTATTGGATTACAGAACGATGACGCGATGGAGGCCCTTAATAAGCGGCTCGAAGGGGAAGCGGCGATAAAGGAGCTCCTTGCCTCAAGGCGTTTACGTTCTTCAGAAGCTGCTGGTCTCGACCTTTCGGGTCAGGAGGGCAAGAAATTTCTTGATCTCTTGAAGGTCCCTGAGGTTTCTATCGATATGCTTGTGCCGCTGCAGCCCGAGTTGGAGGCGTTTCCCGACAAGTGGCTCCGTCGTGCCGCCCTTGATATTCGTTATGAAGGCTACATCAGGCGGCAGGACGAGCAGGTGGATCGCTTTCAGCGTATGGAGGGGCTCAAGATTCCTGCGGATTTTAACTGGAATACCATCGAAGGTATCAGCAATGAGTCACGGGAAAAACTGAAACAGATACGGCCCCTCTCGGTGGGACAGGCCTCGAGGATCTCGGGTGTCCGTTCCTCGGATATAGCCGTTCTTATGGTGATGCTCAGGAGAAGACGGTGAGGGAGCTTATCAAACAGGCGCTTGATGCCGTGGCATGGTCCTTCGATGCTTCAATGGCGCAAAAGTGTGAGGTCTATCTGAAGGAGCTGTTGTTCTGGAATCGCAAGGTGGGACTGGTGAAGATGGAATCGGTCGATGAGCTTGTTTTTCGGCATCTCTACGATTCACTGGCTCCTTTGCCCCTGCTCGAAGCCTCCGGCCTGCTGCCGGGACCTGGAAGCGGTGTTGTGGATATCGGCAGCGGCGGAGGGTTTCCCGCCATTCCCCTTGCCCTTGCTCTGCCTCGGTATGAATACACCCTTGTGGAGCGTTCGGGGCGTAAGGCCGGATTCCTGCAGAATGCCGTTGCCCTGCTCGGGGTTGCCGATCGGGTCCATATTCTCCAGGTAGATGCCGAAACCCTCGGGGCCCGATGGCAGCTTGCAACGTGCAGAGCCTTTCGGCCCGTCAACGAGGCCCTTCCCATCCTTGCAGGTAGGCTGGTTCCGGGAGGATCTGCCGTTATCTATGCCGGAACCCGAAAGCTGCTTCAAAGCCAGCTTTCGGAACTAAGGCAGCGGCCGGAAGGAGATCTTCGCATTGTCGGAATTCCCGATTCCGGCAATCTGCTGAAAGGCGAGCGAAACCTTCTGGTATTTACCGATCGATCTCCTTCATCTTTCGCATAAGCCCCTCCTTTTCCACGAGGTCGATGAGACGGGCTTCGACAAACTGCTTTGCACCTTCGGTAAACTCTCCCGCCGAGAGACAGAATCCTCTACCTGCTCGTAGTTCCTTGATACGTGCATAGAGATCCCGGAGGATCAGTTCTCCCACCTGGCCGTTTGTTCTTACATATCGAAACAGTACCACATCTTCCCATTTCCTGGTACTTATTTCCGCAAGGATATCGGCATAGTCATTTCCCGTAACCGATATATCGGTAATCTGGACCTTTGCTCCGGGAAAGATGGTGTTCGTTAATTTTCTGCAGAGGGTAACAAAATCACTGGTTGGAGCGATAAGATAGGTTTGAAGATTTCGATTTGAATTAAGCTCCGCGTACTTTTCCAGCAGGGCAGGAACATCACGGTAGCCCGGAGCCGTTTTCTGAATTTCCTGAAGGAGTTTCAAGGCCCTTCCCATATCCTGCTTTTTCGCATAGGAGGCGGCAAGTCGGTATTTCAGCTCCAGGGCCGTCTCTTTCTTTATATTATTATGGCGCAGGCCGATTTCGAAATCGAGAACCGCCTTATCGAACTGACCCGAAGCGACATGAATGGTTCCAGCGTAGAGGGCCGCATTGGGGCCGAGATTCGGATCTGGACGAAGATGGCTGAAGATTCGAAGGGCCTGATCGTTTTGGCCAAGGTTATGGTAGACCTGGCCAAGGACAAAGAGGCTCTCCTTATCTTCCGGCTCGATTTCCAGTGCCTTGCGTAAGGCTCCTGCAGCATCCTTGTATTTTGTGATTTTAAAAAGGGAATGACCGAGATATTTGAGCATGGAACCGTGTTCCGGATCTTTTTGCCGCGCAGATTGAAGCAGAACGACCGCCTTCTCGAAATTTCCTTTCCTAAACTCGAGATAACCGAGGTTGAAGTTCACCTCGAAACCGTCCGGTTTCATCGTCTTACAGATCAAAAAGCTTTTATATGCCTCTTCGAAATTTTGAAGTTTCATTGCGGAGATGGCATAACGAAGGTTGATCTCGAATTCGTTTAGTTCCTTATTGGTTGCACAGAGATCGATCAGAATATTATAGGTACGAAGCGCCTTGTCGAATCTTCCGTCGTTAAAGTGTGCCTCGGCAAGGGCGAGAAGGGCTTCCGCATCTTTTGGATTCTGGCTGAGGCGTTTGTTTGCCTCCCGAATGATTGCATTGGAATCTTTACCTTTGAATTTTTTGTTCTTTTTGTCTCCGTTCCCCTTATTTTTGCCTGCGCTTATGACGAAAAGTATAACGATTGCTATTGCTACGACCGCAACGGGGAGCAGCAGAAACAGATTGGTTTCCATGACCAGTATTATGATTTGCAATTGGTCCTGCGTCAAGGAAGCCCTTTTTATTGACAAGCTTTCGTGGCGGTTATAGGCTTGGAATGAAGAGGAGAAAAACAGTGGCAGATTCCAGGATCGGAATAAAGATCGCTGACGGTTCGTTTTATCCCATCATGGAAGAGGGAAAACGGGCCAAAAAGCGTTTGGTTTTGACGACGGTAAATGATCGACAAACCAATGTCCAGATCGATCTGTATCGTGGTAGAGAAGAGATCGAGAGTGCCAGTTATATAGGCAGCCTTTTGATCGAAAATATTCCGGCCGCGGCAAAAGGAAGTCCTGAAATCGAACTGGTCGTTGGAATCGACGATGATGGGAACCTTACGGCCGAGGCGAGTGAGGGGCAGTCCGGGGAAAAACGGACACTTTCGGTACGAATCGACGACAACGGAACTCCCTCGGCGTACGACATTCCTGATTTTGATCTTTCACAGGAACCTTCCGAAGGATTTGAACCGGATTTTCCCTTTGACGAATTGGATGGTGATTCGGACGAGGATGTTCCTCCTTCCGAGGATTTTTTCTCCGAAACATCTGATGATTATCCCCTTGAAGAGGAAGTACCCCGGAGAAGTCGGATTCGCCCCCTGCTTATCACCCTGCTTGTGATCCTTTCCCTTGCCTTTATCGGGCTTCTTATCTATTGCCTGATGAACTACCTTCCGGGAGAAAAGGCTCTTCCCCTTCGGGCGTCAGGAAACGAGGTGGAACAGACGGCACCCGTTGCGGAATCTCCTCCCGTGCCTGTTCCCGTGCCGCAGGCGACGGTCGAGCAGGCACCTGTTCCCGAGAGAGAAACGGTGAGGGTTGAGGTCGAGGGGGTCTGGTACAGAATCCGCTGGGGTGATACACTCTGGGACATATCCTCTTCCTTTTATAGTACCCCTTGGCTTTATGGACAAATTGCGGAAGAAAACAACATCAATAATCCAGATATCATCTTTGCCGAACAAAAAATATTTATTCCGACGAAATAGTCTGCTTTTTTTCCTTCTTCTTTTTTTTATACTGTGGACCTCCGCCCTTTATCCCTCGAGAGATATCGAAACGGCGTCTGTTCGGCTATCCGACGAGACGAAGGGAGACGCCCTTTTTTTTGTGGCGATGGATCAGCTTCGTTGTGGGGAACAGACCAACGCAGAAAACTTCTTCATAAAGGCTTCTAACCTCGCCTCTCCCGAATTTCGACGGGAAGCACGGTATCGGCTCGGACTGCTGTATTTTGATCAAGCGCAAAAAGCCTCTGCGGCCGGGGGGAACGGCGAGCAGGTGCATATTCTTTTGCACAAGCTTGTGTCGCTTTCCGCTGGAGAGAAAATCGATCCCGATCTTCGTTTACGTACGATGATTAATGAAACCAGAGCCTCTTTGGGGCTCTGGATGGAGATCCTTGCCTCCGCGGAACAAGAACTTCCCCTCGACGCGGACCCAGCATCATCTCAAAGACTCGCCCTTACCTTGGCTTTGGCTCGATATGAGACGGAGCGGGAAACATCCTCCCTGCTTCAGGCCTTCGTTTCGAATGACGGGGAGCTGACAGGGGAAGGTTTGGCCTCGATTATCAATGGTGGCGGCTCTCTTCACCTTTCTCGGGATAGGGAGATACACGCGATTGCCGATCTTCTGCTGGCCTTGAACGGGGGCAGCAGAAAAGAGGTGCTTTCGACATTTCTTATAGCGATTCGCGATGCCGGTGCAGAGATCGCCGGAACCCCTCTGTATCTATCGGCTGTCAGAAATTGTGGCTACGGTAGCGACGCAGGGCTCCTGTTCGATCATACGCTTGAGCTTCTTCCTTTTGTAGAACCTTTCCCGGAGCGTAAAGCGGCGCTCCTGGAGGCCGCCGGTTTTCTGGCAAGAAGAGCCGGACAATACGATGATGCGCTTCCTCTGTTCGACGAGGCGGTGGATAGCGCGGCCGAGGCGGCCTCCTTCGATTCCCTGCATATGCAGCGTATTGTGTGGTACCGTTTCGATTCTCTGGTTCACGCTGATCCTCATCGTGCCGCATCCGCCATTCCTCAACTCCTCGGCAACATGGTTGATCCCCGTTATTTCGACGATACTCTTGGTGCTCTTCTCGATGAACTGCTCCGGCAGAGCGAGTGGCCCCTGATCGATACGATTGCCCGTTCCCTTGGCAGGGATCTTCCCGCTGCTTCGGCCTCACGATACTACTATCTGGCTGCCAGAGGTCGCCAGCTTGCTCTTTTGCCCGAGGACGGGATGCAAGAGACGCTTTTTCGGCGTATCCTCGATCTGCCTCCTTCCGGGACAACGGCGCGCTACTATCGTATTCTTGCTGCTTCGGCTTTGGAGCGCTTTTCCGGTGAAGAGGAGGCCGATTACGCCTTTTTTTATCCGGCAGCCGAAGGTCGAGATGAGGCTACACAGGAAGAATCCTCGTTCCCCTGTTGCATGAGAGTTATCCGGGGACTGCTCGATCACGGCTTTTCTCTCGAAGCCGAAAAGGAGCTGTCTCGCCTGGAGTCTTGCGGTTTTCTTCCTCCCCGGAGTCTCATCATCGACACGGTAAAGGGACTTTCCCATGAGGGGCATCATCTTGAAGCAATCCGCCGTTTCGATCGTTTTGCAAATGAGCGAGGGATAAGCGGCAATGAAGAGCTCCGTATCCTTTATCCCCGTCCCTTTCGGGCCTATGTACATGAGGTGACGGAACGAGAAGGCCTTGAGGAGAATCTCTTTTATGCCCTGGTTCGGGAAGAAAGCCATTTTACTCCCGATATCTACAGTCGTGTAGGAGCCGTTGGTTTGAGCCAGTTGATGCCTTCTACAGCGAGGGATGTTGCCGGCAGAATGGGGCTGAAGATTCCCTCGAATGAGGATCTTCATGATCCCCGTCTGAATCTGTCCATTGGCGCCTGGTACCTTGCTCACCTTGCCGGACGTACGGATAATATTTCCGAAGCGCTTTTTGCTTACAACGGGGGATTGACACGAGTCAGACGCTGGCGTAGTTCGAATAGTGATCTTCCCGATGATCTGTTTGCCGAGACCATCCCCTTTGCCGAAACCCAGTATTACGGAAGAAAGCTCCTTGTCTCAACCTCCATTTATCGCTATCTTTACCGGGCCGACTCTCCGGAGGGGCCCCTCTGGCCGGTCGATACCTTTTTCCCGAAACGCTGACAATACAAGAAGGAGCTACGATATGAGTATGGTACAGGCACTTTTTTTGGGTGCATTACAAGGGGTAACCGAATTCCTTCCTGTTTCAAGCTCAGGACATCTTGCTCTCATGAAATACTTTATGGATCTTGAAGATGTTCCGATACTGTTTGATGTTATTCTTCATGTTGCAACCCTTTTTGTTGTTATATGGGTTTTCCGTGCAAAGGTTGGAAGACTGTTCCTCGCTCTCGGCCATCTGATCACGGGCAAACGGGATGAAGAAGATAATCAGAATTTGCATTTGATTCTTATCATCCTTGCAGCCACACTGGTAACCGGAGTCCTCGGCCTTTTCCTCGAAGGTTTGGATGTCGGCCGGTTTCCTAGGGCCGTTGCTGCCCTTCTTGTCGTTACCGGTCTCATATTGCTTGGTGCGAAACGCTTTTCTGGAAATATCGGTTATGAAGGACTCGGCCTTCGGCACGGCCTTTTTACCGGTTTGGCCCAGGGACTTGGGGTCCTTCCGGGCATAAGCCGTTCGGGGATTACCATCTCGGCGGCCCTGGCCTCCGGCATGAATCGGGAAAGCGCCGGGGAGTTTTCCTTTCTTATCAGCTTGCCAGCCATTGCCGGGGCTTTGCTACTCGAACTTCGCGACGTCGGATCTCTGCTGGCGACGGTCCCCCCCTCATCGCTTATTGCCGGTTTCCTCTCGGCCTTTATCGTCGGCATGGCGAGTCTTGTTTTGCTTTTGAGATTGATTCGGCGAGGGAAGCTTTACTACTTTTCCTTTTATCTCATTCCCGCCGGTATACTGGGGTTCATTCTTCTATAGCGGACTCAGGCCTCGGCCGTTTCCGCCGATACTAGAAGCGCGAACTATTTGAACGGAAAGGAAGAATAATCTTGCGTTTTTCTAAGCCTACTATGGCAACAGCCATTGTCCTCATACTTGCGGCCGCTTACCTATCTGTTTCCATGGCTCTTTCCACATCAGGGGTCTCTGGGTGGTTTATCTTTTCCGGCGAGCTCCTTGTCGCCGGTTTCAGGATTGCAGCCTGGTATATCCCCGCTTATCTCTTTTTTTGTGCGGCCCTTTTACTTCGGAAGGGATTTGCGCCACTTCCCCTCTTCGTTGCAACCGCCGGCGTGGTGCCGATGGTCACCGCGGGGTTTTGGCTGCAGCTCATCGAACCGGCACCCCGTTCCGCGGCTGCGGACGCTTTTCTTTCTCGTTTTGGCTCGGGGGGAAGCTCCTTTATCCTTTTTCTCCTTCTACTTGCCGAACTCATCGTCATTTACCTTGTCGCCCAACAGCTCTTCTCCGGCCGTACCACGGAGGTTTCGGACCGGGAAAAAAAAGGTCCCCGCAAGAAGGGTATCATTGCGCTTCCTCAGCCCTCTTCCGATGAGCCTGAAGAGGAGGACGACGATGCCTGGTGGGAGGAGTTTGAGAGAAGGCGGCTTAAGGGGGTTGATACTTCCCCACTGCCTGAGATTTCCGAGACCCCGGTTCCCACAGATGAGCATGTGTTAGAAGATGAACGTGTCGAAGATCAGGAGTATGCGGAGGAGCCTCCTGCCGAATCGAATGATCTGCCGAATGACCTGCCTGTTTCATTGGAACCTGAGGAAGATGTCGAGGAGGAACCCGTCGATCTCGACTTTGCTTCTCTCCGTTCCGACGAAGTATGTTTGGAAGATGACGAGGAGATAGATGATATCGACCTTGATGAAAGTGAAGACGATGATGAAGACGAGGAGGTCCTTGTTCCCGAGGATGAGGAATATGAGGATGACGAGGAAGATGAAGCGCACGATGAGCAAGAGGAAGTCCTCCCTGTTCCCGCCTCTCACCAGGCAGTGGCACGGAATATCATGCGATATGAGGTGCCCCGGGATGATCTTCTCGATGAATATCCTGACAGCAAATATTGGGTGATAGACGAGGCAACCCGGGAGTCCGCCGAAATTCTGAAAGATACCCTACGGGAGTTCAAGATTCAGGCCGAGGTGACCGGTATCAGGAAGGGACCGGTTATCACCATGTTTGAGATTCTTCCTGCGCCCGGGGTCAAGCTTTCGAAGATCGTCAATCTTGCCGACAACATTGCCCTGCGTCTGGCAGCCAGCCGGGTCAGAATCGTTGCTCCCATACCGGGTAAACACGCAGTAGGAATCGAGGTTCCGAACCGAAAACGGGCCCTGGTCAGTTTTAAGGAGATGATCGAGGATGAGAGCTTTGAAAACTCCGACAAAGAGGTTCCCATCATCCTCGGCAAGGATATCACCGGAGAAACCCAGATCATCGATTTGGTGCAGACCCCTCACCTGCTGATTGCGGGAGCCACCGGTTCGGGAAAATCGGTCTGCGTCAATTCGATTATCTGTTCGATTTTGTACAAGAGGAGCCCCGATGAGGTCAACATGATCCTCATCGACCCGAAGATCGTCGAGTTGAAGCTCTACAACGATATTCCTCACCTCCTGACACCGGTCATCACCGAGCCGAAGAAGGCCTTTCAGGCACTTCAGTACTGCCTGTATGAAATGGAGCGCCGCTATGCTCTGCTCGACTCCCTCGGTGTCCGGGATATTCGCTCCTACAACCGAAAGGTGAAGAAAAAACGTCTGGCCACCAGACCGCTTCCCTATCTCGTGGTGATCATCGACGAGTTTGCCGACCTCATGGCCACAACAGGGAAGGAGCTTGAATCCACCCTTGCACGTCTTGCTGCCATGAGCCGCGCGGTGGGCATCCATCTTGTGCTGGCAACCCAGCGTCCCTCCATCGATGTCATCACCGGATTGATCAAAGCCAACATCCCGAGCAGGATCGCCTTCATGGTGGCGGGTAAGTTCGATTCCCGAATCATCATCGACGCCGTGGGAGCCGAGAAGCTGCTGGGGCGCGGGGACATGCTCTTTACCAGCGCATGGGATCCTGTGCCTTCCCGAATTCAGGGTGCCTATCTGAGCGAAGAGGAAGTCGAACGTATTGCAGCCTATGTACGAACTCTTGGTGAGCCCGAATATATCGACGACGAAATTTTTATCGACGACGAGGATTCGGATACCCTCTTTGACGGTGGTGGAATCGATGATCCGCTCATGGACAAGGCTCTGGAGATCGTTACCACAGCAGGAAAGGCGAGCGCCAGTTACCTGCAGCGCAGACTAAAGATCGGCTACAATCGTGCCGCACGGCTCGTGGAAGAGATGGAAGAGCGGGGAATCGTCGGACCCCAGAACGGCTCCAAGCCCCGGGAGATTATCCACGTTCCCGATCGTTATCGAGAGGGCCGGGGTGATGACGAGGAGCAATAGAGGAGCGTCGTTAGCTCACTCCTCTCACAGGTCTCATGGAATTGCCTTGGCCGTTCCGCTTCTTCTGCTGACAGCCGGACAGCTCTCCGCGGCCCTTTCCGGGCGTGCCATTGCATCCGGTGCCTCGCCGTTCAACATCTATACCCTTGCCCTCTACTGTTTCCTCGGCGCACGAGGCGTCAGTTGGGTACTGATTGTGCGCTATCTTTCCCTTTCCTTTGCCTATCCGGTGATGAGCCTCGGCTACTGCCTGGTGCCCCTTGCCGCCGCGCTCTTTCTCGGCGAAGACTTAAGCTGGGGAACGCTTGCGGGCATGATCCTGGTGACTGCCGGGGTTGCCCTGATCGGTACGGCGGATACAAAGGGGCAGGGATGAATCTGCTTTTGGCACTGACGGTGGTGCTATCGGCGGTCGGCCAGCTTTTGACGAAAGCGGGGGCGGATCGTACCCTGCCTGATTCCGATTCTTCGAAGAATGTGTCACCTTTTGCCGCCGTGAGGCGTTTCTTAAGAAAGGCGGCGAACCCATTCCTTATATGCGGACTTGTGGTGGTGGCTGCTGTTCCCTTTCTTTATACCAGGGCCCTTGCTTCCCTTTCCCTTACCAAGGCGTATGGGGCAACGGGGCTTACCTATCCTCTGGTCATATTCGGCAGTGCCGTTATCCTTCGGGAGCGCATCAGCCTGCGTCACATCGCCGGAGGGCTCTTGATTTTTGCCGGCTTTTTGGTCTGGAATGTGTTCCCATGATTAGCGTTGTTATTCCCTCCTATAACGGAGCAGCAACCCTTGTGCCCCTTTGCCGTAGCCTCTCGGATGTACTGCGGCGCCTTGGCCTCGATCGGGAGATCATCGTTGTTCTCGATGGCAGCAGCGACGAAAGCCGGGATCTTCTTGTTCCCCTCATCGAGGAGGGAATCGTGGATGTGCTTTGTGAGCTTCCCGTACGATCGGGACAGCAGCGGGCGACGCTGGAAGGAATCCTCCGTGGACGGGGATCGTGGTTTCTTACCCTAGACGACGACTTTGGCCACAGGCCCGAAGATGTGGAGAAGCTTCTTGCCGTAAAAGAGGGCGGGGCCAATCTTGTTTTCGGTGTTCCCGAAAGGGGAAGAAGGAGTTCCTTGCGGAACCTCGGCAGCAGCCTGCGCAGCACCCTCTTTCACCTTGCCTCCGGCAGAAAGAAACTAATACCGTCGAGTTTTCGCCTCTTCTCCAGGAGCTGCGCCCGGTCGCTGTTTCTCGCACCGGCTGCCTGCCGTTATCTTTCGGTGGAGCTTGTGCGCCACTCCCGCAAAGCCGAAAGCCTTCTTCTTACGGCTGGGGGGGCTACGGCAACGATAGGGGCAGGGACTCCTCCTTCACTCCCGGGAACAAGCCGCCATCCTGCATCCTCCCTTGTCCGGGGAACCTTATCCCTGGCAAGCTATCTGTTGCCCTGGCGAAGGGACCCTCTTCGCTCTTCGAGGCGGGCTCTTCTTGTCGTAGGTGCCGGGGGAGGGCAGCTGGGACTGATCCGTCGAGCCAAGAAGCGTTCCCTCATCGTTGCGGTAAGCGACAGGGACAGTTCGGCTCCCGGTGTTTCGGCTGCCGACTATTTTCTTTCCGCAGACACCTTTGACGGAGAACAGAGTATAGCAGCCTGTATCGATGCGATGTGGAAGGGCATCCCCATTCGGGGTGTGGCTACCGCAGGGACAGACCAGCCGGTGCTTACCGTCTCTCTTGTTGCCGATCACTTTTTGCTGCCGGGGGCCTTGAGGCCGGAAATCGCCCTTGCGGTTACCAACAAGCGGGTGATGAAGCGGCGCCTGGAGGCGTTGGGGCTGCCGACTCTTCCCTGGAGCCTTATCGGCGAAGAAACCGCTTCCGCTGCTGATACCGGCCCTGTCCCCATCGCTTTGCCAGGTTTCCCTGCGGTGCTCAAACCGGTGGATAGTCAGGGCCAGCGAGGGGTTGTTCGGGTCGAAAGCGAAGAAGAACTTTATCAAAGGCTGTCTGCAACGCTTGCCTGCAGCAGGGAAGCAAAGGCCATGGTTGAGACCTTTTACCCTGCGGACGAGGTGACCTTCAGCGGCTGGGTGGAAGAGGGGCGTCTCGTTCCTCTTCTCCTCACGGATCGGGCCACGCTCTCTTCCGGTCCCCATATCGGCATCTGCCCTGCACATCGTTACCCCTCCCTCCATGCAGCCCGCAGCCGGGAGGTGTTTGCATTATGCGACCGCTTTGTCAGGGGCTTTCCTATTCCCTCCGGGCCTATCTATGTTCAGCTTTTGGTTGGTGAGGAGGGGATAAAGATTAATGAACTTGCATGCCGGATCGGAGGGGCCTATGAGGAGCTGCTCATCCCCGCCCTTACCGGGGTCGATATCCTTGATCTTCAGATTGATCTGGCCATAGAAGGAAGGCTGTCGCCGCAAAACCATGATGTTCTGGTGCGGGCCGGAGCCTCCTGGCCTCCGGAGGGCTTCGCTTCGGTGATCCTTGCCTTTGCGCAGAAAGGGGTTGTACGAAGCATCGGTGAGCTTTCGAAAATTCGTGCCGTGGAGGGGGTGGTCGACGGAGGGTATCTCCTGGCCCCTGGCCGGAGGATAGGGGAGCTTGAAAACTCCACGGGCCGGGCCGCCTGGGCCGTGGTCCGGGGAAAGAGTGCCGCCCGGGTAAACAGGAGCGTAGAGGGTGTATATGATGCGCTTGAAGTTATCGGCGATTCGGGGGAGAATCTCATGCAGGATTTACGCAGTTTCGCGCTCCATCCCGACCCTTTACCCGATTCGGAGGTCCCATGAGGTGTGCCCGGCTTTGCACGTTTCTTTTGATCCTTGCCCTATCCCTCTCTTCCTGCAGCCATGATGAACAGCCCCTGCGGGTTGCCGAACAGTACGGCTTAGCCTACGCGCCGGTCACCATCGCCAGGGAGCTCGGCTTTGTGGAAGAAGCCCTTGAGACGCTCGATCATCCTGTGACCCTCCAGTGGTTGCGCCTCGGCAATACCGCAACGATCCGCGAGGCAGCCGTTGCCGGTCGGGTGGACGCCGCCTTTATCGGCATCCCCCCCTTTCTTATCAGCCGGGCAGGGGGCATGGATTGGAAGATCGCCGGAGGTTTAAATCAGTCGCCTTTGGGCCTTGTCACCTGGCGGGAAGATCTTAATAACCTCTCCGATTTTGACTCCTCTGACAGGATTGCTCTGCCGCAGCCGGGAAGCATCCAGCACATCCTTCTTGCCATGGCTTCCCGGCGTCTGACCGGCGATGCCGCCCATTTCGATCGTCAGCTGGTTACCATGAACCATCCCGACGGCATGCAAGCCCTCTTGGCCCGCAGGGAAATCGCAGCACATTTTACCTCCCCCCCCTACCTCTTTCTGGAACTCAAAGAGCAGGGGATGAAACAGGTTGTATCGGGCAGAGAATGCTTTGGCGGTCCCTTTACCTTCATCGTCACCGTTGCCACCAAAGAGCTTGCTGAAAAGCGGCCGAAGGTGTTGGCAGCCTTCATGGATGCAGTTGATCGGGGAATGGAATACCTGCGCAGCAATCCCGAAAAAAGTGCCGCTCTCCTTGCTCCTATCTATCAGATGAACAGCGACGATGTCCTGGATATGCTCGGTTCCAAGGGGCTGGATTATTCACGTGATGTGGTGGGCATCGAGGAATTTGTCTCTTTTATGAAGGATACCGGTTATCTTCCCGCCGATTTCGGCTCAGGCGGGGAGCTTTTTTGGGCCACGGCGGTTCGGGATAGCGATACCGGGGATGGCGGAGGCAATCGGTGATCTTCTTTGTGATTGCAGCTGTCCTTATTTTGTGGCAGTTGCTTTCCGTCAGTGGGCTGGTCTCTCCAATTTTGGTTCCTTCCCTGTTTTCCATTGGGAAGGCCCTGGTTCGGGATACCCTTTCCGGCCTCCTTCCCGCTCAACTGCTTTTTTCCCTTCTCCTTGTTGCCCTTGGGGCGCTCATCGGGACCGCAGGAGCGGCCCTTTTGGTATTTCTCGCCTCCCTGGGAAGACGGGCAAGGCAGGGAGTCGGGCTTCTGAATGCGCTTCTGCATCCCCTTCCCGGCATCGCCCTTCTTCCTCTGGTCGTTCTCTGGGCGGGAACCGGTACCCCGGCGGTGCTCCTGGTGATGGTTCACAGTGCCCTCTGGCCGGTGTATCTGAATCTGCAGTCCGGAATCGATGAAATCCCCCCACGCTATCGCGAGATGGCTGCCAATTGGGAAATGACCATGACCCAGAGGCTGTTCCATCTCGTACTCCCCTCTATTTTCCCTTCGCTTCTTTCCGGCCTGAAAACCGCCTGGGCGCGCTGCTGGCGTGCCCTTATTGCCGCCGAAATGGTTTTCGGAGCCGCCGGTTTCCTCGGCGGCCTCGGCTGGTACATATTTGAGCGTCGAGTCTATATGGATACGGCCGGACTCTACGCCGGATTATTGCTGGTCATGCTGTCGGGGGCTGCCGTAGACCGCTTCCTATTCGGTAGCCTTCGCCGTTTTACCGACTGCCGTTGGGGGAAGGTGGAGGGATGATGAAACAAGGCCTTGAATTTCGGGATGTCTCTTTTTCTTTCGGCATACCGATCCTCGACTCCTGCAGGTTTTCTTTGGAGCTGGGGAGCCTTACGGTGCTGCTCGGCCCCAGCGGCTGCGGTAAAAGTACCCTCCTGCGACTTGCCTCCGGCTTTCTTCGCCCTGCTTCAGGGACGGTTCTGTTCGGAGGGCTTCCTGTATTGTCTCCCGGACGCAGTCGTTTCCTCATCCATCAGGATGTCGATCAGCTTTTTCCCTGGAAAAGCGTCCTTGCAAATACCGCTCTGCCCCTTATGGTCGGACCGAATCCTCTTGCCGGGGAAGAAGCAGAGGCCCGGGCCGCAAAGACCCTTGGAATGGTCGGTCTTGCAGAACGAAAAGATGATTTTCCTCGTCAGCTTTCCGGCGGTATGAAACAGCGGGCGCTTCTTGCCAGGGCCCTTGCCTCCGATGCGGATCTATTGCTCTTTGATGAGCCTTTTGTCAGCCTCGATGCCTTTAGCCGTGAAACCCTCCAGGAACTACTTGTCGAACTTTGGCACAAAAGCGGAAAAAGTATCCTCTTCGTTACCCATGACATCAGGGAGGCTGTCCGCATTGCAAAAACGATCATCTTCATGCACCCTAATCCGGGTGATGCCCAGATAGAGCCTCTTGTTCCGACCGGGCAGCCCCTGCGTGAACTGGAGACGACAGAAGCATTGACCCTGATGAGGGAACTGAGGCGTCGTTTTCAACCCGATAGAGGGTAATCTTCCACGGCCTTTTTCCCCGCTGTGAGACGATACGCATGCCGTAGCCGGGGGAGGTGAAGGAGCCAACCGGGGTGCAGTGTGCGGCGATAAAGCCCTTCATCTCCCCATAGTAGGCCGCCACATTCCCGTAGAGGATGTTCCACACCGGTCGCTTTTCGTAGATGAAATCAAGCTCTTGAGAATAGAGGATATGGGTGATGCCCCTGCTTCGTATGTACTCCGAGAAGTCGAGTCCGCTTTCGCGGAGATGGATGAGGTTCCGGTAATCAAGAAAGCTTCCCTCCGGCAGAGCGTATTCGGCGTTCAAATTCGCAAGCAGTCGCATCCGCTTTTCTTTTGATCTCCCCTCAGCCTCCTCCTTTTTGACGATCGTTTCGATATTGCGACGGTAAACAGCATAGCTTTCTCCCGTTTGATACTCCTGAAGAATGTTTGTAAGGGAGAGAGCGGTCGACACTCCGATCAGGCTCAGCATGGCGATAAGACCGGCACAGCGAAATACTTTAGATCGTGCGCTATTACACCTGTGAAAGAGGAGGGGATGGCGAGGGGCAGCAGCCCAGGCAAGATAAAACAGGGGCAACGCTATAGCAAAGAGGGGCGGACCGTATTTCCCGATAAAAAGGAGCGCCGCATTGAAACCGAAAAGCGCGAAGAGTGGTAACCGTGCCTGCCGTGATCCTGCAAAGGCCTTTACCATGCAAAGAGCAAAAGCCAAGGCGTGAAGTCCCAACAGCGGTTTCATCATCGGTATGAAATAGGTGCCCGAATAGCTATGCCACAGCTTTTCGTAGTAATGGGGAAACCTGATGACTTTTATATACCAGGGTACCATGACCTCGACGCTTGTGCCGAAACTCTGATAATCATGGATGAAGCCGGGATTCATAATAAGACTGATTCCCATAAACAGCAGGCCCCCGACCGTACAGCCTGTTACAAAGCCTATGGCCCTCGATAGCGGGCGTTTACGGGAAAGAATCGCTCCGAAAAGTGCCGCCGCAACCAGAAATGCGGCGGGATGAAAGCCTATTGCCAGGGTAACGACAGCCCCCATTTTTAGTCCTTTGTGAAGGCCTTCCCGTCTTCCGTCTCCTTTCCCCTGTGAAAGAAGTATATTGAGGCCGAGAAGGAGGAAAAACAGCAAGGCAATTTCCTGTCTGGCAAAGTGGGATGAGGCCAGGAATTGCGGATCAAGGGAGAGGAGCACCATAAAAAGAAAGGCAATCGTGTCGTTTTCTTTTTTCCCTGTATCCGAACCGAGAAATCTTTTGATCACTTGCTGAAACAGAAGCAACGAGGCTACCCCAAAAGAGAGGGATATCATTCGTGCCTGGTAGATGCCGTAGCCGAAGATGCTGAAAACGCTTGCCTGTAAAAGGTGAAAGAGCAGTTTTATGGCATGGGGAGACCTTGGAACGAGATCAAAAAATGGTTCGGTAACGGTGATCGAGTGTGAAATCAGCCAATTCCTGCTGAGGCCGCTTAGCCACGCTTCGTCACTATGAACAAATGGATAGTGCGTTAACAGGAATAGATTCACAAAAAAATAGGAAAATATGTATATAAAAGACTTGCAAGGTACTATTTTTCGAGGTAAATTCAGCATACTTGTACTATATCATAGTAATTAAAAAATATAGCCGGTTTGTAATAAACGACCGGAGAGGGAGGATTAATGAAGTTTCGTCGGAAGATGCCGATAGCCGTTCTTGCGATCGTTGCGGCCGTTGGGTTCATTTCCTGTGGCGGACCCCATTTCGCAGAAAGCGGTTCCCAGATTATTGATGCAAAGGATGCTCTCGCCATGGTGCAGAAGGGCGGTGTTGTTCTTGTGGACGCTCAGACAGGAGTCAAATATAACAAAGAACATGCGGATGGGGCTGTCAATATTGGCCGAGCCGATATTGTAGTAAACACGCCCTATCCTAATCTTGTTGCCGACAAGGCACAGTTCGAGAAGGTGATGCAGAGTCGTGGAATAAGCAACGATTCCACCGTCGTTGCCTACGACGACAGCAAGAATATGGATGCCGCCAGGCTGTGGTGGACCATGGTCGCCTATGGCCATGATCCTGAAAAGGTAAAAGTGATTAGCGGAGGGCTTGCCGCGATGAAGGCTGCCGGTTCGGCAATGAGTTCCGGGAGAACTACGCCGGCTTCGAGTTCCTATACTGCGAAGGACTTCGATACATCCATGATTGCCACCCTGGCCGATGTGAAAGCGCAGGTAAACAATCCCGATTCCAATACCGTGATTCTCGATACCCGGACCACCGAAGAGGTAGAAGCGGGTACCATTCCCGGTTCTGTTCATATCGACTACGAGAACAACAACTTTTCCGACAACACCTATCGTCCGGTCCAGCAAATCAGAATCGATTATCTGGAAAAAGAGATCGATCCCTCCAAGACGGTGATCATGTTCTGTAAAACCTCCATCCGTGGGGCTCAGAGTTATGTCGCCCTCTACAATGCAGGGTATCGAAATCTGAAACTTTACGATGGCGCCTGGGTTGAATGGTCTAGTAAACCGTCGCTTCCCGTGCAAATGCCGGAAAAATCGGAACTTCCCGCCCTGAATAGCCAGGACGGTTCATAGTAAAACAACTATTCTTGAGGAGAGTGTGTATGAAAGCCATGAAAAAGGTGCTTACGGTTGCATTGATGCTTTGTCTTGCAACTGCAGTCTTTGCCGAGGGGCAACAAGAAAAAGCCGCTCCTGCGGCCGCTGAGAGTAGCGTCGATATCGACCAGCTTGTCTATGACTATTTTGCCAATATGCCGGATCATATCTACAAGATCGGCCAGGCCGATTTTATCAATATGGTAAAAGCCGGTGACGACATGCTTGTTCTCGACATTCGTCAGGCCGCCGATTATGCCAAGGGGCATGTAAAGGGTGCTATCAACGCTCCCTGGGGACCCGAACTGGGAAAAGTTTTGGGAAACCTCCCCACCGACAAGCCTGTAATGGTCTACTGCTATACCGGCCAGACCGCCGGTCAGACCGTTGCCGTACTTAACTTTGCCGGTGTGAAGGCCCGGTCGGTTAACCTCGGTTTCAATCTCGGCATCTCCAAGGTGGAAGGGGTTGATGCATCCCTTGAAACCACTGCAAACGACTTTTCCGGCAAAAGTGGCGCCAGCTACGATCCTGCCGTCAAAAAGATGGTCGAGGACTACTTTGCCGATCTTGCAAACACCAAGGGTACCATGTATACCAACAACATCATCAGCGAAGAGGATGCCAAGAAGATTCTCGATTCCGGTGATGATCAGGTGCAGTTCGTTTCCGTCAGAGGTGCCGCCGATTACGCCAAGGGGCATATCGACACCGCCATCAACATTCCATGGGGAAAGGGCATGCAGGAGAACTTTGCCAGCCTCCCCGCCGATAAGAAGTTGATTGTCTATTGCTACACAGGCCAGACCGCCGGTCAGACCGTTGCCGCTCTCAGAGTGCTCGGCTACGATGCTGTCAGTCTGAAAGGTGGTATGGGTATGGGGTCGAACGCCCCCTCTGGTTGGGCGAACCAGGGATATCCTGTCGTTCAGTAAGTAAGGCCTGTTCGGTAGAAATCGGGCTGTCCGGGGAATTCCGGGCAGCCCTTTTTATGGTCTTGAACCTCGGCCTGTCAATAACTTTTGCCGGTGGCCAGCTCCCAGTCATAATATGCCGCCCGATATTCAAAAAGGGCATGATATACCCCAAGACGAGCCTGCTGGTATTGATCGAGGGCGTCGTTGACGGCATATTGTGTGCCTAGTCCATTTGCGTAGGAGCTCTGTGCTACCCTCAAGGCCTTCTGGGCAACACTTTCTGAGGCCCTGGCCGATTCAATACGCTGGTAAGCCTCTTCCAGCGTCAGCCGCAAACTGAGCAGTTCCTGCTCTATATCGTTGTGTTTCTGGGCTATGGCGATATGTGCCTTATTCTGTGCAAGATTTGCCGATTTTGTTAGCGATACGCGATACCCACCGGTGGACAGGGGAACGGTAACGGTCAACCCAAGTTGAAATGAATCGTAATCATACCTATCACTGCTGGAGGTATAGCCCCGGTATAAGCCTTTCGCATAGGTGAGGCTGGCATCAACGGATGGAAGGAAGGAGGCCATTGCCGCCTTTTTCGCTATGTCCGCGATTTCCTTCGATAACAAAGTCGCCTCATAATCGGGTCGCTGTGCAAGTACATCGCTTAAATCGTATTGTTCGGGAAGAGGCGGGATTTCGTCATTATTTTCCGTCAGCACGACCTCCTCATCATTGGGAATCCCCGCCAGTGTCTTAAAAGAGATAAGCGCAATTTGTGCATTACGGCGGGCCTCGGCAGTTTCCGGAATACTGGACTTCCAGGTACTTTCGGCCATAAGCAGATCGAGCTCCGCCGAAAGTCCGGCCTCAAAACGACGCTTGGCATTCTGGTAATTCTCTTTTGCCGTTTCTTCCGCCGCTTCCATGACCTCCAGAACCTGGTTTGCCAATTGCGTCTGTGCATACAATTTTTTTGCCGAATTCAGAATGTTGCGTCGAGTTGCCTCATAAGTCGTGCGGCTGATTTCTTCACCCTTTTTCGCCTGCATAAGCGAAGCAATGGCATCGGGGGCAAAAATTTTCTGTGTGACCGACAGTGCCATAAGATATTCGTTGTCGTAATTGGAATCCAGGTCGTCATACATCAGGGGAGCGGTCCCTCCGGTAGCATCGGTGCCGGAGGGGACATCGGCAGCCACGGCCGTGGATTGATCTATGTCACTGAGATTACGAGTATAACCGCCTTGTGCCGCAATGGAGGGTAGCAAAGCCGAACGCGCCTGGGCCGTGGTCTCATTCGCCGTATCGAGATCATTGCGGGAAAGTCTCAAATTGAGATTTTCCCTTTCCACCCTCTCAAGATAGGCTGCAAGGTCATACTCCCCGGCATGGGCCACGGCCATGGAACATGACATGAATATCAACACTGTTATGCTTAATTTAGATCGAAGTCGATAAAACATCTTCACTCCTTTACCCTCTTTGATTTCAGATGATGACGACTGAGCAACAATTCCAGGGAGGGGATAACCCAGAGGGTCATCAACGTAGAGGAAATGATACCGCCGATAATGACGATACCCATGGGCTGACGCATTTCTGCACCAGATGCTCCGATACCGAGTGCCATGGGAAGCATTCCAAGAATGATAGCTATGTTACTCATCAGAATAGGTTTGAGCTTCGTCGGACAGGCCTCGATCAGGGCATCATGGGAACTTTTGCCACTCCGTTTAAGCTGGTTGTAATAATCGAGAATAAGGATGGCATTATTAACCACGATACCGATCAGCATGATAACGCCGAGCATGGCGACAAAGTTTAACACTGCACCGGTCGCGAGACTTGCACCGATGATTCCGATAATAGAAAGGGGAACCGTTGCAAGAATAAACAATGGCTGTACAAAACTTTCAAGAATGGCGGAAAGAAGCATATAGGTCAGAATGATTGCGATGAAGAAGACGGTAACAAGATCGGTTACCGTATCGTTGAGGCTTTCAGATGTTCCAGCCGCCTTGATGGAATATCCGGCAGGAAGGTCGATTGCTCCAACAGCAGCCATAACTTGATTCAGAACAGCTCCCTGAGAATATCCAGGCAGAAGCCCGGCGGAAATCTCTATCGTGCGGACCTTGTCGGTTCTCATGATTTGGTTGTATCCGTTTGAAAAATAAATGTCCGCATAGCGTGAAAGGGGTTTTACCCCGCCTGCGCTTACAACCGGAATGTTTTTCAGATCTTCGATATCGAGGAGCTCCGAGTCTTTGAGCATGACACGCACATCGTATTCTTCCCCGCCTGTTTTGTAGGTAGTGGCAACATAGCCATCTACTGCCATACGGAGGGACATGGCAACGGACTGTACCGTAAGTCCATCGGCGGCGATACGCTTGCGGTCGGGCTCAAAGATGATTTCCGTCTTTCCCTGTTTTGAGCTCAGCATGGTATTCATCGTCCCCGGTACCTGGGTGATTGCCTCTCTCATTCTTTCTGCAAGATTAAGCAGCGTATCGGTATCGCTACCGCGAAGATAGAGATCTATAGGGGTACCTGCGGCATCTACGGAAATCTCGGATATCGGGGAGATCCGGATTTCCGCCCCGGGAATGTCCGCAAGGTCCCGTATAGCGCGGGCCGCAATTGCCGAGTTACTTGCACTCCGTTCCGATTTCGGGTTAAGGAATACTTCCATCCTTGCCAGGTTTACGTCCTGATCGCGCGATCCCGTGCTCCCCAGTGTTGTCAGAAGGGTTTCAACTTCAGGATATTGGGCAAGCCGATCTTCTATGGCCTTCAGGGTTGCCGCCGTGCTTTCCAACTCGCTTCCCTGCGGTAATTCAACGTTGATACCGATTTTACCTCCGTCGGTTGTCGGCATGAGCTCGAAATTAACCCCTGAGCCTTTGGATAGGGCCAACATGAAAAGAGCGATGGTTGCTACAACGACAAGTGCGCTGCGAAAACGATTTTTTAGAATCCCCCTCAGCGTTGCGGCGTAAAAACGTTCCCAGCTCGTAAAGAATTTTTCAAGAAAGTTTCCGATGCGTCCGTCTTTTTTTATCTTTTCCGGCAGTATTCGGGAGGCCATGAGAGGAGTCAGCGTAAAAGAAACGAAGATTGAAAATAATGTGGCGATGACAATAGTGTATGCAAAATTGGACAAGGTTGCTCCCATGACCCCCGACATGTTTGCCAGTGGAACAAATACCGCGATATTTGTGAGGGTGGAAGCAAAGACCGCCATCATAACTTCCTTGGTTCCGCGGGATGCGGACTCAACACGGTTATGACCTAATTCTTTATAACGAAATATATTCTCCAGAACTACAACCGAATTGGCAACCAGGGTACCGGTAGCACTGGATAAGCCCATGAGGGAGAGAATATTAAGGCTGATGCCCATTGCATGCATGATGAGAAACGTCGATATGATCGAAAAGGGCATGGAAATGGCGACGATTAACATCGATCGCAGATCGTGGAGAAAGATGAGCAGAACCAAACCGGTAAAAAGTATGCCGAGGTATACATTGCTCAGTGTGTCGTTTACCGTATCACGGACAAAACTTGCATCTTCCTTGACAACCTTAAAGGAAACCCTGCCGTCGGATTCAGCCTCCAGACTCTTTATCCGTTTCATGACTCCGTCAACGACATCGATCGTGTTTGCCGTCGGGTTTTTTATGATCTGGATGAGCAGCGCATTATCGTTTCGAATATTGTCCTTTTTATCAAAAAGAACGGTTCGCTCCTTTACTTCGGCATGGGAATCAACAACGTCTGCAAGCTGGCGAAGCTTGAATGTTCCTACTCCTGATTCGACATCAAGATCACGGATAGCGTCAAGTTCGTTGAACTCTCCCTTGAAGCGGACAGGGAAATCCTCCTTATTCATCTTCAAGCTGCCACCGGGAAGTTCCACATTTGCAGCAGCAAGCATCGATACAATCTGCGTCAAGGGTATCGAACGGGAAAAGGTCGCTGTCCGATCAAGCTCGACATGTATTTCACGCTCCTGTCCACCGGATACTTCTACACTACCAACACCGCTTACCTGTGCCAAACCGGAAGAACCCGTGGTACTGGCGTAGGTATAGAGCTCTGTCGGCGTCATATCTCCTTCAAGAACGATGTTCATAACCGGCATCGAAGACGCAATATCGACCTTTGAGATAGCCGGGCGTTCGGCATCGTCGGGAAGCTCGGAGATAATGACTTCCACCTTGTCTTTTACTTCCTGGAGAGCAAGATTTTCGTCCTTGCCATAGGTAAATTCAACGGTCACAAGGGACACGCTGTCCATCGAATAGGAGGTAATCGATTCCAGATCGGCAATAGCGGAAATCTGATCTTCGATACGCTCGGTAATCTGGGACTCAATGACCTGGGGACTGGCCCCTGGGTACACCGTCTGGATCGTGACATACGGAGCCTTAATATCGGGAAAAAGGCTAACAGAAATACGCAGGTATGCAAGGATCCCAAATACTATGAAGGCCGCAATTAACGTAATGGTAAGAACCGGCCGTTTTATGGAAATATCAACAATATGCATGTGTTTCCCCTAATCAGAAAGGCCCGGAACAACTAAAACCTTGTCACCCGAGCTCAGGCCGTCTCTTACTTCCGAAATCATGGCATCACCCGGTAAGAGTCCTGAAACGACTTCGATTTCCAGTCCGTTCTCCTTACCTGTCTCTACCGGCTGGAGTTCGGCCTGACCATCCTGTACAATAAAGACTCCCCATCCACCATTGATTCTTACCAGATCGGTTCGTGAGACGACGACAGCTTCTTCATTGCGGTAGGTCTCTAAAGCGACATCACTGCTCATCCCGCTTACCAGGCCTGTCACGACACCGGGGAAATTCACCACAACGGGGAAAGCCTGCCTGCTGCTATCCATGATGAGGGGGACCTGGGTCACACTGCCTTCTATGGTCGATGCTCCCTCTTGGATACGAGCCCGAGTGCCTACATGAATATCAGACACTTCGTCCGTAGTGGCATAAAGCCGAGCCTCAAAGCCGTTGGAAGCGGTAACGGTAAAAAGCGCCGTCCCCTGACTAACGTTCTCTGTCTGCCGGACATCAATACTCGATATGTAACCGCTTATCGGAGCCTTTACATCCACCATATCGGCTGCGGATTTGTATGCGGCACGTGCAACCTCGTATTGGGTTCGTACGTTATCGAATTCCTGTTTTGACAGTCCGGCGTTTTCAAAGAGAGCGGAACTTCGCTTATACGTTGTCTCGGCATTCTTAAAATTGGCCTCGGCCTGCAAAAACGAAGCATTATCCCGGGAAAAAGAAAGGACGATCTGATCACGGCTAACATGATCTCCGACTTCAAACTTGATCTCTCTTACGACATCGTTCAGCAGAGAGTAGGCCGTTGACTCGGACAGCGCCCGAAGGGTCGTCGGATATTTGCGATATACCGAAAACACCTCAGGTTCGATCGTTCGTATCCTGACGGGAATCCCGTTCTGCTTCTGTATACTTTCCATGCTTTCCTGAGCTTCGGTTGCATCATCTTTTCCCGTGCACGAGCTAAAGAAAACAACGAGTGAAAGCAAAAGTGCTGTTATTTTTAATGTAGAAATATTCATAGGCTTCTCCTTATCTAATGCCTTTGTACGTTACATCGAAAATCCGAGCGAAAAACTCATTACAGGGGTTTCCGTTCGGATGTTATATGCGAAACAGATACCAAGGGCTGGAATAGCAACCTTGTTCAAATAAAGATTAAACGAATAACCGGGGCCATGATAATATTCTGATTGAGAGTCTCCTTTCATGCCTGTCTCAAGAAAACCAAACTCATAAAGAAAATTCGTTTCAAGAATACCCCACGCAGCCTTTATAATAGGTATACTGTATGCACCATAACCGGCTGTATATTTTGAAGCATACACATTCTGCGGCAGTATTCGATACCCTCTCCCTTTTTCTGACAAATTATCCATCACTTGCAACGAACGATCACTATATTCACCAGATAAGCCTAATTGAAATGTTTTGTCGTCTAAGAGAGCGGTTGACCAGTTCGTATGCATTGCTATCGAATCATACGCTTCGGAACCAACAATGGAAAAACCGTGATGATAGGCAATAGAAACTGAAAATCCTTTGGGGCTACTGCCGCCATGTTTCATGTTGTGAAAGGTAATACTTGCCCCTGGAGATATCATGAAAAGTTCGTCTTCCACTCCGGGAATATCATCGAAATTAGCGGCATGATAATATGCTGTTGTCACATCAATTGTCGGTATAAAGCTTTGATTCCTTCTGTAAGAGAGCGAGATACCGCCGCTTGCTTCTATGCTGTCGTAGTCTGCAAATGAGTCATCATCCACATAGGTGAACTCTTTATTATCGTCGGTTGAAACAAACCCTGATAAGCCTACAATAAGAGTCCTGCCCCAATAATGAGGATCGATGAAATTGATAAATGCCGTTTTCTCTGTTTCGGAATATAAGCCGCCTGTGACAAAATTCTTCGCTTTGCCAAAGAGATTTGAATCAAAAAGCATCCCACCCACGACTATTGAAGAATCGGAAAAGTAAAGGAAAGGCACAGGCACAAGTGTCAGCTTTTCCGAAACTATGATAACTAATTCATATTCAGCATTGGTTAAGTGATTAATTGAAGCCGAGACATCACTGAATAAACCGGTCCCCATGAGTTTTTGCTCTATTCCCTTGATATTGATCGTATCAATTCCTTGTCCGATGTCGATTTCGGTAATGTCTTGTATCGTTTCTTCCTTTGTCCGCTTCAGCCCTTTAAACGTTATCTTTACAATGGTATCCGATTCTGTTGCTGCTTGAGTTTTATTGACATTATCGAGCGGCCAGAGGCTGCCGGAAGAAAAAAAACCAAGGAGAAGAAAGAGGTACAGCTTCTTGGTTTGCATATTTTTGTGTAATGCTTTGAGCTCATAGAGCGGTTTCATAATGACTCCCCAATAAAATCTTCCTTAATATAAGGGGAGGAGAAAATGCTTTCCCATATAAATCGTTTAAATCTATTATGAACATTTGTTATATTTTGTTGTTATTGTATTTTATTAGCGATTATACTTTTCTGCATGAAGCAGACTGTTATGACAATAGAAGATAACAATGAGATGGCGGCTCTCATTAGCATCTTTTTAAGAAATGAAGGCTTTCATACTCTTGACTTCGGAACAGCTGAAGAGGGATTGGATTATCTTAAAAAAAATAACGTTGATATAATCCTCGTAGATATAAACTTACCTGGCATGGATGGTTTCATGTTCATCAGCCATGCAAGAAAACTGACAAGTGTTCCGATACTGATTATCACGGCAAGGAGAAGCGACACCGATGCCGTTGCAGGCTTGGGCTTTGGAGCGGATGATTTCATCACAAAACCATTTTCCTCCGAAGTTTTGGTTGCCAGAATTCGGGCATTCTTGCGACGTGCCGAAGGGCTGGAAAATAACAACGAAAAGATAATTACGTTTGGCCCTTTTGAGTTCTTTCCTGACGATTTTGTACTTAAAAAGGACGGAGATCCCATCCCTTTGTCAAACCTGGAATGCAGACTTCTTGCTTATCTTATAAACAGGGCTGGTAAATACGCAAAGCCGGAAGTTATTCATAAAGATGTATGGAAAAACGAATTCGGAGACTTGACGGTCGTAGCCGTATACATTCAAAGACTCAGAAGGAAGATAGAAGATGATCCATCTTCACCCATCTATCTAAAAACCTCCTTCGGGAGAGGATATGGTTTTTGTTTTCCTGACGCTGAAAAGAGTTAAAAGATGACAATTAAAACCCAATATCGGATCATGTTGTCGAGCACAGTGCTCATAACCATTCTTATCACATTAATGTTTATTCTTATGAAAGGATATTCAGAAAAACAATTTGAAAACAGAAGTGAAGAGACGTTGCGCGAATATCAGAAAGCCATGAGTGAAGGTCGACTAGATCAGTTTAAAGTCGATGAAACCTTTATGGAAGATATTGGAGTTAATTCTGTTGTGATCAATGATGAAGGCAAGATCATCTTTTCGACAATTCCCTCACTTGTTCAAGATGATGATTTCTTTACAAGTATTAAATCCTTTCTCTCAAAAGATAGCCCGGGGTTTCGCTATTCAATTGGAATGATATCACGCTATATGAGAGACTTTGATGACGACTTTTTATTTTTTATCAGGGAGCGAGAAAAACAAGACATACTTTCTTTCCTCGGGAGCGCTAAATATTATATCCTATCGGCCTTCTTTGTATTATTACTTCTTATCGTTATTATTTACTCCTCCATCATTCGTTCTATCGTGATGTCTATCGTCAAACTTGACAATGAAACGAGGAATATATCTCCTTTCCGCCTGGACAAGAAAATCACTGTTACCGGAAGTGAAGAAATTCAGTCACTGGCCCATTCTTTTAATCTTATGCGCTCCTCGATAAGAACCGCAAATATTCGACGTTCGCAGTTTATAATGGGCCTGTCGCATGATTTTAAGACTCCCTTAGCTCTCATAAAAGGTTATGCGGAAGTTATGAAAAGCGGTCAACAAGGTATTAATACCGGAGAAAAAAATTATATCGAAATAATTACTTCGAAGGTTGATCAGCTAGAGGGAATGATGGACGATTTATTGGACTTCATCTCCATTGATACCGATGCTCGGAATTTCAGTTTTAGCAAAGTAAATTTATTGAAGTGGTTATCATATTTTATCAGCCGATCAAAATCCGATGCACAATTATTAGGGAAAACAATAACGGGCGACATACATATCGAAGAAAAAAAAGTTTTGTCGATGAATGACAAACTTGTGGAACGGGCATTAGATAATATTGTGCACAATGCTTTGCGATATACGGGAAAAAATGGCGTAGTGACAATTATTGCCTATGAAGCGTCGAAGGATATCTGTATTGCCATAGCAGACAACGGCCCCGGGATATCAGAGGAAGATATTCCTTTCATTTTTGATTCTTTTTATCGTGGTTCACCATCAAGACGGACACAAGGTATGGGCTTGGGGCTTGCTGTAGTTAAAAGCATCATTGATTTACATGGCTGGTCTATAAGCATCGATTCGAAAGTTGGACATGGTACGACTTTTCAAATTATGATCCCACATTGATTATGGGGCATTGGAACATCTGACGAGATATAGTATAGACAGACTACCGGGAAAGATCGGCATGCATCCGGTCAGTTTCAAACTTTTGGGAGGAGAAACAAGTGATCCGTCGAAACACTATACCTATCGAGAATTATGCATGGACAGAAAAAGATGCAGGTACATACTTCTGTTCATTTTTTTCTGTCTTCGGACATATCGTCCTCTTGATTTTTCTACTCCTGGCACCCCTTGCATACGTTCAGGCTGAAGAAGCAAGGACAGACGATGAACCGCGCATAGCATTAGTGCTCCAAGGCGGCGGAGCTCTTGGAATCGCTCACATCGGTGTCATCAAGATTATAGAAGAACTGGGAATTCCCATCGATATTGTGGTTGGGACAAGTATGGGATCCATAATCGGCGGGCTCTATTCTATAGGATATACCTCAGCAGATCTTGAGTCCCTTGTCCATGATACAAATTGGTTGAATCTCTTTTTTGACAATGCATATGCTTTCAACGAACCTATATGGGAACGAATGGATAAATCCAGATACTTTTCTTCTTTCATTTTTGACCGAAACGGAATAAAACTTCCCAACAGCCTGTTATCCGATCATAAAATTCTGTCATATTTCGACATCCTGACACTTTCAGAGTCGACACCAAGTAATTTTGATTCCTTTCCCCGGCAATTCCGGGCCGTCGCCGCAGATGTTGCGACTGGAGAACGGGTCGTCTTGAGCAGTGGTTCCCTTCCCGATGCAATGCGAGCGAGTATGGGAATTCCAGGTATCTTTGCTCCCTATTATGTGGATGGGCGTTATCTGATTGATGGCGGTATCGTTGATAATCTGCCGATCGATGTTGCCAGGGAGCTGGGCGCCGATTTTATTATTGCAATCCAGTTATCAGGAACCTCTCAATTTTCGGATGAAGAGATCAACCGTTCTCCCTTTGCCGCTGTATCAAGCTCCATCGATATTCTGATCTACCAAAATATTCGGCATCAGCTTGATGCAGCAGATTATGTTCTCCATATCGATCTCGATGGCTATCAGGCCGGAGACTTTCTTAAGAGTGAAGAAATTCTCACCATTGGGGAAGAAACCGCGAGATCTCATCTATCGGATTTCTTAGGTGTTAAACAGAAAATACTTGATATGGGTAGGAGAGAAGAGGAAGGCATAGTAGAAAAACCATCTCTTGCACCTGTGGATTTAATAACCGTTAAGGGAGGAGACGAAGGTACTCGTGTGAAAGTACATGATCAACTTCGCGATTTGGTGGATCAAAACCTTGAAACTCAGTCATTACTGAATTTTCTTTCCAATCTCAACAATAGGGGGAATTATCAGTCGCTTCGCCTGTCCCGTTTCATTCAGGAGGATGGGAGATCTGCACTGAACCTTAGACTGGGGGAACAGGAGAAAAAAGAAAATCAAATCATGATAGGTTACTCCTCCGCATCGACCTACAGCGATTCAATAAACAGCAAAGACATCATTTCAGCCGCCTTTGTATTCAGGGGGCTCTTTACATCAAATTCGAAATTTACCGTTGGTTTCGACATGAATGCCCAGCCAGGACTTTCCGTATCATTTTTGCAGCCTCTTGGTCAGGCTTTTTATCTGAATCTTGGATATTCGGCAAGTACGGAAAACAATATATATCTCTCGAATAGCCTGGATCAATACTCTTTTCAGTTTAGGAGATCCAGCTCTCGGTTGGAGATCGGTTTTGCCCCTTCGCCGTACTATGACTTCATCGTCGGTTACCGGCATGACACAACCGATATCGAAGAAGACTCCGAGATGACGACGGTGCCTATGCTGACTGGTGAGTTTAACATCCTAACCTTGGATTCGTTTATCTTCCCACAAAGCGGGATATATTTTAACGCAATATTCAACTATGTGATCCCCAACATTGAAGAATCGCACGAAGCCAAGATTTTCGAAACCTCCGGATCTGTGGTTATTCCATGTTTCATTGATCCCGTATCATTTGAGCTGGAATGGCAAGGCGGAACTGATTTTTCTATAGACGGCGATGATACGGCAGTCGCACCGTCAGGGTTCAAGCCAAGTCTCCGCAACCGAAGGATGTTTCCGGGGGAGATGTATGCAGCCGAGCGTACTGGAAGTTATGTAGCTGGCATGAGCGTAATGGGAAAATATCATATTAATTGGAGAAGCAAGGATTTGGGTGTACCGATTTTTGCCTTGCTTCATGGGGCAATGGGTTACACATTCCAAAATCGTGATGATATTCGCCATGCCGAGGATTATCGGTACTGGAATGCAGATTGGGGAATGGGAATACGTTTGAACGATGCATTCGGCATCATGTTGAGAGTTGGTATGTCAGGAGGATTTGTGGATGACGCAACCAAGGGTTTTGTTGCTGTGGATATAGGCTCTTTTGGGGTAAGATAGGCGTAAATAGTGTTCCGAATCCTGGTGATATATGCAATTCCTTGTTCCTTACGATAATTCGGAACACTATATATATTCATACCAAAAGGGTATTGATGTTGCCCCCGAAAAACGGGCAGCTCTTCCGTTAAAAACTGATACCGCCTACAATCCTTGTCCCGGTGTTGATCCAGTCGTCACCTCCGAACAGGAGGACCTGCTGCACCTCTGCGAAGAGGCTGAGAACCGGGTGAACGGCAATTTGGGCCCGTGCTCCTGTATAGGGACCAAGATAAAAGGAAGAATCACCATCGTAGAAGTGAAAAACCGGCATGAGTCCCGTTACCAGCGAAAACGATATCTTTTTCTTGTCCGGAAAAGGGAAGACGAGTGCCACTCTTATTGGCAAGAGAAAGGCCGGTGTGGTCTTACTGTCGTCGTTATTTGTATGAATACCAAAATCGACTCCAATGGAGCCGTAGAGGGCCTGCTGAATCGGGAACCTGATATCTCCACCGGTTACGAGAAAGGGATCGTCCCAGAGGAAAAAGTCGGTACCTATATGGGCGGAAAAAGCAGGGAGCCCGTAGTCTCCTTCACTGCTTCCCTTTTGTGTTTGACCGAAAAGTAGTTGTGTGTGTACGCATAATCCCGCCAGAATAATGCACAGGATTGTCCTCTTCATTTTCTTTTTGCTGTCCATGATGTAAACGTAGCACTATGAGCAGTTTCAGACAAGCGTTGTTCCTTCATCGATAATGGTACGTCTCAGCCGCTCAGCCAGCCCCCGGCGCTCCTCCTGTGAAAGGCTCTTCGTATCAATTGAAGGGTTAATGGTGATGGTTACTCGTGAGGGGGTGATCCACCCCTTAGCCTCGAACATATCGGCGGTTCCTTCGATGGTGAGGGGAACAATAATGGCACCCGACCTGGTTGCCAGCTTGAGGCTCCCGGCCTTGAAGGGGCCGACCTTTTCGCTCTTGCTGCGGGTGCCTTCGGGAAAGATCATGACCGCTTTGCCCTTTTTTATGGAGTCGATGCCCTTCTCGATTGCTCTGACCGAGGAGCGGGGGCTGGAACGATCGAGCTTTATACAACCGAGGGCAAGCATCCAGAGATTGATGAAAGGGACGCTGAAGACCTCTTTTTTTGCGATGAAACCGGTGATGCCGGGAAGAAACCCTACGACCAGGGGAATGTCGAAATAACTCTGGTGGTTTGCAACAAGGCACAGGCTGCCTCTCTGCCGGAGTGCAGGAAAATTCTCCATCCCTTTGACCGTTACCCTTGCACCTGTGGCGAAAATCACAAGCCTGTGAATAAAGGAACCTATCGAAGAAAGCCAAGCAGTCGATGCCCGATGCATGCCAAAAAGCCGAAGCAGCAGGGCCGGAAATACCACAAAAATGGCACTGAGTATCAAAATGAGCGTCAGAGAGAGCAAATATATAACGGTCCGAATCATGTTATCTCCTAATGATAAAACTTAACAAGGGTATTAAGAGCCTCGTTCCAGCGTCTTCGTTTTTCCCTCCGCTGGTTATGGTCGAAACGAGGATGAAAGTGCTCGTAACTCCTCGCCATGCTTCCCAGTTCTTCCACATCCTTCCACACCGCCGCCCCCAAACCAGCAAGAGCGGCGGTTCCCCGGGCCGTCATATCGGTCTCATCGGGGCGCTCAACTTCATGACCGGAGAGGTCGGCAATTGCCTGAAGAAGGACATTGCTTCTGCTCACTCCGCCGTCTACCTTGATCCGGCGAATCGACATACCGGTATCCTTTTCGATTCCCTCGAGAATATCGACAACCCTGTGTGCGATTCCCTCCAGTACGGCCCTTGCAACATGACGGCGGTGTGTCGACAAGGAAAGTCCGAAGATGGTTCCCCGTGCCTTCGGATTAAAGTAGGGAAACCGGATGCCCGCAGCGGTCGGCACAAAGACGACCCCTTCGGTATCATCACACTGGGAGGCGAAATCGTTGAGCACCGCGGGTGTGTCGGAGAGCCCTATCCCGTTTCCCAGCCAGTCGATCAGCCTTCCCGCCGTTGCTACCGATCCTTCGAGCATATATACCGGTTTTCCCCTTAGGGTCCAGGCAATCAGGGGAAAAAGACCTCTGCGGGAGACCTTTCCCCGCCTGCCTACGTTGATATCCACGAAGCTGCCGCTTCCCTGGCTGATTTTTACATCGCCGGGGGTGAAGCATCCGTGACCGAAAAGGGCCGCCATTTGATCGCCTATAAGCGCGGTTATGGGAATGGGCGCACCGAAGCAGGATGGATCGGTAAAGCCGAATTGGTCCGCCGAGTTTTTGACTTCGGGCAGCATCCTCATGGGAATGGAAAAAAGCCTGCAGAAAATGGCGTTCCACTTCATCTCAAAGGGGTTGTAGAGACTGGTTGCCGCAGCGTTGCTGGTATCGGTGGCATGCACCCTGTTTCCGGTAAGGCGATAGAGAAACCAGGTTTCGATGGTCCCGAAAAGCAGGTCACCTCGTTTTGCCGCCTGCCTCAGGTCCGGACGCTGTTCAAAAAGCCAGCAGAGCCTCACCAGAACATGGTCGGTAACGAAAGAGAGCATGCCGGTTGCCGTAAGCATTGGGCTTCTGGTAATGAACCCGCCCACGGCAGCGGCAATTTTCATGCCGTTCCAGATGCATGATCGGTTCATTTTGAAGGCCTTGTCCCCGGCGCGGACATCCGACCAGCTGATAAAGTTACATTGCGGCTTTCCGCTTTTTTTATCCCAGAGACAAAAGGTGGCCCGTTGAACGGTAATGCCTGCCCCTGCTATCTTTTCGGGAGGAATGGCCGCCTTGCTAAGGACCTCCCGCCCGGCGGCCAGCAGAGCCTGAAAAAGTTCCTCAGGATCGTGCTCGACAGCACCTTGCTCACTCCGTATCTCACTGGTTGTTCGGAAGGCTCTGGCAAGCTCATCCCCGTCTTCTTTATAGATAATTGCCCGTATCGTCGTTCCTCCTGCGTCGAAAGCAAGAAGAAATCGTTGTTCGCTATCCATCTTCGTATTATACCCGAAACCGGTGGATTCGCCAGGACCGCTTTCGGGCGACCCTTCTGAGGGCCCTGTCCGGATTGACGACCTGGGGTTCCTTTACCTTGTCCAGTAAAGGGAGATCGTACATGCTGTCGCTGTAGAAGGAGCAAATGCCGACCGGTATCTCAAGTTCCCGGAGCAACCGGTCCACCTTGTGAAGTTTCCCCTTGCCGAAGGCTGGTCCTTCGATAAAATCACCGGTGCAGAGACCGGATTCATCGGCCTGGAGTCTTGTCGCCACGAAATGATCGGCCTTCGTCGCCTCGACGATGGGAGCAATCAGCATGTCGAGGCTGCTGGATGCAAGGATAATAATCCTCCCCTTATTGCGTTCTTCCTCGATCCTTTGAAGTGCCTGTGAGAAGAGCCGGGCCTGTATGAGCTGCCGATAGCGTCCCTGCGCTATATGTTCAAGTTTCTCGATAGCCATACCGCGAATCGGAAGCATTTTTTTCCCAATATCCTGAAAGGAAAAGATCCCGAAACGATATTTCACTATTTCAATTGGGACCCGAAATACAAGCGAAAGGGGAATAATTCCTGCCTTGAATGCCTCAAGAAGGAATGCGGCACCGGTGGAGCCGCGAAGAAGGGTATGATCGACATCAAAGATGGCCGCTTCCTTTTGCCACTCACTCATTGGCGGGAACCTCCCTGAGCCAATGAAAGCCGTCACGGCGGCATTGCGTAACCGCTTCGGCGTAATAGCCGTGGTAGTGCTCCGGCATCATCATAGCGAGGCTTGCCATGAGTTCGGTAAGTGCTGCCTTCCGTTTGCTTCCCGTCACGGTCTGTCCGTGAAAATCGACCTTGATCGGTACACCGACCTTGAAGGTCACATCCGTTCTTCGAAGATGTTTCCAGTTATCCCAAAAGGCTTCGCCTCCAAAATGGGCCACCGGAAGAATCGGACTTTTGTACCGGACCGCCAGAGAGATAACTCCCGCATGAGCCTCCTGAAGCACTCCGTCGCTGCTCCTGGTTCCCTCCGGGGCGAGCATGATGATTCCCCTGTTTTTAAGATGCTCCCCTGCCTGTTTCAGTGCCGAAAGGTCAACTCCAGATCGATCGATTGGAATTGCCTTCCAGATTCGCGCAAGAAAACCTAAAAAAGGAGTATCCCAGGTCTCTTTTTTGACGAGCCCAAGGGCCGGGCGGGGAGAGGTGTAGAGATGCATGAGCGGAACTTCGAGAAAATTGATATGGTTTACCATGATGATAAGGGGACCGGCCAAGGGTACCGTATCCAACTGGCTTGCATCGATCCTGCATAATCCTCGGAGAATCATCTTAAGAACCGGGTCTACAATTCGAGCCGCTTTTGTCACCGATGCTCTCCTAAGAAGGAAGGGGGGGCAAAGATGGAAAGGGCACCGGGAAAGAGCGTAATGTCCAAATGACGGCCGTCGGTGCAGATTGTTTCGCCGTCGGCATGACATACAAGTCCACCCTCCTGTGCCGTGATGGAAAATGCCGCTGAACGTTCGGTCATGATCGCCCTGTGGCCGGCTTGCGTCCCCTTAATGTATCTGATAATCAAACCTGCCATCTCAAGTCGTGTCAGCGCCTTGCTGGTCATGCAAAGATCCAGAAGCCCATCGTCGCTCATACCGTCCGGCGCCATAAAAAAGGTCCCGCCCATTCGTTTCCCATTGAGAATACTTATCTGGTTCGCCCGCGTTTGGATTTCTTGATCGTTAAAAAGGAGGCGAATCTTCGGAGGAGGGGGAAAGCGAAGAAAGGTCTTTACGGCGCCGATTACATACGCGGCAAATCCGTGGACATGCTTTAGCTTGGCCGCTTCCAGTCCGACCATGGTGTCGAACCCAATCCCGATACCGTTTCCAAAGTAGCGTCCCTCGGGATAGAACCCGCCTTCTATGCATCCCACATCCAGGGGGCGGGGGGGAAGCGTCGCAATCATTGTACAGGCCTCGTGAAAATCGGCGGGTACGCCGGCACCATAGGAAAAATCGTTTCCCCGTCCGACAGGGAGGACCCCGAATGCCGGAGGCGTTTCCCCTCGGTCGACGATTCTCATCAGGCCGTTTATCACCTCGTTACAGGTTCCATCGCCTCCCGCCGCTATCACGGCATCGAAGCCTTCCTCATAGGCGCATTCGGCAAGATATGCCGCGTCCATAACTCCCACTGTCAGGGAGACAGAAAAGTCAACCCCAAGCCGCTTCAAGGCCTTTTCCACTTCCGGCTCAAGAGTAAGGGCCCGGCCCTTGCCTGCAACCGGATTCAGTATGACCTTGTAGCGCATCCACCACCCCCGGCTATTTTTTGAAGAGCTTCCGCTTAATGCGGGAGATGATGCTCTTTTTTTGCTTCTTTTTACCAACCTCTTTGCTGTTCGACGTTGAAGAAACTACCTTGAAATCCTCTCCGTACTTCTGGCGGTACAGTTCCAACCGCTTTTCGACCGTGGCCTTTCTGTCCGGGTTCTTGTACTGCGGCTTTCTCTCTTTTCTCTCCGACGGGGCTGATGAGGGACGGCCTGCCGTGGCCGGTTTTCGGTTGTTCGATCTGCTTTTTGGCCCACTATGTTTCTTTGTCTGATTGCTTCGCCGTCCGGTCTCGTTACTGCGTTGGGGAGAGGCAGCACTTCGGCGGGGAGTAGCGGAGGCCTGGCCTCGATGAGTATCGCGACCTCCTGAATCCTTTCTCCTTCCCTTGGTGCCCTGCGGAACAGCGCGTCCCTTGCTCCTTGTCCCTGAAGAAGATGCTCGTCTGTATTCGGATCGGAAATCAATCCCTGCACTTTTGTCCTCGAGAAAGAGCGCATCGTCGGCCCATTCGACGGGAATCTTCTGTTCGAGCAACTGTTCTATGGGCTCAAGACCGTAGACGTAGCGTTCGCACGCCAGGGTTATGGCCCTGCCGCTTTTTCCCGCCCGTGCGGTCCTTCCGATTCTATGTACATAGCTTTCGGGGTCTTCGGGGATATCGTAGTTGATCACCATTGCAAGGTCGTCCACATGCAAGCCTCTTGCTGCAACGTCCGTTGCCACCAGAAAGCGAATTTCACCATGCTTGACGCGGTCTATGGTGGAAAGTCGTTTTTTTTGCGGCAGATCGCCCATGAGGAATTTGGCGGCATAACCATTTCGCGAGAGACGCTTTGCCACCTCAACGGCAGTCACCTTCATGTTGGTAAAAATGATGGCGTTGGGCGGGTCATACTTCTTCAGCAGCCCCAACATAAGAGAAAATTTCTTCTCCCCTTCCACATGGTAGAGTTCCTGGGTGATCTCCCGAACCGTAATATGCTCGGGTTCGATGGAAACTTCTACCGGCATATTCATATGTTCCCAAGCGACATTAAGCACCTTGGTCCCGAGAGTGGCACTGAAAAGCATGGTCATTCTCTTCTCCCGGGGGCCCATCATCTTCAGCATACGGCGAATATCGGGGTAGAATCCCATATCAAACAGCCGATCGGCTTCGTCGATCACGACGGTTCCGATGGTGGTAAAATCAATCTTCCTGTTTTGTCCGAAATCGATAAGCCGTCCGGGGGTTCCGATATAAAGATCGACCCCCTTTTTCAGGGCCTCTTCCTGTTGTTTATAACCGACACCGCCGTAAAAACAGCCGATATTCATACCCATATGGGCTCCGAGAAGTTTGGCCTCATCCTCAATCTGGACGGCAAGTTCCCTAGTGGGGGAGATGATCATCGTACTCCGCCGTTCTTCCGGTTTTGTGGTACACCACCGCTGAAAAATGGTAACGAGAAAGGCTGCGGTTTTTCCCGATCCTGTTTGCGACTGGACCGTAACGTCTTTTCCCTGAAGCGTCTCTTTCAGGGTTGCTTCCTGTACGGGCATACATGCTTCAAAGCCCGCGTCTTTGATGCCCGCAAGGACATCTTCGTGTAAGTTAAACTCTTCGAATTTCATTGTGCATCACTATACGCTATTTCCTTACTTATTCACAGACCCAGACCCCCAGGGCCTCCAAGTGTTTGCTAGCCTGCTCGCCCCATCCTCGATTTGCCGCTGGATTCGCCGGGCTTGGATGAAGGATCGAGGCTATCGTTTTACCCATCGCACCTGCTACTCGCATGAAAGCCTTTTCCGCGTATTTACCGATGCCGATCAGATATTCGGCACCGGTAATCTCGATAACCTGCTTCAAGTGGATATCGCACGCCTCCTGCAGCCGATTCCGTTCCTCTTTCGGCAGCTTGTCCGGGGTCTTGTTTCTTCCTGAGGGCTCCAAAAAGATAAGCGGGCAGTAGTTTACAATAAGATGATCCCGAAAGAAGTCGTCGGGATCGTGAAATCGCTCTTTCATAAGACTCCAGAGCCTAAGGCCGCTCACCTCACTTCGCCTGCAGTCGAATCCCTCAATCGGCCGTTTGGGATGTTCCTCCCTCGGTTTCTTTATCCTTCCGTCGATGCCGAGCCAGTTCTTAACGGTTTCAACCTCTCCAAAGGGTACTCCGGTCTGAGCCATTCCCCACGGACCCGGATTCATTCCGAGAAAGAGTGTCCTTTTTTTTCCGCCTCCGTACCGGTCGGTATAGGCGGCAAAGGGCTCCCATGCATAGTCGAGGGGGTTGTAGATCACCGCCCCTGGGGGACGATTGAATGCCATACTGTCCACCCGACGGCTAAGCAGTTTAGCCGCCTCCTGTAATGCCTTACTTTCCTGTTTCACAATAATGCTCACTTATTTCAGGGTAAGATTAAAGACCCCGTCCCACTCCTTCGGCGGTGGCGTCTTCATGAATTTCTCCGCACGATCGATAAAAAAGAGGGAGGGACCGTCGCCTGGAATCATCTTCAAAACCCGGGAAAACATATTTTTAGCCTCTTCCCAGTTCCAGGCCTCGAAAAGGTTCATCCCCCTGTCGAATAGTTCAAGCCCTTCCCCTATGTTGTCGTCGATATGGCTTGTTTCTTCAACCAATTCGTAGAGACGTACCGGGGTGTTTATTCCGACTACCCGCACCCTGTCGAGTTTACGAACGACAAATTCCTCTGTGAATCCCTTTCTTGTTTCTTCGCTGATAAGGATCCATGTACCGTATCTTTTGTTTACCCCTTCGAGTCTCGCGGCAAGGTTTACGGCATTTCCCATGATGGTGTAGTCCATTTTCTGGAGGGTCCCCATATTACCCACAACCATCTCTCCGGTGTTGATGCCGATCCTCGTCATAAGGGGACCGGGGGCCATCTTCTCATCAAGAAAACGTTTATTCAACTCCTTTTCCACCCGCTTCATCCGTATCGCCGAGTGACAGGCCCTCCACGCATGGTCCTGATAATCGACAGGCGCTCCGAAAAAGGCAATGATGGCGTCTCCTTCGTATTTGTCAATGGTTCCGAACTGCTCCAAAATAATATTGCTCATACCGGTCAGATAATTGTTGAGCAGGGTTACCAGTTCGGTCGGATCAAGCTGTTCGCTGATCGTGGAAAATCCTCTGATATCGGTGAACATGGCTGTGAGTCGTTTCTTTTCTCCCCCGAGGTTGAGCCGTTCCGGTTCGGCAATCAGCTGATTGATTACTTCGTTCGACAGATAATGGCCGAAGGCTGTTCGCAAAAAGCTCTTCTCGCCCTCGGTTTTTAAAAACTTGATGAGGGAAATCGAGAGGAAGGTGATGGAAATCATCAACAAGGGTGTTAGGAGCGGAAGATACCAACCGAGGCTAAGAAAGAGGATGAGCCCCGCACCGAAGGTTCCAAGTATGAAGGCGATCCCCACGAGAATGGAAGGCAGCGGCGAGAGACGTCTGATGATAAGGGAAAGCAGCAGGGTGAAAAGCAGTGCTATGGCCACTCCTGCCGAAAGCGGCAGTTCCCGGAGAAAGTCCTCCTGCAAAATCGTATTGACGACGGCCGCGTGGGTTCCGACGTTCATATACTCCTTCGCAAAGGGGTTTACGCCGATATCGGTGGTCGATATTCCGGTGTGACCGATGATGACGAAGGCCCCTGAGAGCTCGTGCGAAAGCCTCTCCCGTATCTCCGATAGCTTTGAAATATCGGTCGCTATTGCGGCAAAGGAGTCCGTAACTTCCACCTTGATCGCCTCGTATTCCTTCTTCTGCTCTTCGTTCAGCTGGCCGGAGGAAAGGAGTCGATCGATTTCACCTATGATGGCACGCTCTGTGTCTCCGGCTATGAGGGCCGTACATTCCTCAAAGAACTGCTTGCGAACTTCTCGATATTCGTCGACCTTTGAGCGATCTTGTATACCCTCCTTGCCCGCTTCGGCGAGCAGATCTTCCTTCAGCTGTTCCGCATAGCGATAAAGATCCATGGGGGGCGCCTGGCCCTTGTAAAAATCGAGATATCCTGCCTCTTCCATAATCTTCAGATTCGCAACGATCTGCTCTTCCAGACGGCCGTGTACCACCAGGTTGTTATAGGAGAGATGTCGAAAACTGTCGTCGAAAATTTTCGGCGGCCAATTGATAAGCATCCTTCCCTTGCCATCAAAGGGGATCGTGACACTTTTTTTCTCCCCCTTGAGGGTGATGCTTCCCGGCTTCGCGATGATCTGCGGATTCCCAAGCCGCTTCAGCAGGGGGACAAAGGCGAGCTGACCGAAATACTTTCCATCATATTCCGCCAAGAGATCGATTCTCCGCCGTACACCATCGTTGTCAACCACAACATTGGGAAAACCGGCCCCTGCCGCCTTCGATAGAAGTTTCATAATCGCCGGCTGGACTGAAGGGCCCTGCAAAGAGGGGGCATAGGTTCCTTCTACACGGACGTTTTTCAGGCTCACATGCTCTTTCACATAGCTTTTCAGGTCATCGCTGACCTTTGCCAGCTCAACCTCGTTGGGCAGCATATTTACCGTTATCCAGCCGTTCCCGAAAAAGTTGAGAGCCTCGCCGAGGTATGCGTCGTTGTCCCGGGAAACGGAACGAACCGCATCCAGCAGCAGTTTCATTACCTGTTGGTTGATGCCCTTCAGATCGGAAATATAGCTTTCAGCCCCGTTGAGGGGAATATCGCCGTTGACCAGGGCCGTAAAAAAGGCAGTGACGTTTTCTCCGAGAACCGAGAAGTTTTCTTGAAACAGGGCGGGAATTTTCTGCTCGAGATAGCGGGAGTCGATTCCCAGGGGGCTTTTGTCTACATACTCGATATCGAAAACCGCCGCTTCGGCATCGAATTCGCTGAGAAGGATCAGCCCGTCCGCTACCACGCTTCTGCTCCATGGCCAGGTTCCCACCTGGGCAATGGCGAGATCATCGATATCGAGGAGCAAAATCGAATTATCCTCTTTCACAGCCGGTTTGATATGCATAAAAAGATCGAAAATGCGCCTGTCGCCGTTCTGCATCTGCGGCAGTAACATCACAGATGTTACCAGGGCGGCAACGATAAGCGGAATAAGATAGTAAAGTCGAAAGACGCTATTCTTTCGCATGAATGAACCTCCGAGACAGGGGTAATCGGCTCTAAGTATAGACTGATTTTGCCCATTTTGCTTGGAATCAATGCAATAAATGTACTATACTGAGCAGGGTAATGATATGCTTGGTAACGATTTACTGTTTTTTATCTCTTGAATATCCATAATATCCAGAATTGTCATCTTAGGAGGAGTTATGAAGCATTTTCTTGCCGTTGTGTTTTTTTTCGCTGCGGCAGCGCTTTTCGGCCAGTCGAACGAAATCATCGACGAAATTCTTGCCGAACCGCAACTTAGCCCGGCCGCTGCCGCCTATCTTCTTGCAAGCCTTTCCGACGGGAATCAGGCCCCTGCTAGCATGGAAGAGGCGCTGGCATCGCTATCGGATCAATTCGCCGATTTGGGAGAGAGTATCAGTGTAGGAGAGTTCGCCCTTCTCCTGCAGGAGAATCTTGATCTTCCAAAAGGTCTTGGCTCGTTGGTCTACCCGTCTCCCAGATATGCCCTACGGGACCTCCGGTTCCTCGGCATCATTCAAATGAAGGCACATCCCGCAACCCCGCTTTCCGGTGAGGGGGCCCTGCGGATTCTCGGCCGCGCCCTTGAAAAGCTGGAGGTGCATTCATGAAGCGTTTTGTCCGTTGCACATTCTTTGCTACGCTATTTCTGTTGCCCTTTACCACTTCGCTTTTCGCTTTCGACTGGGGAGTCACCTCCTATAGTCGCCTCGGCTACGAATTCGGCGGGGACGAAGATAACCAGTGGCAGAAACGGGAGAAGCTTTCTCTTTGGATGGAGGAATTCTGGTCCGGGGAAGACAATAGCCGTTATTCATTTCTTTTCAACGGCTACTATCTCTACAGCGATGAAGAGAGCAGCGATGATGTCGATTATCTCTTTGAAAGCGATCTTCTTGTGTTCAAGATGAAACGGCCGCAGCTGTTCGGCGGAAACGAGGTCCTTGATCTCTCGGTCGGCAGATTCCCCTTTTCCGATTCGACGAGTCTGGTGCTTTCGCATATAGCCGACGGATTTTCCGCAGGCCTGGACCTTTCAAGGTATATCGTAAAAACAGGGATGGGCTATACCGGACTTCGTCTGAAGCCCGTTTCAAGTGTAAATATGAGCACTGCCGATATCAGCGATGATGATGACGACGATATTCATTTTGCTCCGAAGCGTCTATTTGAAATGGCTTCCGTCTCTTTCCCTTCCTACCTGCCCCGCCAGAACCTAACCGTTGAAGGGCTTTTCCAGCAGGATTTGCGTAGTGACGATGAAGATAAACTCAACAGCATCCACGCTACGGCGAAAGCCGACGGTGCGATCGTGGGCAACCTCTACTATACCCTTTCCGCCACCGGAGCCTGGAATACCTCCGACGATCTCGATGATGTGATGGTTCTTGCCGATCTGAACTACTACGCGCAGCAGCTTCTTCATTCGAGGATATCGGCTGGTATGATGTACACCGGTGAGGATTTCTTTACCGTTTCCGAGCCGACCCTCGGCTTAATCTATTCGCCGGATGAGGCGGATCTTTTCAGGCTCGACATTGCCTATTCCATACGTCCCTGGCAGGATCTATTCTCGCCGGCCTTAAAGAATCTTCAGTTCCTTGCAGCGGGGCGGTTTTACCTCGTTCCCAGCGACGACTACAGCTACACAGGAACCGAGTTGGAGGGTGGTCTCACCATTCGCCCCACTTCGGATTTCGGCATGTCGCTTACCGGCGGACTCTGGGTTCCCGATGAAGGGGATACCCGGGCTCTTCTTCGCGTCGAGTGCTCACTCGGTCTGTAACAAAGGAGGTATCGATGAAATCCATCGTTCGTATTATTCTACTTTCGCTCTCTATGTTGCTTTTTACGGTAACGGCCCTCTCCGCGGAGAACGCCGTCGTCGAAAAGGTTTCCGGAAAGGTCGAACTGCAAAAGAATGGAGGAAGCTGGGAGGCTCTTTCTGCCGGAGATGAGATTCCCCTGGGGGCAACCATCTCCACCGGTTTCCGTTCCGAAGCCCTCCTGCAGATCGGTGCTGCGACCCTCGAGGTCAAACAGCTTACCCGCATGCGCCTCGACGAACTCATTCAGAAGGAAGGGGTTGTCAAAACCGATCTTTTTCTTCGGGTCGGCCGGGTTAAAACCGAGGTAAAACACACCGAGGGGCTCCAGCAGGATTTCCGCCTGCGAAGTCCCGTTTCCACCGCTGCGGTTAGAGGCACGAGCTTCTCCTTCGACGGTTCAAACCTTCAAGTTTTTACCGGCCTTGTGGCCCTCACCAACACCCTCAATCAGGTCGCCCGTGTGGCAGCCGGTGAAAACTCCTCCACCGACGGCTTTAGCCTTCCTCCCGAAGGTGTCGAAGCCCTGGAGCAGATGTTCAATGTTTCCATCAACACATCGCAGATCGAAGAGCAGCTGGAAAGTCTCCTTCCCTCGTTAGATTTAACATCGACGGGAAGCGTCACGATTAATTGGACCTATAGTAGTCCTCAATAAGCAACTGAAGAAGGAGCGAACATGAAATTACATAGATATCTGGTGCCGCTTCTGGCCTCTCTACTCATCCTTTTCTTTAGCGGATGCTATTCGGAAGCGACAACAAGCGACGGCTCGGTGAGCCTGACGGTCTCGAGTAAAGGTGATATCGGTGATTCAGGATCCGGTAATTATCTGGTGGCAAAATTCTACGACGCTGATGTGATGGACGAGCTTGAAACTAATGAAACTATTACCGTCGATGAACCGTCTGGCATAATTATCTATACTCCTGCCTCTTTCCCAACTCCATCACTTCGATATGCCGATTATATTGAGAATTTTTCCATGGGAAGTTCCGGTTCTTTTACCGTGCCTTTTCTAACTCCGAAGAGTTACCGACTGCTTCTGGAAGAGTATGAGTATTCTGAGGGAGATGGTGTTTCCGGTCCTTGGTATGCTGGCCTTTCCAATGCTTTCACGGTGAATGCCGGAGAGACCTCCTCTGTTTCTGTTGAATTATTATATATTTGTTAATAATCAGCGATTTCGCTTTTGGTCTGCGGGTGCTCCGGCTTTTTATACGGGGTACCCGCGTTTATAAAAAAATGATATGAGGTCCCTTTTTCGGACCGACTGTTGCCTTAGACTGTAGCAAGAGTGCACCGATTTCATGAATTATCGGAGTTACGGTCGGGGATGTGAAAAAAGGAGCAATGATGAAAGATGATGAAAATAAATACATATCTAATACCGCTTTTGGCCCCTCTGCTTATCCTTATCTTCGGCGGGTGCTATTCGGAGACGGTAACAAGTGATAATGTGGTAAGCCTGACAATTTCAAGTAAGGGTGATTTAGGTGATTCGGGAGATGGTTATTATCTGGTGGCAAAATTCTACGACGCTGATGTGATGGACGATCTTCTTGCCGGTGATGAACCCACCATTCGGTATGTTGCGACTACTGCTGAGTTTTATTATTATTATACCATTAGTTTACCTGACCCCGATATGCTGTGGGTCGATTATATCGACACCTTGACAGGGTCGGGAATAATGACTATTTCGTCGATTCCTCCAATGCGATACCGTCTTTTGCTTGAGGCTCATAATGTAAGCGATGATTATAATGGTTTCGCTGCCTACGCCGGGGTTTCAGATGCTTTTACCGTTAATCCGGGTGAAACATCCACCATTGCTGTTGAGCTCATTAATCATGCAGAAGGATAGATGAATTCGAACGAACAATGCCTTTCATACTGCTATCGTTCCCCTTGACTTCCCCTACCGTTCTCCGTGTTAATAAGAGCAATGGGATCTTCGTCACATAGCCATCAGAGCCTTGCCATGCTAACCTGCGGGCGTCCCGAGGTTTTACGCGGGGCACTCGACTCTTTATCGGCGGAGACGGAAGGTGTTCCTATAGGCCCGATCACGGTCTACGACGATAGCCGGGAAGCTTCTGTCCGGAGTGTCAACGAATCGATTGTTCACTCCTTTGCCGCCCAAAGCGGTCTTGCGCTTTCCTATGGGACGACAGAAACCATCTCCCCGGAAGGGCCGGCACAGAAGCAATCAGCCTTTGCCCTCGGCCTTCTCCCCTTTCCTCATGCTCCTGCAATGCCTGGGGCCGCCCGTAATGCGATTCTCCTTTCCTCTGTCGGAAAAAAAGTCCTCTCTTTCGACGATGATATTCGATTTTTACTGCGAGAGCCTCGTTTTGCTATGGAAGAAGGATCACCGCTTCCCTTTGCATTTGCCGCTTCAGGAACAGAATCGTTTCCCGATTCTGTCTCGAGACCTCTTGTTTCCGGTGCAGTCCGCTGTTTCGAATTGTTCGACTCGGTTTTGGGACGGACGCCCCGATGTGATGGTATGGCGGAAGGGGACAGCGAGGCAGCAGCGGACCTGCATAGCCCGGTTCGTGCGGCCATGGCCGGCATTTGCGGGGACCGGTGGTTTTCATCTCCCCTTGCGCTTTTTGATACCCAGCCATTTCTTCGAAAGCGGGCATGGCCCAACAGGCGCAGTTATCGGAGGGCTGGTAGCGATCCCGTCGCCCTTCTTCTTGCTCCAGAGCTCTCCTACACCTCCCATCCCTTTTTCATTGCCTCTTGTTACGGTTTCGATGCTTCCGAGATTCTGCCTCCCTTTTTCCCGCATATCCGGAATGAGGATGGGGTATGGGCCTTTCTTCTCCGCGCTTCTTATCCCGATGCTCCCATTGCCCATCTGCCTTTTGCTTTCGAACATAAGAGGGGAATCCATCCCCCCTTTCGGTCGGAACACCGATGTTCCGGTATTGGAGCGGGAACTGTCGTGCAGCGTTTGCTTTCCTTCTTTTCCGATGAACTAAAGGCTCCCGAAGCCGGCGATCGGCTTCTTGCCCTGGGCATGCGGCTTTCCGGGGCTGCATCCCTCCCGCTGCGGCAATGGAAACACCTCCTTTTAGAGCTTCATCTGAAGCATGAAGGGGCCATGGTTGCGAGGCTTGAAGCCGATCTTGAGCAATCCGGTGGAAAACCAGGATTCTGGGCGAAGGATCTTCGATCCTTCCTTGACCGCTATCTCGACGAGCTTCCAGCCTCTACACCCAGCCGTCCCCGTGAATTTCATCACCTGGGAGACGAGGCTGAATCCGCCTTTCAACGATTTGTAGGTTCCTGTGGAGAGCTACTCTGTGCCTGGCCTGAGATATGGGAAGGACGGGCCTGCTTATGAGCGATCGCTATTTTCCTGCGCACTGTAAGGCTTTTTCTGCCTCCTCTTCGACGGTAATGCTTCTCAATCTCAATGATAATTCCGTGTATCGGGCCTCGCCCTTCGAATCGAGGCTCTTTCTTGCCTTGCGGGGCTGCCGGAACGTGGATGAGCATATTGGTTTCCTGGTTCGAAGCACCGGAGAGCGCTTTCCCGTTTCTGCCGTGGCCGATCGGCTTCGGTGTTGGATAGCCGCAGGACTTCTGCGCCCCGAGAAGCTTTTGCACCATCCTTCTGCAGCGGTTTCTGCAGAACCGGGAGATGAGGCAGCGCTGACGGCGGCGGTGGTGACTGCACGGGGGCCTGAGACGCTACGGCCGTGGCTCGAGAGTCGAATCGCTTCACCGGCCTTTGCCGACCGAAAAATTCCTTTTCTTATATGCGACGATAATCGTGATGCCTCTGCCTCTGGGCAGAATCGACGCCTTGCCGAGGCTTTGGGGGCAGCTTATCCGGGAACAATTCGTTATATTGGAAGGGATGAACGGCGGCGTTTTGCCGAGCGGCTTTCGGCATCGGCTGATAAGGCGGGGATCGATCGACAGGTGGTGGAATTCCTTGTGGAAGGCCCTGCCGAAAGGGCGGACTTATCGACTGTTGGGGCAAATCGAAACCTTGCCATGCTCCTTGCTGCGGGAGATCATCTGCTGATAAGTGACGACGATCTGCTCTACCGCTGTTATACCTCTGCACATGCAGAGGCCCTTTCCCCTTCTTTTGTTTCCGATTTTCGGCCGAACATGAATTTCTTCCCCACGATCGAGGCGCTACAGGAACGGCTGGCTCATCTTGCCGACTATGACCTTCCCGCAGTGGCCATGCGCTTGTTTTCTTCTCCCCAGAAGGTGGGTGACTGGTCTCTCGAAGCACTTTCTCCTTCTTTAGCTGCGATTCTGGAATGCAGGAGTGTCCGCATCGGTGCGATAAGTGCTGGATACGCAGGGGCCCGCTGGTTTTCTTTTCCCTGTTTTCCTGCTCTCCAGAGGTTTTTTTGCAATGACAATTATTTTCTTGAAAAGAAGAATTATGAGGCAATAGCGGAAAACGGCCTCAATCTTACGCTTGCCGACGGCATGGTTGCAAGTGATTCCTCATTCCTTCAGGGAGGAACCCTCGCCTTGGCGGCGAACAGCGGGGCCCCTCCCTTTTTCCCTCTCGACCGCCACGAGGATCAATCCTTTGCCCACATCTTCAGAGCCCTTGATCCTGATCTTCTTTTTTGTCATCTTCCCGTCGCCCTTTACCATGATCCCTCGCATAAACTTCCCTTTGGCCGGGCGCTTTGGGATTCAGACCTTGGCCCCGGGAGACTGTTTCTTCTGATTGTCGACGACCTCGGAGGCCGCCTGCTTGCAGAATCCGCTGCCGAACGAAGGGGCGAGCTCGTCAGGGCGTTGAGAGAGATTGCAGGATTGCCGGGTTCCGCTTTTCGGCTTTATCTGCGCCATCTTGCCGAGGCGTATATCGATGCGAGGCTTAGGAGCGTTGATCTGTTGCTCGATCGCTATCATGGCGAACCTGCTTGGTGGGCCGACGATCTTAGGGCCTATCGTGAATCGATGCTTCGTGAGAAACAGGAGCCTGCCGCTGCCCTTCCTCCCGTTTTTGCCGATTGGCTGGGACGTTATGCTGCGTCCCTTGATGCCTGGCCTAGCTTGCAGAGGCTTGCACAGGAGATAAGCGTGCTATGATGAGGCGAGGATGTACGACCGCCTTGCTTGTGTGCCTGCTGCTTCTCTCTTCCTGTGCCAGCTTTTCCGGACGGCCGAAAGAGGTCGGACTACCGCAGGATCTGCCCCTCTTGTCCTCTGCGCGATCTCTCGGAACGGGGGTTTCGTACCTTTCCTACCAAGGGAAAAAGGGCTTTCCGCCATTCCATCTTTTGATTATAGTCCCCTCGCAGGGTGCCCAGGTCCTTCCTCTTGCTCCCTTTCCCCATGGAACGGATGTTGCAAAGGCCTTTCGTTCGGCTCTTTCCCAGCGTCCCGAAGCCGTTGCCGCCTTTACCGGTGCTCCCTTCGTGAGCGTGGGAGGGGCTGGATCGAAGAGGCTTGAGGCCATTGGTTCTTGGTTGGTGGATGGCCGGGAGTATGGGGCAAGGCAGCGGCAGTGGGGCGTGCTTTTTCGTGATGAAACAGGCTATGGAATAGTCTCTGCCGGTGGGGACGTTCCGGATCACCCCCACTGGCTTGTCGGAACCTATTTGCCCATATTGAAATCCGGGGATACTATCGGCATACATGGCCGGCGGCACGCCCGTACCGCCTTCGGTATCGGAGGCAGCAAGGCTTCCGCCTCTCTGTTTGTCCTTGTTGTTGAAGGCGATTCACTGTTTCAGCCGGGGCTCACAAGCCGGGAAACTGCCGGAATCTTGAGCCATTACGGGGCCACGGAGGGGATAAATCTGGACGGTGGTGATGCCGCTGCCATCGCCTTTATAGACGATGGCGGGAAAAAGGCTCTCCACTATTATAGGGGAAAGCGGCGCCGCCTTCCCTGTTATTTCATCGTCCTTTCGGGGCAGGGGTAATCACTTCTGAACCCTGAAGGCCTCTATCCGTGCCTTATTGTCATGCAGAAATTCTAGAGTGCGCTGCTGACTGTCGCCGAAAAAGTCCCGCTGAAGTGCCATGGCATCGGGGCCGATGTATCGAAAGTGCCACGGCTCCCACATGTAACCGGTCACCGCTTCTTCCCCTTCGGGAAATGAGAGGGAGAACCCGTACTTCCAGGCGTTCTCTTTCATCCATTTTCCCGCCTTTGTGTCGGCAAAGGCCTCGGTAATGCTTCCGAAGTCGATCACGGTACCAAGCTGGTGTTGGCTATGGCCGGGCCGGGCCGAATAGCGGTCGGCGGCTTCCTGCCCATCGGCTTTTACATAACGTTGATACAGGCCCTGCTGATAGGTCCAGGAACGAAAGGTCGAGGAAAAAAGCAGGGTGACACCATCCGCCTTTGCGGCATCATTCAGGGCCAAAACATGGGGCATGACGGCCTTGCTGAGGGAAAGGTCCTTTCGACTTACCGCCAGGGGGTAATCGTTCAGCGAAACCCTATCTTCCGGTTCCCACTCCTCGGGAAGGGCATGGTTTTTATCCACAAGGATTGTCAGGATTTCCGGTTCCTCACTAACCTTAAGAACCAGCTCGAGAAAATCCTGCGGTTTGGCAAGGATTGCCTGACGAATGGCTTCCGGCAGGGGTGCCGTCATCTCTTCGAGATCCTCTATTGTCATGGTGAACTCCGGATGGAGATATACAATTTCAGGGGATTTTTCTTCTTCCGCTGTCGCATCTTCACAGGAACTCAGGAGAATGAAGGCGGCAAGAAGCGGCAACAGGATACTAATTTTTTGATGTATTGTGCTCATGCCAGCCACTATAGCGAAGCTTCGCCGTTTGGACAATGAGAGGGAGTTTTTTTAAAGTACACGACGCATCCTGAAGATTTTCTTTCCTTCAAACTCTCCCTCTTCGAGAAAGAGCTCTTTAAGCCCCGGATGGGTCGTTTCATATACCTGCCTGGTGATATAGAGGTTTCCGGGAGCGGCATATTTTGTGCCAAGGTGAAAAATGAAGTTGATCGCGTCCGAAACAATGGTTCCGGTATTGCCTCGCTCTTTGTAAACGGTTTCTCCGATATGGATTCCAAGGCGGTAGGAGATTGGTGTTCCGAAGGGGAAATCCTCGCAACTGGCAATGGCTCTATTCATCATAAGCTTGCAGGCGGCGAGGACCATGGGAAACGAGCTTCCGTTATAAGGGAAAAGTAGAAGACCGCCGAATTCGTTCCACATCCAAATGCGGCCGTTTATCTGCTCGAAATTCTTGCGTATAAACCCCTGAAACCTATCTTTTACAGCCTTGAGGTGATCCTGTCCTGAACTTCGTTTCCATTCGCTGGTTGCATCAAGTTCAGCAAACAGCATACAAAACAGATAGTTTTTCCCCTGTTTGACGTGCTTCCATTCTCCCCCGGGAATGATACATTCCTGCGGAAAGGCGAGGGGATCTGGGCAGGTCCCAGGCTTGGCCGTTTTTTCGTTACTTATTGATGTACCGAGAAAATCTTCAATCTCTTTCAAGCGTTTTGTCTGAAAACCACGTTGAAAGAGCTTTTTCCCAAGGTAATCGACCCCTCCCTGACGAAAAAAAAGTGCGGGGTCTTCCATCGCATCTTTGCTATCTATGACCGCAGTACATACATGGGGAAGTTTTAGGAGAAAACGTAGTTCCTTGCCGTAGGCTTTCTCTTCCTGCTGACTAATATCGTAATAGACAAGGCAGGTTCCCGTTTCGTCTTTTAACCGGGAGCGGTATTCCTTTCTGGGAAGTAGCTCTATGCTGTTTTTGCGGCTTCGCTCGATTGCCGAGAAATGGTCCGTAATCTTTTTTTGATCGCTGATCACAAAGAGTTTCACGGCTTCTCCAGTTTGAGGGTGTAACGGTAGTATTCAAGCTGATCTTTCCCTGTAAAGGGTTCGAGGTCGGTGGAAGAGATCGCATCAAGCATGAGCTTTACCACCGAGCTGATGGTCATGCTGTCAGGTAATGTCATACGGGATTCAATGTCCATGATCCGCTTTATGGTTTCGCAGGATTTTAGTTCTTCTTCGTCCGGTGTGTAATCGAAGGGTCCGCTATGAATGGCGACTCTGATGTTGAGAGGCGATTTCAGTGGACAGGATATTTTGTTGTAAAAAAAGAGTTCGTGAAGGATTTCCCGGCCTGCCATGACGGCACTCTGGTTTTTGTTATTGAAAAAGAAGGTGGCCAGGCCTCCGTCTCCCTCCCAGCTCCATATCCTGCCGTTGCGTTTAAGGACGGCATTCTGACAGATTTCCCGGAGGGCTTCATAGGCTGCACCGACCTGCTCTTCCTGATTTTCTCTTACAATAACCGAATTGCCGACGATGTCGATCCTGAGAAAGGTGAGGGTATATTCCTTCGCCGTTTTTAGCGCGCCCCAGTTTCTTGTAATACTATATTGAGGGTTCTCGACAAAGAGCTGGTTTGTTGTGTCGTAGAGATAGCCGAGCTCAAAGACTCCGGAAATGATGTCGCGCATGTAGGGAACGGTGTATCTTCGCCCCATGAGCCCCTTGTCTCCGATCTCGACCAGAAGCAGGACGAAATCGAGAAAGCGATCGGCCTTGACCATGTCGTGGACGATTTGTCGTGCGGCTTCTTTATTTGGAATTGGCATACTCGAGGGGAATCCCGTTCTTGCATAAAGGTCGTAATTGGGAAAGACCTTTTTGGCAAGGACCACCATCGTCTTCGTGGTCATGGATTGGGCGAGGGCCTTTGAACTAGTGTTGATTAATGCGCTTCCTATTCGTTTCACAAACCTACCACAGTTACTTATTAATCGACAATTTTTATGCTTAATCAAGCTGTTTTGTGGCGATACGGAAGATAAAAAGGCCGTGGGACCTGACAGGCCCCACGGCCGAAGCTCTCCCGGAGGAGAGGGTCAGCGCACGAACATGTAGCGGTTCAGGATATTTTCCAGAAGTTCCTGATTTCCGCTGATGGTTTCCGGCTCCCTGGCGTCAAGAGCGATGTTGCGCAATTCTTCAAGGGAGAGCTTTCCCGCCTCGAATTCCGCTCCCTTACCCGAATCGAAGGAGGCGTAGCGCGTGCTTTTGCGCTTGGGCAATTCGCTTTTTGTATTGATGTTGTAGGCGATTTCCAGACCGAGAGCAAAGGCGTCCATTCCGCCGATATGGGCATAGAAGAGGTCTGCTGGATCGGTGGAGTTTCGCCGGCGCTTGGCGTCGAAATTGAGGCCTCCGTAGGTGAATCCACCGTTTTCGAGGATCACCATCATTGCCCTTGCCGTCTCATAGACATTCGAGGGAAATTGGTCAGTGTCCCAGCCATTCTGATAGTCTCCCTGGTTCGCGTCGACACTGCCGAGGAGGCCGTTGTCTGCAGCTACCTGGAGGTCATGCCAGAACGTGTGGCCGGCGAGGGTCGCGTGGTTGTTTTCGATGTTGATGGCAAAATCCTTTTCCAGACCGTTTGTTTTGATGAAGGCGGCAACGGTTTCCGCATCGTAGTCGTATTGGTGCTTTGTCGGCTCCATGGGCTTGGGCTCAATCATGAAGGTTCCCTTGAAACCTGCCTTGCGGCCGTAATCCCTGGCAGCGGTGAGAAAACGGAGCAGGTGCTCTTTTTCCCGCTTCATGTCGGTGTTCAGAAGGCTCATGTAGCCCTCTCGTCCGCCCCAGAATACATATCCTCCTCCGCCAAGGAGAATCGTTGCGTCGATGGCTGCCTTTACCTGGGCCGCGGCAAAGGGAATGACATCGAAATTGGGATTGGTAGCCGCTCCATTCATGAATCGGGGATGATTGAAGAGATTCGCCGTACCCCACAAAAGTTTGACACCGGTGGCCTCCTGGCGCTCCTTTGCCATGCCTGCCAGCTCCATCAGGTTTTTTTCACTTTCCGCAATGCTCTTCCCTTCGGGAGCAAGATCCCGGTCGTGAAAACAGTAAAAGGGGGCGTCAATCTTCGTGATGAATTCAAATGCCGCATCTACCTTATCCTTTGCCGCTTCCATGGGGTCCGCCTTGACTGCCCAGGGAAAGTGGTGGGTATCTGCTCCAAAGGGGTCGTTGCCTCCTGCGCAGAAGCTGTGCCAATAGGCGATGGAAAACCTGAGGTGTTCCCTCATGGTCTTGTTTCCGATTTTTTTGTCGGGATCGTAAAAACGAAAAGCGAGAGGGTTGTCGGTTCCCGCTCCTTCATACGCTATTTTTCCGATTCCCGGAAAATACTCTTTATTGCCGATAAAATAGTCTTTCATGTGGTTCCTCCTATATCCAAATATAGGAGCTGTTTTTCGACTCTGCTATGGAGAAGATTGACAAAAGATGTATATAATTGACATTAACGATGGTTTTAAACATTCGCGAAGCGCTGTTTGTCTATCAACTTCAGGATGAAGAAAAGATTAGATGGCATAGTAGGGTCCACGCCCATGGCCGGGATGAATATGAGCTGCACTATTTTCTCCAGGGCGGCGGAAGCTTCAGCGTCGGAAGTACCACCTATCGCATTTCACCGGGATCGGTCTTTCTTTGTCCCCCTTTGGAGGTTCATACGATTCAGACCATCGGCAACGATCATCCCCTTACCTATTATGCCATTCTTTTTGCTCCGGATGAGGGGGCGGATGCCGAGCTTAGGGAGCTTCTGACCGGCAGATTGCCGCGGAGCTTGTATCGTCATGTGGGAACAAACTACCGCTTTTTTTTCGAAGAACTGAAGGAAAAGGTGGCTTCCTCAAGTAGTGCAAGGCGAAATTCGGGTATCCATCAGTTTGTTTCCTTTCTCTACATGTTGAACGAGGGACCGGGCAGCTTTAACTATGGAGACGGAAGTAATCAGCATATTGAGAAGGCGTTGAAAATCATGCAGGGAAGGGTGACCGAGAAGCTCGATTTGCCCACCCTTGCCAAGCGGGTCGGTCTGAACGAGTCCTATTTCATAAGGCTTTTTCGTCAAAAGATGCAGATTACCCCCATGAAGTATTTTACCCGATTGAAGATCGAAGCAGCCACCGGCTATCTTCTCGGGACCTCACAGCCCTTGTATCAGATAGCCGAAACCCTCGGTTTTTATAGTGAATTTCACTTTTCGAAGACCTTTAAACAGTATGTAGGGGTGAGTCCGAGGGGCTACCGAGAGCGTTATCGTCAGAATATCGAGGGAATCGATTCTTGACCGTCTAAGTGAGAATAGATTACATTTTCGCATGGAACTAAAAAAGAAATTACGATTTCTCGATCTCTACGCAATCAGCTCGGGGGCAATGATTAGTTCCGGTATCTTCATTCTTCCCGGGATCGCTTTTTCCATTACCGGACCTGGAGTGTTCCTTGCCTATATGCTCGCAGGCCTGATAGCCGCAATCGGTATCTTGAGCGTCGTCGAGCTTTCTACCGCCATGCCTAAGGCAGGCGGCAACTACTTCTTTATTGCCCGCAGTATGGGCCCCCTCGCAGGGACCGTTACTGGTGTTCTGAGCTGGTTTGCCCTTTCCCTGAAAAGTGCTTTTGCGATTTTCGGTCTTGCCGAACTCTGTACCCTTGCTTTCGGTGTCAATGTGCACCTTGCAGGTTATATTCTTCTGACGCTCTTTTTTCTTCTGAATGCTTTTGGGGTGGACCTCGCAAGCAGATTCGAGGTCCTTTTGGTGATTCTTCTTCTTGCAATCCTGGCGGCATACGTGGGGGTTGGATACGGTGCGGTGGAGCCTCTGCGTTTTCAACCTCTTTTGCCGCACGGCCGTAGTGCCCTTCTTGCCGGTGCCGCTTTCGTTTTTGTCTCCTATGGGGGACTGATTAATGTTTCTTCCATCAGTGAAGAGGTTGCCTCTCCCAAACGGAATATTCCTGCGGGGATGATAAGCAGCGTCATCACCATTACCATTCTCTACGGAGCCGTGCTCTACGTAACCGTGGGGGCCAGTGATCCCTCCACGCTTCTCGCCTCTGTTGCACCCCTTGCCGACAGTGCAAGGGGCTTTGGCGGGGCTGTCGGCTATGCCGCAATCACTGCTGCTGCGGTCCTTGCGTTTATCACAACGGCAAATGCAGGAGTCATGTCCGCCAGCCGTTACCCTGTTGCGCTTAGCCGGGATAAATTGATACCCGGTTTTTTCGGCCGGGTTTCCAAGCGCTCCGGGACTCCTTTTCCCGCCCTGATTGCCACAACCCTGCTCATCGGCGGCTCTCTGACCCTTGAGCTGGAGGTCTTGGTCAAGGCCGCATCTTCGGTCATCCTGCTCAATTACGTCCTTGCTTCTCTTTCCGTCATGATCCTACGGGCAAGCCGGATTCAAAGTTACCGTCCGAGTTTTCGTACCCCGTTTTTTCCGTTGCCCCAGCTGCTAACCCTTATTTCGGTGGCCTTTCTTATCGTACATCTTGGTTTTGAGGCGGTCGAGGTTACCCTTTCTTTTATTGTTTTGAGTCTGCTGCTCTATTTCCTCTATGGGAAACGACAGATGAAGCGTGAATTTGCGCTCCTGCATATTGTGGAACGAATGACCGATAAACGTCTGACCGATTCCGTTCTGGAATCGGAGCTTGTGGAGATCGTGTTTACCAGGGACGAACTGGTCAAGGACCGGGTGGATGCGGTGTTCCGGGGGGCTTCCTGTCTCGATCTTAGCTCCTGTGCCGATCGAAAGACCCTGTTTTCCCTTGCCGCAGAGCATTTTGCGAAGGAAGGCTTCGGAAGTCAGGCGGAGCTTGAGGCTTTGCTTGAGGATAGAGAGGCGGCAAGTTCTACCGTTCTTTCTCCTTTTGTTGCCATTCCCCACCTGGTATGCGGCGAAAAGGGGCGATTCGGCCTTCTGGCCGTACGCTGTACCGAAGGCATTGCCTTCGACAAAGTTCATCCGGCGATAAAAGCTGTCTTTTTTCTTGCCGGTTCCATGGACCGGCGGGATCTTCACCTCCAAACCCTTGCCGCCATTGCTCAGATTAGCGGTTCGGAAGGCTTTGAAAAAAAGTGGCTTGCGGTGCGCGGAGGAGAGGGCATCCGAAATCTCCTGCTTCTCGGCGGCCGACGCCGGGGGCAATCGGAGTTGCTTTAGCCGATCCCTTTTCCTTTGCGGCCGTATCAGAGCTGAAAATTCAAAAGAGTCCAGATGACAAGAAATCCGACGATCATAAGACCCAGTAGCGCATCGGTTCCTGCTGCCCGTTCTCGTATGTGGTGGGCGAGGGAGCGACCGGGAGGGCTTGAGACGATAAAAAACAACAGGACTCCGGCGGCAAGAACGATTGTCTGGCTGAAGAGGGGCGAGGCAGAAAAAAGATCACTAAGGGGACGAAGGGCCTGAGGCAGTACCGCCGATCGTATTAGGGCGAGGGGAGCAAGACCGAGGCCGAGGCAGCCTGCGGCGAGGAGCACTGCTCCTCCTTTTCCCGGAATGTTACCTGGCCTGTCAACAGGCAGGCCGCCATCTGCTTCGGGAGCAGTAGCGGAAGAAGATACTCCGAAATAGATCCTCCCCAGTTTGATAAACGATGCTGTGGTTCCGGCCGATACCAGCAGGAAGAGGGCATAGACGGCCGGAACGTGGTGCATTGCCACGGAAAAGAGGTATTTACTCACATATCCGTTGAATAGGGGTACGGCTGCAATGGAAAAGGCCCCGACAAGGAAAAGAGGGAACCAGATGCCCGCCTTTCGGCAAAGACCTCTGACCTTGTAGACGTTTCTGCTTCCTGCGATGTCGCAGCTGCTTCCGACCGAAAGAAACAGAAGGGACTTAAAAAGCCCGTGGTTAAAGGCGTGAAAAAGGGCCGCCGCTGCTGCCACCGAGGCCAAGGGTGCCGGTAAGATAAGTGAAAGGGCGAATGCTCCCACGATATATCCCATCTGGCTGACCGAGTGGTAGGCCAATAGCCGTTTCGCATCGTTTTGCTGCAGGGCAAAGAAGAGCCCTGTTACCGCCGATAGGCCTCCGCAGCCAAGGAGTATCATCCCCAGAGGTTTGGTGGCCGCGGACGGGAAGAGTGAGGCGATTCTGAAAAGCACTATCACCGGTGCTTTTATGACGATTCCCGAGAGCAGGGCCGATACAGGGTGGGCCGCAATGGAATGGGCTTCCGGTAACCAGCCGTGAAAGGGCACCATTGCCATTCTGGTCCCAATACCGACGGTGAGGGCGGTAAGGGCGAGGGCCGTCTGTTTCGGCCCTATTGAAGGGGTCAAACGGGCCGCCTCGCTTATCGACAGGCTTCCCGTTCCCCGATAAATGATAAAAACTCCGACAAGATAAAAGGATATGCTGACGGTTGCAAGAATCAGATAGCGGAAACTTGCAAGTATGGCCCTCGGCTTTTGCTTGTATGCGATGAGAATATAGGCGGATATGGCAAGAATTTCGAAGAAAACAAAGAGGGTAAAGAGGTCCCTGCTTGCCGTTATCCCCTCACAGGCTGCCAGGAGAAACCAGACAAAGAAAAAGAAATCGGCCTTGTAGCTTCCGTCTCCCTCTGCATACAGTAAAGAGGCGGTTCCGACGATCAGAATGAGTAGCGTCGCCAAGAGCGAGAGACGATCGAAGACAAAGACTATCCCAAGGGGTTCCGCCCAGCCTCCGACAGAGAGCGTCACGATACTTGACTCCGAGACTATGTCGGAACCTATGAACAATAGAATTGAGCCGGTTGATATCACCCAGAATATGATAAGGAACCGGGTAAGTACATGAATTCCCGTCTCTTTTCCTATTCCCATTGCAACCAGGTTTTTTACCACAAGCATCACCCCGCCGCAGCCGAGAGAGATGAGTGTCGGCAGCAGGGGGCTATGCGTTGTTATCATCTTTTGTCCTTAACTCGATGTGATCGATATTGAGTGTCCCGTATGCCTTGAACAGACGCCAGACGAAGACAAGCGCGACGGCCGTAAGGGAAAACCCTACGACAATGGCGGTCAGCATCAGGGCCTGTGGGATAGGATCGACAAATACTCCTCCTGACGAGTTGTCGATGATGGGAGCTTTTTCCCCCGAAACAGAGGCGCAGACGATAAAGAGTGCCACTATAGAACTGTTGAGCACACTTAAAGCAATAACCTTCTTTATAATATTTTTCCTTGCAAGCGTTCCCCACAATCCGACGGCAAAAAGCAGGGCTATGAGCAGAATATTGAGTTCCGTCATTCTTTTCCCTTATTTTTCAGGACGAAGAGTAATCCGCTGACGGCAAGGAGAAGGACAACTGTCTCCCCAAGCGTATCCAGGGCCCGATACCCAAGATAGACGGCTGCCACCAGATTCGACGCTCCTGTGTCGTGTGGGCCTCTTTGCGTAATGATATCTCGTAGTCCATGCGGCCATCCCGACTCTTCGGTAAGGGAGAGGAGCAATATAATGGCGACAAGCGTACAAAGCACCAGGAGTAGTCCTTGTCGAATTCTTTTCATATTTTGTCCTCCGGCGGTATGAGGCATTCTGAACCATGCTAACCCGGCCCCGAGGGGGTGTCAATGTGACTTTTGAGGGATACTCACAAGTAGCTCGTTTCCTCTTTCCGAGCGAAGGATATGTTCCGAAGGCAGGATGAGCCTTCGGAGGGAGAGTGCCGAGAAAAGGTCTTTCTCGTGCCGTTCCGCCCGCGGCGTTATTTTTAGGAGAATATGGGATGATGCGTAATCTGTCTCCACCCGTATGGAAAGGTCGGTAGTACGACCGAGCTGTGACAGGAGGTCCGCTATGCCGACGGCGATTTCCGTTATCTGTTCAGGGGAAGCGGTCAGGATCCCGTTGCCGAAAACTTCGTCGTGATCCGCTCTGCAAAGCGCCCTCACGATATCAGAAAGCTCAAATTCTTTTTTTCCGGGATTGGACAAAAGGATCTCGTTTGCCGCCGATATTGCCGAAATTTCACTACTAAGAGCTGCCAGCGTCACTTCTGTTTGATCCTTTGATTCACTGTTGAGAGAAATAAGGCTGTCTACCATTTGAAGGTTGTTCTTTACCCGGTGGTGAAGTAGCTGCAATAATGTGTCCTTCTCCTCCAACTCATTCTGAAGTATTGTCAGTAACCTTTGGATAATCATGGCAAGTATGATCGAAACGAGCATAAGATTGGAGGTTATCACCGTTATTTCCACAGCTGTATGCCTGCCGCTGATTATCCCTGAACGACCGAGAAGAAAATAGAAGATAAGGATGATGAGCGAAGCGGTGATGGAGGCTGCAATTCCTCTCCTTGTACCGAAAAGAGCCGATATGACCACGGAAAAGAGAAGCCAGATATAACCGGCCCCCTTGTTCCCTGTCTGAAAAAGAACGACGGCCCCCAGTATCAGCGTAATCGAAACAATTACAATCAACTTAAAGCGATATGGCATCTTGGGATGCAGGATAATGAGTGCAAGAATGGCATAGATAAGGGTGTCGATGAAGGCCAGAACATAGAGCCCTTCTTTCAGCGATGCATACATGCTGGGAATATAGGCCAACAGCCCCCAAAGGGTAACACTCTTTAGCAGTTGGTTGAGGATCGCTTCCCGTCCCTCCACTATGTTTTGCATCAACTATTATTCTAGGGCAGGGAGGAACGGGGGGCAAGCCGTTTATGCGTTTCTCTGTTTAAGCCACTTCCTATACTCTTTTAGAAAAAGGATCTGTTTAACTGTATGGCTTGCTTTTGGGTGGACACGGTTTACCCGGGCGATGGCATCTTCGACATTGCTTCCGAGTCTAATAAGAAATCCGGATGCAACCATACCTGTCCTTCCGCAGCCGGAAAGACAGTGAACAAGAACCGGGGCCTGTTTCAGCCGTTCGGCAATGGTTTTGAGCAACTCGTCGAATTTGTCGATAGCGTCCGGAACCCCAAAGTTTTCTATAGGGAAATAGACGACCGACAACCCTCTGTTTCGGTATTGGTACAATAGATTGCAGCCGTGATTGGCGGTTTGTAATTCCGTTTCCGGCAGCAGAACGACAAATGTCTCAATGGAAAACGAGCGGACCAACGTGATGTACTCTTCCAGACGTTCACATTTTTGGTTTGCATCCGCCGCTTCCTCCAACCCCTCAAAGGGGTGAGCCCCAAGATAGAGGGATGAAGATCCCTCTATTTCGAGACAGTCAATCCTTGGAAAAGCGGGCATTTTTTATACTCCGGTTGTTTTGAAATACTCAATAAAATTATCGGGAGAGGCACCGAGGTGTTCATTTTTGTCCAGACCGTCGATGACCGACATCTCCTGGTTCGAAAGCTGAAAATCAAAGATTCGACTATTGGCAATGATACGTTCGGGTGTGACCGACTTGGGAATTGCGATGATATCTTTCTGGAATAACCACCGCAGGGCTATCTGGGCCGTGCTTTTTTCCTTTTCTGCGGCCATGCGTTGCAGCGTGGGATCGGAAAGCACCTTACCACGCATAAAGGGACTCCATGCCTCGAGCTGGATACCGTGTCGATCGCAATATGCCTTCAGGTCGGACTGGACCAGATATGGATGAAATTCCACCTGATTTACCGCGGGAACGATATCGGAAACCGATTTGAGTCGTTCTATATGGTGCGGGGTAAAATTACTTACCCCGATGGCCCTGACCTTACCGCTTCGTAACAGCCTCTCCATGGTCTGCCACGCCTCGATCGCCTGATCGAACAGCGGCCAGTGGATGAGATAGAGATCAATGTAGTCGGTGGCAAGCCGTTTCAGGCTTTGCTCGAATGCCTTCTGGGTCTTTTCTCCACCAAGTTCATCGTTCCATGCCTTTGTGGTGATGAAGAATTCATCCCGCGGAATTCCCGAGGCTTTCAGTACTTTTCCCACCAACTCCTCATTCCCGTAGACCGATGCGGTGTCTATAAGCCGGTAACCTGCATCAATTGCTGTTTCGATTGCAATTTCACCCTCTTTCGGTTCGGTGATGCGGAAGACTCCGAAGCCGATTCGGGGAATGACGACACCATTATTGAGGGACACGCTTTCTCTTATTGTAATCATGTCTGTAGTATGCGTCCGAGATGCTATTTTGTCAAAGTGACTATACTGATTTGCGTATACTTCGGTCATAGGGGATGCTCATTGAGAAGATGGTCCCCTTGCCTTTACTCTCTCTGGAGAGTGTTGCATCTATCTGTTCAATCAGCTTCTGTACAATGGTAAGTCCGAATCCGGTAGCTTGTTCCTGAAGCATGTGATCGGAGAACCCTTTCCCGTTGTCGGTGACGGTCACCGTAAAGTACGCTTCCTTTGCGGCAACGAAAACCTCGATCCGTCCTTGTGTTCCGTCGGGAAAAGCGTGCTCAAAGGCGTTGGTGCAAAGCTCGTTGAGGATGAGTGCCAGGGGAATTGCCCGATCCAGGGAGAGGTGCACATGATCTCCCGAGGTTCTGATCATGACAGCATTGGGACCGCCTCGATTCATGGTGAGCGAGATATTGTTCAGAAGGGAGTCGATATAGGCGCGGAGGTCGACGGTATCTATGGAGTCCTCCAGATAGAGCTGTTCATGAACAAGCGCCAGGCTTTTGATCCTTCGTTCCGCCTCCTCCAGCGCTTGCTTTCCTTCTTCCGTATTCATTGTCGCAGATTGAAGCCCTATCAGGCTGATAATAATCTGGAGGTTGTTTTTTACTCGATGATGAACTTCCCGGAGGAGAACGTCCTTCTCCTTGAGCAATCGAATGAGGGTGGTTTCATTCTTTTCCCTGATATCGCGTTCCTTGCGTATTTCCCTGAGTAGCTGATTGAATGCGGCTACGAGCTGGTCGAATTCGTCTTTCGTTGAGAAAATTTTCCTACCCGGTATCGTTATTTCCCGGTATGTGTCATCATTTAGATTTTTTGTACGTCGGATTAATACTTCCGAAAGTGTATCGATTTTGTTTGTCACAACGATACGCACCAACAGAAAAACGGGAACAATGATGAGTGCAATTTTCAGACCTTCCCAGATCAATCTTCCTGGTATAAGCCGCTCTATGCGTTCGCCCAGAGAAAATGTTCGCTTGAAGAGCGTAAGCCTTCCGATTTCAATTGACTTTCCTCCCCGCTTATAGGTCACAGGCCATGAGAACCTCAGTTGCTCGTGTATGGCCCTTCGGGACATCTGGTAACTTTGCTGCCCATAGAGATCGAGACGCACTCCATCCACTTCTTGTATTTGGGAAACGGCGAGTAGGATGAGATGGATGTCTTCCGTCGAAAGCAGCCACGCTGCTCTGGAGAGAAGGGGCAGCCATTCTTCCTGGACAGCCTTGAGGTCCTGTTCCCACTGTCGTTGCTGATATGCACTTTCGTACCGAAAGCTGATCAATGCCGTGCCCATGGTTGAGATGAGGGCGATAATGGCCATATATCCTGCAAATTGCCGGGAGATTTTTCCTTTATACCGATGCATCTACTCTACTCGTTCTGTGATTCGACGGCCGCGTGCACATAATGTTCGGCAAGGCCTTCTTCCTTTATCGCGGCAAGAGCTTCGGCAAGAGGCTCTACCAGGGAAGCATGGCGATCATGCAGATACAGATACATTTCTCGTTGGGCAAGGGGCGGAGAGAGAATTCTGACTCCTTTGATGTCGTGCGTTCGAAGATAATACTCTCCTCGTTTATCGTTGTAAAGAATGATATCGGCCCTTCCCGCCACAAGCATGGAAAAAAGCGAGGTTTCATTTGATGTCGTAACAATGCTTTTTGCATCGGTTACATGCTCCTCGAAGATCTTCCATCCGTTGATGAAGATGACATGATAGGCCGCAAGGTCGTCCCAGGAAGCTATCGAAATAGAGGAATCACACGTGAAAGCACTGAAATTGAAATCACTCAATTTTTCGGGAACAAGGATAAGATGTGGATGGAATTTTTCCATGCCGTCGGTTCTCGCGTATTCGCCGTCGATATTCCCCGAAGCGGCTTCGGCAAGGGACCTGTCGCTCGGTAAGTGGAGAATGGTAACACGTCTTCCGATACGCGTAAAAGCCTCTCTGATAATTAGATCGTAATATCCCGTGTCGTTTGTCTTGGAAAAGGGGGGCGTGTCTGCCGTCGATAGGATGAGAGGAGGAAGTGACTCCGCTCTGAGGGAGGCGACCGAGATCGGAAACATAAGGAGAAAAAAGATAAAAAGGAGAGGGAGTCGTCTCATACAAATTTCAGTATGCGTCGCTTATGCTGTTTTGTCAAAACAAGGAGGCCTGTGGCTCGCTTTCTCTTCTGTTTTGTCACCCGCTTTCCGATATATAGGCTATGAAAGGCTCGTTTTATGCACATCTTTTGGCAGCATCGGTGATTTTTTCTTCTGTTTTCGTTTCGATTGCCTGTACGACGGCTCCCATAGAGGTCGTACAGGTTCAGGAAACCCCTCCTGCTTCCACTCGTCTTCCCTTTGTTATTCAAGCCTCCCATGCCGCTCCCGTAGCAGATGGTGTGTCGCTTCCGGGAGGCTTGTTTCTTACGGCGGGAGTGGGGGATGGACTCCTGCTTTTATGGGATGAGGATGGACGCATTCTCAGGAGAATTCCCTCCTCGGGTGCATGTGCCCCATTGGGATCGGAGGGGAATTTCGTCTATCTTACCAGGAACCGGCGGGGCCTCATGGCGGCAAAGCGTGTCGAAGGAAGTGATCGTCTTCTTTTTGAGGCGCAGAGTCCGATAGCCTTTCTCGGAAGTAGTTTCGGAACGCTTCTTCCCATTGTTACCGGTGAAAATGATAAGAAGCAGCTTCGACTCATAGATGCTATCGAAGGAGAGGTGTTTGAAACCCCTCTTCCTCCCGGTCTTGTACCATCCTCAGCCCCCTCATTTTCCGTCGACGGCAGGTCCCTGCTTCTTCCTGTGGGCTCTTCGGTACTCCTTTTTCGATTATCGTTTGAAGGTGGATACTCATTATCATCTCCTTCTCTGCTTGATTTTCCCCCAGGCGACGGCCCGGGAAGGATCGTATCCGGCCTGTGGTTGGGCCCTGATCGTTTTCTGTTACACGACGACCGAGGAAAGGGTGTGGCCTGGGCAATTGATACGAATTTAGCTTTACACCGCCTTTGGTGCCTCGACCTTGATCAGGGAGAGGCGATTCGCCTGGAAACAGCTGGGGATCGAATGGTGATTTACGGAGGGAAACGGATCAAGCTCTATCGTTTCTCGACAAGGGACGAAAAGCAGGTCCCCCGCTTATACCACACCATTCGGGGAAGGGCCAGTACTGCCTTTTTTTCGGTTTCCAGCGGCTACCTTCTTTTTAATCTCCTTGGCACATCGGCGGAGGCAGAGTGGGGGAATCTATTTCTTTACGATGATGATGAGGGCCTCTATCTCGACCGCCTTCCTGGATCGCTTTCCCCTCTTCTCGAGGCGTTTCTCGATGGGGAGCGACGCCATGTGATCCTGCGTTTTCCCGATCGTATTGAAAAACGGGATTTTCACGGGATACTTGTGGCTCTGCTTTCCGAAATTCCCCGGGATGCATCCGCTCTTGCACGGGAGGGTAACGTGTGGGGAAGCGGTGCCGATCTCTCGCTTTCGGTCGATATGCAAGGCCTTATTCGGATAGAGCCGCAGAAGCCACAATGTGGAGCGCCTGTGAGTCTTGCCGTAAGGGGATCGGAATGGGTGAGTTTTACCGACGGAGGGCTTTTTGCGGGGAGCCGCAATGCCGATACCATGTTCGGGGTGGCAGGCCGAGAAGGAGTGTTGCTTGCCTCTCAGCATGCAGACCCTCTTAATCGTCCCGATATGCACATTGGGCCGACACAAGAGGCGGATGCGAAAGCCCTTTGGGCGGAAATCCCCCCGCGCGTGGTGATCGAAGCTGCTGAAAACCATCGTATCACCGACATGAAAGCTTCCGAATCCCTCTCTTTTTCTTTGTTGCCTGGCGGGGCCCCGATTGATCGCTATCAAATTTCTGTGAATGGTGTCCCCCTCTATGCAGGAGAAGGAAAAAAGGTGGAAAGGGATTCTTCTCTTCATTTCGAAGAGGAGATCGAGCTTTTTGAACGGGTCAACAAGATTGAGATACGCTGCACCGATATCAGGGGAATCACATCGCTGCCCCGCTGTCGTTATGCGACCGTTCGTAAGGCCAAAGCGGGGGAAACCTACTATGTGGGCTTCGGCATATCCGGTGCGAAAGGTACCCTACCGTCTCTTCGCTATGCGGCTAAGGATGCTTCAGATCTTCATATCTATTTCGATAACGTGGTATTCGACCGTTCCTTTGCCGTTACCCACAGATCCTACAACAATACGCAGATTTCGCCTCAAAGCTTTCAGGAGGCGCATCGATTTCTGATGAATACCAGCCCTGATGATACCGTCGTACTCTTTTTTTCCGGGCCACTTTCTTCTTCGAAGGATAGTGATGGCCGCTTTTTGATGGCCCCGGAGGTCTCGATCCCGTTTCAGGAGTTTTGGCGTCTTTTGGATGCTGTTCCCGCCCGGCGACGGCTGCTCTTGCTCGATGCGGTAGATGTAGACGGTGCTCCCTCTTTCTCCGATCCTGTGGCAGGGGAGGCTGCCCGCTTCTACTCCATGGCTTGTTTCCCTCGCACCGGTGCCGTCATCCTCGATGCAAACCGTCGTGAAGCGGCAGCGGATGCCGAAGAAGTCGCGAAGGTGAAGAACTCTCTTTTTGCCGAAGCACTTCTGCAGACGCTGGTATCAGCCGAGTCCGATCGAGACAAAAATGGACACATCGATGGAAGAGAACTCTTTCGCGGCGTCGCCTCTCGGGTGGAAGAGTGGAGCCTGGGCAATGAGGCGCCGGTATTGTTTCCCGGAGATTTTCGCGTCCAACTTTTTCTTCCCATGGTTACCGATTTTGGAACGGATGTCGAAGCCCTGCTCAGACAGAGTGACGAGGGGCGGGGAATTCCCCCGAACAACGGTAAACCATCGATCATGCCCTGGAAGTTTTAGAGATAAATGAATAAATAGGATCAATCACTGGAAGAAGTTCCTTTGGTACGGTATTATATATTCTATACCTACCGTTGCATGAGGAGGGGCGGCGATGGCAGTAAAGAGGATACGGTTTACTATCTTCGTGCTTCTGTTGACCTTGAGCACCTCGGGTCTCTTTGCTCTGAAGCTTTCCCTCGGCTTCTCAGGGGCGTTGTACATGGATCGGGAAGAGATAGACTCTTCAAGTGGCGAAGATATCTGGAGTCATTTTGCAGACGGCGAGGGGGTCTATTACGGGGTAAACGCCGAATTGCTTTTCAAAAAGCTTGCTCTCGGACTCTATACCTACTTTAGCTTTTACAACTGGGACTATTATGATGTCCTTTCTTCTGATGATTACTCCTACGACATGATGGATGTTGATGTCAATCTTTCACTCAGCTACCATGTTTTCGGAACGACAGCCTTCCTCGATCCCTTTTTCGAAGGAGGTTTCGGAACCATTACCGCTTCCATCGATAGCTATGAACGGGACGGGAGCTCTTATGATCTGAATGAACCGTTTACCTTTCTTACTCGGGAATATTGTTTTCTCGGCCTTGGCCTTGGAGTGAATTTCAGAGGGATTGGTTTCTACACAAAGTTCCAGTACCACGGTTCGATAGGTCCGGTGGAATTCGATAGTGACAAGTATGGTTCCTTTACCAGCTCTGATTTTCCATTTAAAGAGGCAAAGGTCATTATCGGTGGGAAAATCATTTTATGATACAAAAATGTAGGAACACTATTTTTAACATACAATAATGTAGTTGATATACACGAATTATACCACTGTGTAACCTTTAGTACATTTTTTCATTCCTGAATGGCTTCTCTAACTCTATCGAATTACAGGAATTAACAAAAACTTATCTTTTTTTTGCCATATTGCTCAGAGATGGCATAATTCCTGCAGTGTGTTGGATAGAAACATTTTTTAGGAGGAGTGTATGCATCTCTGGAGAAAAAGCCGGAAGGTTGCACTAATTTCCACACTTTTACTTCTGTCCGGTGCTGTTGCACTTTTTGCGGAGGGGGATGGTCCGTCCGTACAAGGTGCATATGATGCCCTCGATTCACTCTGGCTGGTGATCGCTGCGGCATTGGTTTTTTTTATGCAGGCGGGTTTTGCGATGGTCGAAACCGGTCTGACCCGTGCTAAAAATGCGGGGAATATTCTGATGAAAAACCTTATGGATTTTGCCGCCGGTGCCGTGATCTATTTTGCGATCGGCTGGGGCCTTATGTACGGGACATCCGCCGGCGGTTTCGTCGGAACCGATCAGTTTTTCCTTGTTGGTTTTGAGCTTTCCGACTTTGCCAGTTGGATGTTTCAGGTTGTTTTTGCCGCAACAGCCGCGACCATCGTCAGCGGGGCAATGGCAGAACGGACGAAGTTCGCATCCTACCTTGTCTACAGTGTGGTAATTTCGGGCCTGATCTACCCCATTTCCGGTCACTGGATATGGAACGGGGGCTGGCTTGCCAGCATGGGCTTCCATGATTTTGCCGGTTCTACGGCTGTTCATTCCGTCGGTGGATGGGCTGCTCTTGCCGGTGCCATCGTTCTTGGCCCGAGGACGGGAAAATATATCCGTTCCAATGGGAAAGTGGTCGGTGTGAAGGCCATTCCAGGCCACAATATGCCACTGGCCGCCCTTGGAGTTTTTATCCTCTGGTTTGGATGGTACGGTTTTAATGCCGGAAGTACCCTCAGCGGTACCGACCCCAGTATCGCCTTTATCGCCGTTACCACTACCTTGGCGGCTTCTACCGGAGCGATTTTCGCAATGGGTACCAGCTGGATTGCCTTCGGTAAGCCCGATCCCAGTATGTCCCTCAACGGTGCTCTTGCAGGTCTTGTCGGAATTACTGCCGGTTGTTTCGTTGTTTCTCCGATAGGTGCCCTTATCATAGGGGCCATCGCGGGAATGCTGGTTGTCGGCTCTGTAGAGTTTATCGACAAGGTCCTCAAGATAGATGATCCCGTTGGTGCGATTTCTGTTCATGGCGTCTGCGGTGTTTGGGGAACCTTGGCCGTGGGCCTTTTCGGAACCGGCGCCGGTGATGTCACCGGTCTCTTTTACGGCGGAGGGCTGCATCAGCTGGGAGTTCAGCTCTTAGGTGCCCTCTCGGTCTTTGTCTGGGTGTTTGTTCTTGCTCTCCTGCTCTTCCGTACTCTCAAGGCTACCATGGGCCTTCGGGTAAGCGAAAAGGCGGAGCTATCCGGATTGGACATCGAAGAGCACGGAATGGAGTCGTATTACGGATTCCAGATCTTTTCCAACCAGTAGAAGGGGGTATGCGATGAAACTAGTGATTGCATACATTCAGCCGGAGAGTCTGAATGCAGTGAAGCAGGAATTGTACAGCAGAGAGATCTACAAGCTCTCAATTACAAATGCCCTTGGATGTGGGCAACAGAAAGGCTACCATGAATCCTACCGTGGTGTAGATATTGAGGTGAATCTTTTGAAAAAGGTTCGGATCGCGATTGCCGTCAACGACTCCTTTGTTGATGCCACAATAGAGGGGATCATCGCTGGTGCCCGGAGTGGTGAGATCGGCGACGGCAAGATTTTTGTTCTTCCCATAGAGCAAACCATTCGAATCCGGAGCGGGGAAACAGGAAGTGAAGCAATCGGCTGATTGCTGTATTACAAAAAGTATTCCCTTCTGTGTGGGTGTACCCCTGCCGCCTGGCGGCAGGGGGCTTTTTATGCTACATGCAAATGCGCATCTCGATTGAAACGAAGCCCCCTTTTCTGTTTTCCATAACAAGGGTGCCGTCGTACTGCCTGACCAGTGTATCGATAACCGTTAAGCCGAAGCCTGAGAAATTTCCGGCAAGGACCGAATCGGGAAAACCCACTCCGTCGTCGCTTACCTTCAGTTTCATGTAATTTGGCCTATCGGCAGTGAGGGTAATGCTGATTTTGGGTCCTTCCGTTAATGATCTTCGATATTTGATGCTGTTGGTCAGTAACTCATTTAGAATTGTACCAAAGGCTATTCCCGTTCGGGGAGGAAGCTTTATCGATTCGATGTCAAGGCAAAAGAGAGGGGAGCATCCCGGAGCTATCGTATGTGCTTCGCTGATAATTTTTTTCACCACCGATCGACTGTCCACATGCTTTGTGCTGTCGTTTCGATAGAGATCTTCATATACCTGCATGACCACGGCAATCCGTTTTTGTGCATTTGTGAGGGATTGCCTTACTTCTTCATTTTCTTCCATGCCGAGTTGCAGCATCAGCATGGATCCGACAAAGGCGAGGTCGTTTTTCACCCTGTGATGTACTTCTTTCAGGAGAAGCTCTTTCTCCTTCAATAAACCTTGTGTCCTTGCATCAGTACCAAGACGGTCCGTTAGATCTCTGGTGATGCTGGCGGCGGCATGACCGCAATCGGTTGCAAATCCGAAGGTTGCCACTTCGACAATTCTGGATGCCTTGTCCGCACGGATGATATCCGTCACCGATAGGGAAGCCTCTTGTGGAATCTTTCCCCTTTGAACATAGTGGTGCATCGCTGCTGTGGATGTTTCGGGAAGCAGCTCGATATCCCAAACGTGCATACCCAGCGTCTTCGAAGCGGAAAGACCAGTGATCTCTTCCTGGGCCCGGTTCCACTCTACAATGGTTCCCTCCTCATCTATAATGATGATTCCGTCGACTGCATTCTCGATAAACAAATGTGAAGGACTTGTGTTGGAAGCAAAGCGTTTCCGTGACGTCTCCTCCTGCCCTGTTGTCCGTGATCTATAAAGCTCGAAAGCGATATCAACCGATGCCAGTAACAGCGAAGGTTCACTTTGTCGCAATACAAAGCCGTAGCGGGGCGAGACGGATGAAATCCTTTGCAGGGTGTTGCCATCCGAATACTTCGACAGAAAAATGACGGGAACGTGCCGGGCCGAAAGCATTTGCCGCGTTGTTTCGATGGGGTCCTGGCCGTTGGAGAGTTCGGTGGCCATCAGAACCAAATAATCCCGATCACGACTGGTTACGATACGAAGTGCTTCGCGGCAGGAAGCGGTTCGGCGTATGTGATAGCCAGCGCCAATGAGGCCGGAGTCTTGGATTGGTACATCCTGCTTATCGTCTTCGACAAGCAGAATATCATTGGTGTAGTCGGCCGAATCATAAAGAGAACTTTTGCAGATCATCATTAAATTTATACAACCCCTGGTTGCGATACTGCCACTATTATAGGGGCAGTAGAATTCAACCGTCAATCAAGGCTTATCGTACGAAAAAAATTTCACGCTCTGAGAGTGGTTTTTCAGGGAAAATAGGCAAGCTGGAAGGGATGTATAGTGCCGGCGATCGGACTCGAACCGATACACCCGTGAAGGCGGCAGATTTTGAGTCTGCTGCGTCTACCAATTTCGCCACGCCGGCAAGCTTTCGAAAACATACCACACATCAGTAATCTTTATCAAGTTCAATTTCGTCTCAACTTTTTTGAAGGAGGGCGATGCATATAAGACCGACTCCCGCTCCGACTTTCATGCCTATCACCATATTCAGCATATAGATAAACCAGGGAATTACACTCTTGCTTTCGGCTGCGGAATCGAAGGGTGAGGCTAAAAAGAAGCCAGCGAAAAGGATACCTGAGATCCCTATGCCAAGGAAGATAAGAAAACCGAAGGCCTCGGCAAGGCCTAAGACCGGAAAAGGGAACACCCCCTCGATCCGGTCCTCACGACAGCCAAGAAGTATCAGCATCCCCCCCGAGGCCAAAACCACGCCTCCCTGAAAACCACCGCCTGGGCTTACATGGCCATAACTTATCATGTAGCAACCGAAGAGAAGAACGTAGGGGCCCAGTTTTCTGCCGACGGTGTCGAGAATGTCGGTCTTGAATCCGCTGCTCACGATTCTTCCTTTCCGTCATCATCGATGTGGCTGGTTTTATGAATCGCCCATACATAGATGAAGGTAGAGACTCCTGCTCCGACGGCTGCCTCGGTTATTGCCACGTCGGGTGCATCGCAAAGGTAAAAAAGCAGGGCGGAAAGGAGGCTGAATACCGACATCAAAATCACCGAAACCAAAAGGCGCTTTGCCAGCAGGGCTGTAATAGATACGATCACCAGCATCCCGAGGGTGACACTTATTGCTATCGCTTCCATGTCGGCCGCCTCCAAGGAACCTGTCCGCTACGCCATGCATAGCGGGCAATGATATGGCCGGATACGGGGCTTGATACCATGAAAAAGAGGGTGATAACCAGAATCTTCCCGCCCATCAGTGAAAAGCCTGTTATGAAAAGGGAGCCTACCATGATCGAAAAGACCGTGGTGGTGCTGCAGGTAGAAGCGGCCTGGAGCCTCGTATAGACATCGGGAAAAAGGAGGGTCCCGAGATTCCCCATAAGGGCAAAGAGGGCGCCCAGAAGAAAAAAGAACGCTGTTATCCAGCTCACTCTCCTTCTCCTTTTCTCTGCAGGTAGTGGGTAATCGCCAGGAGTCCGACAAAGCCGAAGATGTCGTAGACCAAGGCTACGTCGAGGTAGATTCCATGCCCCCCTCTGACGGCAAGAAGAACCAGGAGGGCAAGAATCTGGCCGCTGACCAGGTTGAGACCTATCATCCTGTCTGCGGCACTTGGACCTATCACGACTCTTATCATGCTGATCAAAGCAGAGCCGAGCAGGAAGGCGAGCATGAGATCAAGAAGCAGCGAAACAGGAGGGGCGGAAGCAAAAATATCCATAGAAACACCTCATATCCAGATACGGCGCAGGAGCCTTTCCATATTTCCCTTGATAAGTTCTCCGGCATAACGGGAATGGGTTGTCGGAGCATCAAGCCAGTGGACGATTAGGTGATCGTCGTTCATATCGACGGTGATGGTTCCGGGGGTCATGGTGATGGAGTTCGCCAGCACGGTACGGGCTGTATCCGAAGAAAGGCGGGTACGGAAGTGGACGATCCTTGGGTTATAGCGTCCCCGAATGATCTTCCAGACAACCTGAAAACTTGAGATATACATTTTCCAGGCCACCAGAAGAAGGTAGATTAGCAATAGAGGTACCTTTGGTAAAAGGCTCCTTCTCCCTGCCTCGCTCTGATCGATAAAAAGGGGATAGGTAAGGCTCGCGATAAGGAGAGAGAAAAGAGCGCCCATAATAAGGTTTGCTGGTTCCATCGACCAGGTAAAAAGGAGCCAGGCGGGAAAAAGATATAAGCTGGTGAGGAGCATCCTGACAAAGGACCATTTACGGTAAAGGTTCATGATTCCTCGTTGTTTCTGAAAAGAGCCACGACCTCCTCGGGCGATCGGGCCTCCATCAATTGATCGCGGAAGGATTCCTGGGTCAAAAGCCTGCTGAGCCTGCTTAAGAGTTTCAGATGATCTGCACTCGAGTTTTCAGGACCGACGATGAAAAAAAGCAAGTGGGCCGGTTTTCGATCGATTGCATCAAATGCAATTCCCTCTTTGCTTCGTCCGAAGACCATCACCGTCTCTTGTACCGATGGGCTTAGCTTATGGGGAATTGCAATTCCATGGCCGATACCGGTGGATGCCACCTTTTCCCGTGCGAGCACCGCTTTTGCAATCTTTTCACAGTCGGAAACCTTTCCCGTTCCGGCGAGAAGAGCGGCAAGTTCTTTGATAGCCTGTTTTTTTCGGCTTGCTTTCAGGGAAAGATCGATGACACCTTCCTCAAGCATCGTCGCAATGGTTTTCACCCGTTTCCTCCATTCCAACCAAACCCGCTGCAAAGTCGACGGGAAGGGTAAACATGATACCGGTCCCCGGCTCCGAAAGCCCCCCCACCACCGAATCGAGAAGTTTTCGCAGGCGTCCGATTGCCGCTTCTTTCCGGACCACGGAAAAGATGGTTTTATTATAGGGTTTGTTTCCTTTCATAAAGCTCTTGAAGTCGGCAAACAAAGGCACTTCGTAGGTGAGAAATCTTCCCATACCCTCCGAATCGAGAATAGTAGCGCCGTCGATACCCGCTTCAACATAGGCCGAGAGTACCTCGTCGAGTAACTCTTCCTTGTTCAATACCACAACCAGCAATTTCAACGACAGGGCTCTCCCTCACTTTGGCTTTTCGACTTGGTTCTTCTTGCATCAGTGTAGGCGCCCTCTTCTCTTCGGTCAAGCTTCTTTCCCTTTCTGTCTCTTCTTTCTGCCGGGAGCCGCTCTGTTCCGAAATCTGCTTTTTCGATATGGTAGGAGTCGATGAAAGATGAAGAGCTTTCCGCTTATTATCGTAACTGCCACCTCTGTCCCCGCAACTGCGGCGTTGATCGGAGCTCCCTTGTTCGCGGGATCTGCGGAGAGGGCGTGGTCGTTCGGGCGGCCTGTGCCGTCCTGCACCGCGGGGAAGAGCCTCCCATCGCCGGAGAGAAGGGTAGCGGTGCGCTCTTTTTTACCGGTTGTTCGCTCGGCTGTAATTTTTGTCAGAACAGGCAAATAAGTAGCGGAGGCTATGGCGGAGAACTTACCGTAGAGGAGCTTGCCGGACTTTTTTCCCGTCTTGAAAAGGAGGGGGCCGAGACAATAGATCTCGTTACCGCCGCTCATTGCGCCCCTTCGGTGGTCACGGCCCTGGAGATGGCTTCTGTAAAGATTCCTGTGGTCTGGAACGGATCGGGATATGAGAGCCTTTCGACGCTCGACCTTATCGAGCCGCTTATCGATATCCATCTTCCCGATCTGAAAACCCTCTCTTCCGAGCGTGCCCGCCGCCTTTTCCGGGCCCCCGACTATCCGGCCGTCGCAAGGGCTGCCGTCGAACGCATGAGCCGCTCCCATCCCCTCGAGTATAAACATGGCCGTTTGGTACGGGGGGTGATTGTTCGTCATCTCGTGATGCCGGGCCTTATAGAGGAGAGCAAGGAGCTTCTTCGCTGGTATGCGGAGCATCTTGCCGATAAGACCCTGCTCTCGCTTATGGTGCAGTTTGTGGATATCGACGGGGGGGATGACGGCCCGGTGATCGACGAAGCACAGTACGATGAGCTTGTGGACTTCCTCGACGAGCTTGGTATCGAAGAGGGGTTTATCCAGGAATCAGGGGACGAACGCCCCTGGATTCCCGATTTTACGAGAGATAATCCCTTTCCTTCGGCCTTTTCCCGACCCGTCTGGCACTGCTGAAGCCTCTGTTACGGCTCGATGATGCTGCCTTCGAAGGGCTCTCCTGCCAGGATGTGCTTCAGATTCTCAATGTTTCTTCCCTCGGCGGTGATGACCCTTAGACCGATTGCCTCACCGAGCTTTGCGGCGACGGGATCAAAGGGAAGATTCTTACCGGGAGTCCACTCGTCGCCCACCATCTTCCGAAAATCAGCCCAGCTGATTCTGTCGAGGGGGCGAGCCGAAGGATCGAGTTTGGGGTCGGCAGAGTAGATTTTCGCGATATTCGAAAGGTTTACAACGGTGTCGGCCGCAAAACGCTTTGCAAGAACCACCGCATCGTTATCCGTTGAAAAGCCCGGTTTCCAGCCGGCCGCCACAAGCACCCTCCCGGTAAAGGGAAAGTCTGCGGAAGGATCGGTGACCACCTCGTCTTTACAGAGATCCCCCAGTACACCCCGAAGCAGCTGTGCGTTGAGCCGGGTTGCGGCGATGCCGATCATATCCTGATCATCGCTGCTGCCGATCTTCGGCTGGAGAATCTGTCGATAGGCCTGCTGATAGACCCTCGCCGGGGCACCTCCTCCACTTACCAAAATCAGTCGCCGTTCTTCTTGTTCTTCAAGATATTCCTGCAATACCGCCAGAAAATTCCGTATAAACAGGACATCCGGTTCCGATGGGGCCAGAATCGACCCACCGACCGAGAGCACCTTTACATCAGCCATGCTTCCTCCATCCCTTTGCGTTGCTCCTATCATACCACAAGGAGCAGCTGGACGGAAACGGCTGTGCTCCGTATACTGATGCGCAATGGCACTCAGACCCTTTGAACAACTCATACGCAGAACCAACCGCCTGCTTTTGCGCCTCTTTTCTCGAAAGCCGGAAGCCGGAAGCATTGTGACGGAGCGTTGGGAAACCTCATTTTCGGAAAAGGAGGCTCATAGACGCTTTGATGTTGGAGGAGGGGCAGGGTACCGGGCCGCCTACAGGGAGGGGTATTTTTCTCTTGAGCTGGATAAGCCGGATTTTTTCGCCTGGGCCCAGGATCAACTCTACCAATATGATGATGTTCTTGTGGAACTCGAGATGGCCATTCCCTCCGGTGGAGAAGGAATGAACTATTCCGCCGGTCTTCTATTACGGAAAATTTCCGAGGATTCTTTTTACTATGTTCTTGTGAGCGATACAGGAATGTTCCGTTTCGATTTCGTGTTTAACGGTCATCCGAGAACGTTGATTCCCTGGACCGCCGCTCCCCGGGGGCCATGGGCTGCGGAAAAGGAGGGGTCATCCGGTTTTCGCAAGGTGACGTTGAAGTTGATTGCCAGAGGAACCTCCTTTACCTTCTTTATCGACGGGGCGTGGGCTGGAGAGGTGGAGGACGACGGCGGACGAAGCGGCTATATTGCCCTGGCTGCCCAGCGTTATCATGCCCCTATTCCCCAAGACGGTGGTCAAAGGGAGGTCCGTTTCCTCTCACTGCTGGTCGAATCACGACCGGTGGAGGTCGAGATTGAGTATCTTCGCTGGACCCGTGCAATAAGGCCTTCCCCTGAGCAGCGGATTGTTCTTGCCCGTCGATTTTTCGATTTTGGTAACTTTGGGCCCGCTCTTACCCAATTGAAACGTGCCTTTGCCGGACGTGCCCCCCTCCCCGAAGAAGAGCTGCTTTTGGCTGAATGCTATCTTTCTCTTGGTTTTTACGATTCTGCGCTTTTGCACATAGAGCGAATTCTTGAAGGCGATCCGGACATGGAAGAGGCTCTCAGGGAAAAGACCGCGGTTCTCTATCTCCAGGGGCGTATCGATGAACTTCTCGAGCTTCTCGATACGATGGAAGCTCAAAAGCCTTTGCCCTCTGCTTTGCTCAACCTTCGTGGTAACGCCCTTTCTTCCCTGGGACGCTTTGACCAAGCCGCGGACTTGTACCGTCGTGCCTTTGAGGGGGATCCCTCTGTCAGCCAGTTTGCCCTGAACGCTGCAGCCTCTTTTGAACGAAGCGGGAAGAACACGGAGGCGCTTGCAATGTATCGAAAGGCCGCCGGTGAACTTTATCGACAACAGGCCTGGGACGAACTCGACCGGGCCATTGCCGCCATTCGTCGCTATGCGCCCGACGATCCCGAGGCCCTTGCCATTGAGGGCAAGATCGCTTTTGAGGATGGAAATTGGGATCGTGCCGAGGCTCTGCTTCGTCCCCTTGTCGAAAGGGGGTGCGGCGACAGCGCGGTCTACTATCTTTGCGCTCTTCTCGACCTGCGCAGGAATGATCTCGCCTCCGCCGCCACTTTGACAGATGCTGCGCTTGCCCTGGAACCTGATTATCCCCTCTATCGTTTTAAGCGGGCAGAGATAGGTTATCTTTCCGGCAAAGGAAATGAGGAGGAGGCCCGCCGGGCCCTCGAACTGGACCGGGAGAACGGCTGGAACTGGAATCTTTTGGGGCTGATTTTGCTTGATGAAAGAAAGGATGCTGAGGCATTGGATCTCTTTGAGCATGCAAAACAGCTTTTGCCGGAAGAGCCGGAACCGATAATCAACTATTCCGAGGCCCTCTTCCGTCTTCGGGGATGCAAAGCCGCCGTATCCTGTATCGACGATGTTCTTACCCGTCTCCCTTCTCCTCAGCTTCTCAATCGCAAGGGTAATATCCTTTCTACTTCACACCGCTACGACGAGGCAGCCGATGCCTACCTTGCTGCTGCCCGGGATGAACCTGCAAATCCTCTTTGGCGGGAGAACGGCGCTGCTGCACTGCTTGCTGCCGATCGTGTTCCCGAGGCGGAGCGGATTCTTGCCCGTCTTCTCGAGGAAGAGCCTACTGCCCTGCGCTACCGGCTTACCGGGCAGGCTGCCTTTAGAACCGGAGAGTATTCCCGTGCCCTTTCCGCCTTTCAGGCCGCCGTCGAAAGCGATCCGGAAGATCTCCTATGCCGGACCGATCTGGCGGAGATGCTGATGGTTCGGGGGCGCTATAGTGAGGCGGATGAGCAGCTTAGCATCGCCGAAAGGGCGGCGGACGGTGTGGATTTTCCCCAAATCGGGGCCCTCCGTCGTCGTCTTCGGGATGAAGGAGGAGAGGAATACCGCTGTGCAGGCTGCGGACGCAGCTGGTGGGTTCCAGCGGATGCCGAGGCCCCCGATCGCCTGAGGCTTAAAGGGGAACCTCCTGCCGAGGCTCCTGCGGGAAAATGTCCCTCCTGCGGGGCTGTTTTTTGTGTCGCCTGCGGTATGGAACATCTTTCGGAGGGACGGTTTCACTGCCCAGTCTGTAATGTTCCCTTGAAGCTCAATGATGCAGGGCTTCGCTATCTTGTCATGCATCTGGTTTCGGCCGGAAAGGACGGCCGGAAAGGACCAAGCTTGACAAACGGTCCCCGATCTGTATGATGTGAGAGTTATGAACCAGCAAACAACTCGCCTGTTTCGGGCTTTTTCTCTTATCGTCTTTGTATTTCTTTCTGCCGCTTTGTCGGCTCAGGAAATCCTTACGGCCGAGCGTTTTTTCAACACGGTTTCCGATGCCTATGGAGAGGTTGATGATTATGAGGCCTTGATTACCATCAACCATGGTGATACCACAATGGAAGGGGTTTGTTATTATAAATCCCCCAATCTCCTGCGGATCAATTTTACCGAACCGAAGGATCAGACTATTGTCGTTGACGGTGAAAAGATGAGTCTTTACCTCCCGAGGCAGAATGTGGTACTCCGACAGCAGCTCAAACGCCATAGCCAGGTAGCCTTGGCCTCAATGGCCAGTAGTCAGGGCTTGGCTCTGCTCAAACGGGGATATAGTATCGCCTTTCTTGATGGTCCCGATCCTGTTCCTTTGGACGAAGGTTCCGATCTGTTGGTCCGTAATCTCAACCTTCATTGGCGGAGTACCGACGAGGGGTTTCGCCAGATCATCATTTCTGTGGATGAGGACTTGCGAATTCGGCGTATGAAAGGGATTACCGCCGATTACGAATCGTTTCAGTTCGATTTTAATGCTGTCGATGTAAACCAAGGGATACCCGATGCGCGCTTTCAGTATGATGAGCCCGCTTCTGCGTATGTCATTGAAAATTTTCTGTTTGAACCGGAAGAATAATAATGGAGTCGATTGGAGTCAAATTGCGGCAGACCCGTGAAGAGCGGGGGTATTCGATTGAACAGGTTGCCAGGGACACCAACATTGCTCGACGATATATTGACGCCCTTGAAAATGAGGATTTTTCCGTATTTCCGGGAGAACCCTATATCGTCGGATTTCTCAGAAACTATGCCGATTATCTCGGCCTTGAAAGTGAAGAGTTGGTTGGGCTGTACAGAAATCTTAAGCTCCAGGAGCAGCCTGCGCCCATGGAGCAACTTCTCGACCGAAAGCGAAAAATACCTGTCTTGCCTGCGGTAATCGTTCTTGTCGTTCTTGCTCTTATCGCGGCAGGTGTTTATCTTATCGGTTTTTCAGGAATGCTGGGAAAAGAAAAAAGTGGCACTGCCGGCGATGAGGCAGCAGCTGCCGCGGCTCCCGTATCCCCTGATGAGCAGATCGAGCACTTTCCTCTGGAAGAAGAGATCTTGGAAAAGCGCTTTTCCGTCAACGATGTTGTTTTTGTCTCTCTGGAAAACGGGGATGTTCCAATTACCATAACCTCCGTCGACCAGACGGTTGAAATGCGGACGGCCGCCGGTGATCTTGAGTTCTCCATGGATGAGGATCGGCAGGTGGATATCGACGGCGATGGTGAGGCCGATCTGAGAATTTTCGTGAACGATATTCTTGTTTCCGATAAAAGCGCTGTGATTCGTTTCGACCGTTTCCTCAAGCGTCCGCTGGAGGGGGGCGGTGAAGGTCTTGAAGAGACCGATTCCACCCCGGCTGTAGGGGAAAGCAGTGTCGCTTCTCGTCGTTTGGAGCCTGTTACCATTACCACGGCTTCTCGTCCTAATCCTTTTCAGGTAGAGCTTTCTTTTCGTGGTTATTGCCTTTTTCGCTATCTTTCCGATTCCTCTCAACGTGAGGAACGTTATTTCCACAAAGACGAACTTTTCCGGATCGATGTTGATCGGGAGATTCGGCTTTGGGTTTCCAACGCGGGATTGGTCACTGCAAAGATTACCGGAAAGGAAATGGATCTTGGTGGGGCTGGCGAGGTTTCGACCAAATTGGTCAGATGGGAGCGAAGTGAATCAGGGAATTACGAATTGAAGTTGATACCCGTCTATTGATTCTGGATGACGCATAAACGCTACTATATAGAAAAACTCGGCTGTGCCAAGAACCAGGTTGATGCCGAAATAATCGCCGCAAGGCTTGACGATGCAGGCTGGCAATACGTAGAGGATGCCGGAGCGGCAGATCTCATCATCATAAACAGCTGTGGTTTTATCGAAGCTGCACGGCAGGAGGCGGTTAATGTGACCCTTTCCGCCCGAGCCGACTATCCGAAGGCTCGAATTCTTTTTGCCGGTTGTATGGCGCAACGTTATGGGGCCCGACTCCTTGAAGAGATGACCGAGATCGACGGGGTTTTCGGGAATTTCGCCGTCGATGATATCACGGATATTCTTGAACCGCTTTTTGAGGATAAACGGCCGGTACTCTTGCCTGAGGAGACAAAACTCGCCTGCAACAGGAATCGGCTTTTTTCCTTTCCCGGCAGCTCTTACTTGAGAATTTCCGAAGGCTGCAATCACTTTTGTTCCTACTGTGCCATTCCCCTCATTCGCGGCTCGCTTCGCAGTGTGCCGATGGAACAGGTCGTGAAAGAGGCCGATCGGCTTATCAGGAACGGTGTGAAAGAGATCAATCTCGTGGCCCAGGATCTTGCCGCCTACGGGACGGACCAGGGAACAGCTTCCCTGTTTCCCGAGCTTCTGAGACGCCTCTCCTCCCTGGAGGGGGATTTTTGGCTTCGCATGCTGTACATACATCCCGATCATTTCCCAAAAGAAATTTTCCCCATTCTGCAGGCCGATTCCCGGATTCTTCCCTATTTCGATATTCCCCTTCAACATGCGCATCCTAAAATTCTCTCGAGCATGGGGCGCCGGGGAGATGCAGAAGGCTATCTTGCCTTGATCAGGGAGATCCGTTCTGCACTTCCCGATGCCACAATACGATCCACCTTTCTTCTCGGCTATCCGGGAGAAGGGGGGAAGGAAGCCGCCGCTTTGGAGTCCTTTATCGCCGAAGCACGGCTCGACTGGGCCGGTTTTTTCCTGTTTAGCCGTGAAGAGGGCACAAAAGCCGCTCTGTTGCGTGGGCCGCTGATGCAGCGTCTTGCCATGCCGGCAGCCGAAAGACGCCTTCGGCGCCTTCAGAAACTTCAGGAATCCATCAGCATGGAACGGGCCGCATTGCGGGTCGGCATCGAGACAAAGGTCTTGATTGAAGAGCCTGTTAAAGAAGAGGATGTAGCCCTTGGCCGGGCGTGGTTCCAGGCCCCTGAGGTGGATGGGGCTACGGTCGTTTCCGCTCCCGCTCTTAAGGCCGGCGATTGGATGACCTGTCGAATTGTACGAAGCAACGGATTTGATCTGGAGGCTGTCTGTGTATGAGTGAAGGGGATGTTCCTGCCTACCTTGATGCGCTGAACCGGGCTCAGCAAGAGGCTGTCCTGTATGAAGGGCCCTCTCTTTTGATTCTTGCCGGTGCCGGATCGGGAAAAACCAGGGTGATCACCTCGAAAATCGCCTACATGATCGATCGCCTCGGTTACGATCCCTATTCCATCCTTGCGGTTACCTTTACCAATAAGGCGGCAGGGGAGATGCGCCAGAGGGTTGCCGCAATGGTTCCCGACGGTGCCAAGGTAATGATCCGCACCTTCCACTCCTTCGGTGCCTGGCTTTGCCGCAGGCATGCCAAACTTCTGGACCTTGATCCCAATTTTACCATCTACGACGACGAAGACAGCCTTACCCTGCTCCATGCTTTGGAAGAGGGGAAGAAACGACGGGAGCTTGCTCCCTATGCCCATCTTATAAGCCGTGCCAAGGACTATGCCCTGTCTCCCGATGATGAACTTGAATCCCTTAGCCGAGATCCCGATTTTCCTCGTCTCTATCACAGCTACGAAGAACGGCTTCGGGAGATGGGAAATGTTGATTTTGGGGATCTTATTCTTCTTCCTGTGAGGCTTTTGCAGGGGTTTCCCGAGGTGCGGGATCGCTTTCACGGGCGGTTTCGGGTCATCCTTGTCGATGAATATCAGGATTCCAACGTTGCCCAGTACCATTTGCTGAGGGAATTGGCAGGACCGGACACCGCGGTCTGTGTGGTCGGCGATGATGATCAGTCCATTTATCGATTTCGAGGGGCAGAGGTAAAGAATATCGTTACCTTTCCCGATACCTTCCCAGGCACAAAGGTGATCCGGCTCGAGGAGAACTACCGTTCTACCGGAAGGATCCTCCAGGCCGCTTCGGAGGTGGTCTCCAATAATCGAAGTAGGCTGGGCAAAACCCTTCGGCCGACAAAGGGGGAAGGGGTTAAGGTTCGCCTCTGCTTTCTTTCCGATCAAAATGACGAAGCCGAGTATTGTGCAGGCTTGCTTTCCGATGGAAATCTCAACGATACGGCCATCCTCTACCGGACCAATGCCCAGTCGGCCGCCTTTGAGACCTGTTTTCTCCGTCGGGGAATTCCCTACAAGGTGGTAGGAGCCCTGCGCTTTTATGAGCGTGAAGAGATCAAGGATGCTCTCGCCCTGCTTGCCCTGTTGCAGAATCCGAAGGATGAGGTCGCCTTTCGACGTATCGTCAATAAGCCGACCAGGGGAATCGGGTCAAAGTCGGTGGCAAAGCTGTGTGACCATGGAGGACGGTTCTGTTCGGGGGATCTTCTGGCCGCCTGTGCGCAGGCGGATACCCTCCTTTCCGGCAAAGGTGCCCGCGGGGCCGGAGAGTTTTTTGCCGTCATGGAGGAAATCGGACGGCTCGTCGAACACTCCGATCTTGCCCAGGCACTGCAGGAGGCCCTCAGCCTCTCCGGACTCCTCGATTATTATTATCATCGGATGCAGGATGAGATCGCCATGAGCCAGAAGAGTGAAAACCTCCAGCAGCTGGTGGCTGCCGCGGCGGAATACCCCTCAGGCAGAGAGGGCTTGTCCGCCTTTCTTGAGGATCTTGAACTGGACCGTTCCCGTTTGGGTGGTCAGGACCCATCGGATGAGAATGGAGTAACCCTTATCACCATGCACAACACAAAGGGGCTCGAATTCGATCGGGTCATCATTACGGGTATGGAGGAGGGGCTTTTCCCAGGCAGGGGGGCAGACGATGAAGACGAGCTTGAAGAAGAGCGGCGTATCTTTTATGTCAGCATTACCAGGGCAAGGTATGAACTCTATCTCACCGGCTGCCGACGCCGTACCATCTGGGGGCGGACCGAAATGAGGCTTCCCTCGCGGTTTCTACGCGAATTGCCGAAAGAGGTCATAGAAGAGGAACGCGGTTTTGAGAATCTCTCGGCCGCCTCCGGGGCCCTGTCGACCAGGGATTACTGGCTGGAGACGGCCTCTTTCGGCTCCGGAACCGAACATGGGGAAGATGTGGAAGATTACCAAGGCTTTCCCCCCGGAACCATGGTATACCACGATGATTACGGCAGGGGCCAGGTGACTGCCGCCGTGATGCGGGATGGGGAACTTGTTGTGACGGTCCGTTTTGAGACGGGGAGGGAGGCTGAGTTTTTGCCCCGATATAGCGGATTGGAGAGGATCGGCGATGAGTGGTGACCTCGGATATGATGCGCTGCCCCCCATCCGGAGGGCCAGAGGCTACCGTCTCTACGATGCAGAGGGAAGGCGTTTCTTCGATATGTATCTTGACGGCGGCTCTGCCATTCTCGGACACCGCCCCGAACACATGCTTCGGAGCCTGAAGTCTTCGGCTGCAAAGGGCCTCTGGGCCGCGTTTCCCGGTAAGGACCTCCCCAGGCTTAAAAAAGCGATTGCCAGGCTTTGTGTTCCGATTTCGGGCATGGCCGGCAAACGGGGGTATAAAGCTCCTCCTTCCGTCCATCTTTTCAGAAACAGGGAGCGCCTGCTTGCCTTTTGTGCATCGGCGAAGCTTGTTGACCCAATGACCCTTTCCGTTGCCGAATGCCGCTCTGCGGTGGAGCGCGGCGCTCTTTTGTTATGGCGTCCCTTTGCTTCGGACTTCTGGGAACGACTGCTGGGTGATGAATCTCTCGAGATGCCGGAGGATCTGCGGATTGTTCCTGTGATCCCTGTTCCGGGGGATTTTGCTCCCTGGGCCCTTTTCTCCCTGAGGCGCATCGAGGAAACACCTTCCTGTGATTATGGCAATGAAGACCCTATTTCTGCTTCTGTTGCCGCGCTTACCGCAACGGCAGTACACGATTTGCTGCGCAAGGTGGAAGAGCCCGGACCCCTTTGGCCTTCCTTTGCCGAAGAGGCTGTCTCGTCGTTGCTTTGGAAAAGGATCGGACCCTATCTCGTTTGGAAGCTGGATAGAGATTCCTATGCTCTATTTCGTGCGTCGGCCCTGAAAAGGAGGATCGTTCTACCTCCTTCACCGGATGTTCCTGCGATCATCCCTTTCTCTGCCACCGAGGGTGAGGTACAATCCTTTTTGCGGATAGAGGAGGAATTCCATGGAAACCTATGAACTGGTGGCCCTTGTGGTACGGCTTTCCCTCGGCGGGGTGACGACGTTCCTTGCCATCATGCTTTGGTCTTCGACCCGGGACAGCGCGTGGATGTTGATTATCATGGCGGCCATTCTCTTCTATGGTAACGTGATGTATCAAACCCTTAGAGTTTTCGGCGTGGTCGGTGAGGGGATTTTTCTCATTCCCGGGGTGCTCCACGTATCGGTGGTACTGGAAAATCTGCCGATCCTCTTTCTTGCACTCGGGTTTATCGCAGCACTGTGGAAGAAGAGGAGACGATAAGAAGCGCCGATGTCGGACATTCTTGTCCAAGACGATCCAAACGCTCTGCCGTCACCTCGTCCTCAACGGTAAGGGGTTGAGATCCCAGATACTCGGCATGGCTGCGGCCGATTGTAAAATAATTGGGGAACTGATGCTCGCAAAGGCCACAGGCGATGCATACATCCTTATCAATTTCTATACGATACTTCATCTTCCGTTAAAAGATACAATCGAGACATCTTGACGTAAAGCGTAATTTGGTTATTCTTGTTACAGCGGATAATTCCGGCGAAGAGAAGATGGATGAAGGAGTAGGAGGTACAGCCCCGGCCCCCTGCCTTGACAGAAATCCCGTGATATGGGATTATTCCGTCCAATTCTCCGGTAAAAATGAAATAGAGGCAGATAAATGAAGACGATCATGAAGAAAAGCGGCGACCAGGAGACAAAATGGTATGTGGTCGACGCCGAAGGCAAGCGCCTTGGCCGAGTTGCCGAGAAGGTTGCTAGGGTTCTGCGTGGGAAGAACAAACCGGAATTCCTGTATCACCAGGATACAGGTGATTATGTCATAATTCTCAATGCGGCAAAGGCCGATTTGAGTGGAAACAAAAGAAACGCGAAATTCTATTACCGGCACTCCGGTTATCCCGGCGGTCTCACAATGGAAAGCTACGATAAGATGGTCCAGCGTAAGCCAACCTTTCCTATGGAGCATGCGATCAAGGGGATGCTTCCCAAAGGTCCTCTCGGAAGAGAGCTTTTTCGTCACGTAAAGGTCTATGCTGGAGCGGATCATCCCCATACGGCGCAGAAGCCCGAGACCCTTGAAATCTAACGGCGATAGGAGCAAATAGGTGGTAAAGAATCTTTCATTAGGAACAGGTAGAAGAAAAACAGCGGTAGCCAGGGTTTACCTTAGGGAAGGTAGTGGAGCCGTATCCGTGAACGGAAAGAGTGTTGATGATTATTTCAATAATCCCTCTTTTGTCTATGTGGTCAGACAACCCCTTGCAGTGACCGATAGTGAAGGTAAATTCGACATTGTTATCAATGTTAAGGGCGGTGGACCCTCTGGCCAGGCCGGAGCGTGTCGCCATGGCCTTGCCAGAGCCCTTGTAGAATACGATGCAGGAAATCTGACTTCACTCCGGGCAAACGGTTTTCTTACCAGAGATCCCCGAATGGTGGAACGGAAGAAATACGGTCAGCGCGGAGCACGGAGAAGATTCCAGTTCTCCAAACGGTAAGCGTGGTTCTTCAGAGCATACGCAAGGGAGCCGAAGGAAGAGGTGTATATCTCACCATTTCCGACGGCTCCTCTTTTTTTGTGCCGGGTGAATGTATTTTCACCCTACATCTTGTAGAAGGAATGGAAATCGGCGAAGAGTTGTTCTATGCTATTGAAGAGCAGTCTCGTATGCTTTCGGCATGGACCAAGGCCCTTGATCTTGTCGGGAGACGGGAACATAGCGCTTTCGAACTTCGTGGAAAGCTTTCGCGTCGCGGTTTTTCCGACCAAGTGATTCATACGGTGATAGCTCGCTTGGAGGAACTTCACCTTCTCGACGATAAGCGATTTTCCGAGATGTGGGTGGGATCGAGAATGCGCCGACATCCTGAAGGTAGAGTGAAGTTGTTGGCGGGGTTGGCGTCGAAAGGGGTTGATCGGACCATTGCCCGAACGGTTGTCGATACCCTTTTAGGACCTGAAGAGGAAACAGCGGCTCTTGAAGAAGCCGCCCGAAAACTGTTTCGCAAAGATGGTGTTTCGCGGAAGTCCATGGCGGCATCTCTGGCACGAAAGGGATTTTCCCGATCGAAGGTTATGCGGACTGTTGAGAAGTTTTTTGGTCCCTCGGAAGGTTTGCATTGACCTTTTAGATATTTTTGTTACAATAAAGGATATTCAGAAAACGGGCGAAGGAGATATACAATCCATGGCCAAAAATGGGAAAAAAGTGAGGATTTTTTCCGCACTTGAAGTCGCCAATATTTGTGGAGTTGTGAATCAAACTGCGATAAACTGGATAAAAAGCAATCATTTGAAGGCATTCACCACGCCCGGAGGTCAATACCGAATTTATGCCGAAGATTTGCTCTCTTTTCTCGAAGAGCGAGGTATGCGAATCCCCGAAGAGCTTGAAGATCTGCAGCGTCAGAAAGATCAAGACAAGGTCCTTATCATTGATGATGATCGAGAGCTGAATGATATGCTGAAACAATTCTTTTCCCGCAAGATGCCCGATTGGCAGATTAGTCAGGCTTTTGACGGTTTTGAAGCCGGTGTCGTTTTAAGTCGGGAGAAACCCGATATCGTTATCTTGGATATCGATCTCCCGGGAGTCAACGGACACCAGCTTTGCACCAAAATTAAAAAAGATGAGAGCCTCGGTTCGCCGGTTATCATTTCCGTGAGCGGCCTGGACGATGAGGCTGAGTCAGAAAAGATTATCAGCGAGGGTGCCGACGCCTTTTTTGCCAAGCCTGTTGATTTCGGTTCACTGCTTGCTGCCGTTCAGGATCTTGTGGCTGCCAGGGGGTAGCGTACATGCATGAGGAACGAAAAGGCCTTGTTTTAATTGTGGAGGATGAGGATTCCATACGCCTTACCCTCCGTGACTATCTTCAGAAGAAAGGCTTTAAGGTGTTGGTTGCTTCCGATGGTGTCGGAGCTATAAAGCAGCTTCTGGATCATGCCATAAAAGTTATAGTGACCGATTATCGTATGGATATTCTCGGCGGAGATTACTGGATAAAATTTCTTGATACCTATTGCAAGGATAAACGTATCTTCATCACGAGCGGATTTCTTCGACCGGAATTCAGTATCCCCTTTGAAGTGATCTATAAGCCTTTCGATTATGCGTTACTGGCGGAGAAGGTGGGAGACGCCCTCGATTCTGAATTGCAGGTTTGAATTTGGCAGCCTACCGAATTACCGTGTCGGGACGGGTGCAGGGGGTCGGTTTTCGCTACTCAGCAAAGCTGGCCGCCGATCGTGCGCGAATCAATGGGTGGGTACGCAACGAATATGACGGAAGTGTTCTTCTTTATGCTGAAGGAAGTCTGAAAGCGTGTCAGACTTTCATCGCATGGTGTAGAAAAGGTCCGTCGATGGCCAGAATCGACACTGTGCGTGTAAAGGAAGTTTCTCCCGAAGGCATACGCGGCTTTTCCGTTCGCTATTAACGGGCCACCAGTAAATTGAAATTGTCATACATGCCATAAAAAAGCTGCCCGGCGGGAACCGGACAGCTTTTTTTGTAAAACAAATCGTTTAGGATGTTAGCGTTTGATGGAGTAGAAGGCCTTCATGCCGGGATATTCGGCGACGCCTTCGAGATAATCCTCGATTCTCATAAGCTGGTTGTACTTAGCAAGACGGTCGGTTCGGCTCAAAGAACCGGTCTTGATCTGTCCTGTCTCCAGTCCGACAACCAGATCGGCGATGAAACTGTCTTCGGTCTCGCCCGATCGGTGAGAAACAACAGCGGTATAACCGGCCCTCTTCGCCATATCGACTGCTTCGAAGGTTTCGGTAAGGGTTCCGATCTGATTTACCTTGATGAGGATGGAGTTTGCAATGCCCTCGCTGATTCCCTTTCTCAGGCGCTTGGTGTTTGTTACAAACAGGTCGTCACCCACCAGCTGTACCTTCTTGCCAATCTTGTCGGTGAGGTATTTCCAGCCTTCCCAGTCGTCTTCGGCCATGCCGTCTTCGAGGCTGATGATCGGATATTTCTCTGTCCAGCTTGCCCAGTAATCGGCCATTTCGGTGCTTGAGTATTCTGCGCCGGTGGACCAGCGGAGCTTATACTTGCCGCTCTTTTCGTCGTAGAACTCGCTTGCGGCAGGATCGAGAGCAATCATGACATCTTCGCCTGGGCGGTATCCCGCTTTTTCGATGGCCTGAAGAATAAGCTCACAAGCCTCTTCGTTGCTCTTCAGGTTGGGTGCGAAACCTCCCTCGTCTCCCACTGCTGTGCTGTAACCCTTGTCCTTCAGGATGGATTTGAGGTTGTGGAACACCTCGGCGATCATGCGAATGCCGCCTCGGACATTCTGGGCGCCGACGGGCATAACCATGAACTCCTGGAAGTCTACGGAGTTGTCGGCATGAGAGCCGCCGTTGAGAATGTTGGCCATGGGAACCGGAAGAACGGTTGCGTGGTAGGCTCCGAGATACTTGAAAAGAGGCACACCGAGAAAGTCGGCGGCTGCCCGTGCTACCGCCATGGATACACCCAGAATGGCATTGGCGCCAAGTTTTGCCTTGTTCTCGGTACCGTCGAGTTCGATCATGGTGCGGTCGATATCAACCTGGTCGAGGACATCCAGTCCAACAAGCTCACCGGCAAGGGTGTCGTTGACGTTTTCCACGGCCTTGAGCACGCCCTTTCCCATAAAACGACTCTTATCGCCGTCACGAAGCTCTACGGCCTCATGTACACCGGTCGAAGCTCCCGATGGAACGGCTGCTCGTCCCATGGATCCATCTTCAAGAACGACATCAACTTCCACAGTGGGGTTACCACGGGAGTCGAGAATTTCTCTTGCTTCAATAAATTCAATAGTACTCATCATACCTCTCCTGTGCTGGTATTTCCTTCTATTTACTCAAACTATCCAATGAATAGCCGGTCAAGTCAAGGGCTGCTTGACCCCTCTTTCCGGGGAAGCTACAATACTGCAATGAGATACCGTCATCTGTTCGGTAAAACACTCAGAAGTACTCCGCAGGATGTAAAGAGCGAGGGACTTTCGTTTTTGCTTCGCGGAGGTTTTATACGCCCGCTTGGGCATGGCCTTTATTCCTATCTTCCCCTTGGTGTCAAGGTTGTCGAAAAGCTGAGAAAGATCATCAGAGAGGAGATGGATCGTCTCGGTGGTCAGGAGGTTTCGGTTCCGCTGGTGAATCCAGCCGATATTTGGAAGCGTTCCGGCCGGGAACACCTGATAGACCGCGCTATGATCAGGTTCTCCGATAGAAGTGGACGCCGCTATGTCCTTTCTCCCAGTCATGAAGAGGCCTTTGTCGAATTGGCTCGTTACGGACTTCGGTCGTATCGGGATTTTCCCGTTCTTCTTTTCCAGTTCCAAAGGAAATTCCGGGATGAGGAACGGGTGCGTCAGGGGCTTGTTCGACTGAAAGAGTTTGAAATGAAGGATGCCTACTCATTTCATCGCAGCGCTACGGCTCTCAATAATTTTTTTCCGAAGATGTTTGCCGCCTACGAGCGGATTTTTTCTCGCTGCGGCCTTGATATTCTCACGGCAGAGTCCGGAGTCGGATACATGCGGGGGGAAAAGGCCTATGAGTTCCTGCTTCCCAGCAACTTAGGTGATGATGTCGTCATGAGCTGCCCGGTTTGCGGTTATCGGGCCAATCGCCATGTGGCACGGGGGCGAAAACAGTACAGCCAGGGCGTACCTGGGCGCATGGAAGAGGTTCCCACTCCCGGTATTCAAACCATCGACGGGGTTTCCGAATTTCTCGGTGTACAAAATTCTTCACTCATGAAGTCTATTGTCTATCGTACTCCCGATGGATATGCCATGGCGGTCGTTCGCGGCGACTACGACATCAGCGAGGAAAAGCTTTCCGCCTATCTCGGCAAACCCCTGATCGCCTTTGCCGGGCCCTCCGAACTTGCATCCCTCGGGCTGGTTCCCGGTTATCTTGGCCCCCTGTCCGCTCCCCCTTCGTTGCCCGTTGTCGTCGACGACAGTGTGGCAGGTTCGGTGAATCTCATCACCGGAGGGGGGAAGCCCGATACCCATATTCTGAACTGTAATTTCGGCCGTGATTTTGAGAGCGAACACGTTGTCGATATCGCCATGATAAGGAAATCGGATCGATGCATCCAATGCGGCACCCCCCTCGAAGCGGTTAGGGCCATCGAACTGGGGAATATCTTCAAGCTTGGAGATTTCTATGCGAGGGGAATGGAGCTTGTATTTAGAGAGGAGAACGGTAAGAGGCTCTATCCCCACATGGGCTCTTACGGAATCGGTATCGACAGGCTTCTTGGCGCTATTGCCGAAACGAAAAGAGACGAGCGTGGTTTGCTTTGGCCGCCTTCTTTGGCCCCTTACCGCTTCTTTCTGATGGGGATCGGCAAGGGCGCATCCGTCAGGAGGGAAGTGGAACAACTCTATGCGTCGATAAGTGAAGATACACTTATCGACGACCGGAGCGAATCTCCCGGTGTTAAGTTCAAAGATTCGGAATTGATGGGAATCCCCTGGCGGATCGTAATTAGTGCTTCCACCCTGGAAGAGGGAAGGGCCGAACTCTACGATAGAAGAGCGGATAGGCGGCGGCTCGTGCCTCTTGCAGATATTCGCTCGGTGGTCAGGGCTCTCCGGGAGGAGTCGTAGTGAGCCATCGGGTCATCCTTTCATCCGAGGTGGTGGATCAAATCATTTTTGCCATGGAAAACCAGGAAGAGAGCTTTCTTTTTCATATGGAAAAGCTTGAGGTAGTTCCTGTTGCGGGTTTTGAAACGGAGGATGGAGGTGAATCCCTACCCGAAAAACTGGTTTCCATACCGCGCTGGTCCTCTGCCGATGGCTTTCGACTCATGGAGAAATTCGTTTCGAGTCTGAATAACCCCATGTATCGGGAAGAGCTTAGTCGTGCCCTTGCCGGGGGAAAGGGGGTTTTTCGGCGATTTAAGGATGTTCTCAAGAATCATGGTCCGCTTGAAAAGTTGTGGTACTCCTTTAAAGAACATGAGATGCGGCAAACGGTGCGGGATTGGTTTCACAGGAATGAAGAGGCCCGGGATCTTGCCTCTCTTGGGCCGGAACCGGAAGAGACCGGCGAGCTTGTGCTTAGTGATTTCCCGCTTGAGATACACCCCCTCCCGGAGCCGGTGGAAGAGGAGCTGGTGGAATATTGTTTTCAAGGGCTTTTTCCGGAGTCCGAGGAACTTCTCTTTCGTAGTTTTGTCGAGGAGTGCATGCTTGTGCTGGAAAACGGAGACGAGGTGGTAATGGTGTCTGCCGCCGCCCCTGACGGTGGGCGTGCCGGTTTTGCTCTCATGGCGGGATTCAATGCCGAAGAAGGTTTTGTGTTTCGCCTGCCTCTGCTCTTCGTGGATCCCCGTTTTCGGGGACTTGGCCTTGCAAAATTATTGATAGAACAGGCACGGGAAGAGGCTGCGGCAAGAGACGCTGCTGGTTTGCTGCTGGATATCCCGGGTAATGGTGCGGTTTTGCTTCCTTTCCTGGAAGAGGCCGGCTTTAGCACTGTTCGACGAAGTTGTTTTGTGAATTTACGCTTACAATAGTAATTACCATTGCCTACTGTGCTTGTCAAAGGCTAATATCTGTTTTAGTCTATAGAGCAAGTTTTTTTTTTATAAGGAGTGAAAGATGAAAAAGATCTTTGCACCATTCCTCGTGCTTGTTCTCTTATCTGCACTATTTGTTGGATGCGGTAAGAAAGAAGCTACACAGGAAGCTGCAGAAACGTCGGAACCTGCGGCGAAAGAAATCAAAAATCCGGATACCTTTGTGTATGCCAGTTATGGCACCGTAGAGAGCTTGGACCCCGCCCGAGCCTATGATGAAGTATCTGGTGGTGTAATCCAGAATTTATACGAGACATTGGTCTTCTTCGACGGCTCTGCCGTGGACAAGTTCGTTCCCGTTCTCTGTGAGGAGGTCCCTACGGTTGAGAACGGCGGTATCACCAACGGTGGAAAGACCTATACATTCAAAATCAAAAAAGGAATCAAATTCCATAGCGGAAATGAGCTCACCCCTGAGGTGGTGCGGTACTCTTTTATCCGTTCCATGGTAACCGATCCCGATGCCGGCCCTGTTTGGATGCTCTATTTCCCCTTCTTCGGTACCTACTCAAGCCGTGACGGAGATGGAAACATCGTTGCAAAGTGGGAAGATTTGCAGAATGCGATCCAGGTTGAGGGTGATTCGGTGGTTTTCAATCTGAAAGCCCCCTTCCCCCCATTCCTTGCGATTCTTTCGGGCTATTGGGCTGCAATTGTGGATAAGGATTTCGTTATTGCCAACGGTGGCTGGGACGGCACCGAGGCCACCTGGAAGAGCTTCAACGCACCTGCCAATGGAGAAGAAACCCTTAACGATATCGCTTCCGGTACCGGCCCTTACAAGCTTGACCGCTGGGAACGCGGTGTCGAGGTCGTTATGACTCGAAACGAGGATTTCCACGGTGAGAAGCCCGTCCTTGCAAAGGCCATCTACAAGGTCGTCGACGAATGGTCGACCCGAAAGTTGATGCTTCTTCAGGGCGATGCGGATTGTGTTGAGGTTGATCCCCTGTATTACGATGAGATGGATAAAGAGACTGGCATTACCGTTATTAAAGATTTGAAGGAACTTGGTGTTCGTGCAATCAACTTTAACCAGAAAATCAATGCCGTCGACAACCCTGCTATTTACAGTGGAAAACTCGACGGTGAGGGTATCCCTGCCGACTTTTTCACGGATAAAGATGTTCGTCTTGCCTTCAGTTACTGCTGGGATGAAGACACCTATCTCTCCGACATCCTGAGCGGGGCCGGCATCGACTGCCCGACGCCCCATGTTTCAGGACTTCCCTACCGAAACGATTCCCTTAAGCGGATCCCCTATGATACTGCAAAGGCCGAAGAGTACTTCAAGAAGGCCTGGGGCGGACAGGTTTGGGACAAGGGTTTTAAGATGGATTTCCTTTACAACACCGGAAACGAGGTGCGTGAGGCTTCCGTCAAGATGCTGGCCGAAAACATCATGAAACTCAATCCAAAATTCAAGATTAATGTTCGTGGAGTCGAATGGGCCAGCTATGTTCAGGCAACGCGAGCCAAAACCTTGCCCCTTTTCTACATCGGTTGGGGTGCAGACTATCCCCATCCCGATAACTTCATGACAACCTATATGCACTCACAGGGAGTTTACGGTGGTCGATGCGGTTACAACAATCCCGAGGCGGACCGTCTCCTCGAAGCCGGTGCCATCGAATCCGATCCTGCCAAGGCGAAAGAGATCTACTACCGCATACAGGACATATGGCTGGAGGATGCTCCCGGTATCGTTATGCATCAGCCGGTATCCCGCCGATACTTTAAGGACTGGGTAAAGGGCTATGTTTTCCATCCCATGGAGAACCATCCCCTTATTTTCAGCCAGTTTACAAAAGAGTATTAATATCGGCTTCCCATCAATCTATAACGGCTTCCCGGTTCTTTTACCGGGGAGCTGTTCCTTCCGATTGATTTTCATATACGATTCGGAGAAAACCTGTGAGTCTTGTTAACTATATCATTCGAAGACTATTCTTTATGATCTTTGTTCTGCTGGGGGTTTCCATCCTGGTTTTTTCGGTGATGATGCTTCTTCCTCCCGGTATGCGGGCGGCTGCCTATGTCACCAACGAAAAGATCTCCCCCGATCAGTTCGAAAATATTATCAGAACCTACGGCCTGGACGACCCTGCCCCGGTTCAGTATTTCCGCTGGATGGGTAATGTATTAAAGGGCGACTTCGGTTATTCGGCTACTGCCGAGGCTCCTGTCCTTTCGGCCTTTAAAAGCTATTTCCCTGTTACCTTCGAGCTTGTCCTCTATGCAACACCTCTTATTATCCTTTTCGGGATTTGGCTTGGAACCCTGGGGGCTATCCACAAGGATACGCCCATCGATCATGGTTCCAGAATTTTCGCAATTATCGGCTATTCTCTGCCGACCTTCTGGCTCGGCCTTATTTTGTTGATGCTTTTCTATGGGCTCCTCGGCATTTTCCCTCCCGGAACCCTCTCCAATGAAGGAAAAGATCTATTATATAGTCAGGGATTTCATCATTACACATCCCTTATCACCATAGATGCCATACTCAACGGTCGGTGGGGCCTTTTTAAAGATGCTCTCATGCATCTTCTTTTGCCTATTATCAATCTTGTCATCCTCTCTTCGGCCCTGATTATGCGCCTCATGAGAAGTAACATGCTGGAGCAACTTGGGCAGGATTATATTCGGACCGCTCTTGCAAAGGGTGCCGACAGGCGGACCATCAACTATAAACATGCACGGCGAAATGCCCTGTTGCCGGTCATAACGGTCAGTGGTGTCATGTTTGCCAATTTGATGGGAGGTATGGTGATTACCGAGACCATCTTCAGCAGAAAGGGACTCGGATGGTGGATGGCACGAGCTGCGACCCAGCTTGATGTCTCGGCAGTCATGTTCAACGTACTGTTTCTCGGTATGGTTTTTGTTACGGTGAATCTGATTGTTGATATCATCTATGCGGCTATCGATCCGAGAATCCGTCTTGGGTGAGTAAGGAGCCTTACGTTATGCAGACAAACGACAATCAGCAGACCATCAACGCCGAGGCGGTTAAGCCGGTAGTAAGATCGGCCCATCCCCGATGGAAAGAGTTCGGTTTTTCGATGAAGCGGCTCTTCAAGAATCCTCTGACCATCATTGGTGTATCCATTATTCTCTTTTTCGCAGTTCTGGCGATTTTTGCCCCTTTACTGGCCCCACCCGAGTATCCGGATGATCCCTATAAGATGCCTCACAACGGCTGGAAGATGACTCCGTCGCCTCCCTCCGCGGAGAACCCGCTCGGTACTCTGCCGCAACAATACGACATTCTCTACGGTATCATCTGGGGCGCGCGAAACGCCTTCAAGATTGGTATTCTTGTCGTTCTTGCGAATTTGGTCGTGGGTATTGTTCTTGGTGCCCTTGCCGGTTATTTCGGGGGGATTGTCGATGAGATCATCATGAGAATAACCGACATCTTTTATTCGATTCCATTCCTTGTCATGGCGATGGCCCTTGTTGTGGCCATCGGGCGAGGGTTGCAGTCGATTGTTATTGTGCTCATTATTTTGAACTGGCCCAGCTATACGCGGGTTATTCGTTCGGAGATTTTGGTTGTCCGGGACATGGATTATGTTCAGGCGGCAAAGGCGAGCGGAGCGGGGCATCTTTGGACCCTCATCCGCCATGTTATGCCCAACAGTGTTTTTTCGGTTATTATTGTCGCTTCGATGCAGATAGGTACAACGGTCCTTTCTGCGGCGAGCCTTTCCTTTCTCGGGCTTGGATCCGGGGCCGAATATGCCGATTGGGGGCAGATGGTTTCCACTTGCAGAAACTGGATTGTCGGGCCTCCGGGTGATCGGCTTGCCTTTTGGTATGTGGTGTTGATTCCCGGCTTCACCATCGCGCTGTTTGTACTCGGATGGAACCTTCTCGGGGACGCCATTCGTGACGTTTTCGATCCAAAGATGCGGAGAAAATAGTGGAAAAGCTTGCTGATACGAAGGAGCTCTATACCAATTTTTATACTTTCGAGGGCGTCGTTAAAGCGTTGAACGGGGTCAGTATCCATGTCAACAAGGGGGAGACCTACGGCCTCGTGGGCGAGTCGGGATGTGGTAAAAGCGTGACCGTCCGTTCCATGATGCGGATTGTACAGGCTCCCGGCCGAATCGAAAGCGGACAGATTCATCTCTTTTTCAGCGAAGAGCAGCGGGACAAAGCGATCGATATCGTGGGTCGTAGCGAAGCCTTTATGCAGACGATCCGGGGAAACGACATCTCCATGATCTTCCAGGAGGCCTCCAGCTCGCTTAATCCTGTGCTTTCCATTGGTGAACAGGTGGGAGAGAGTTTTCAGTTTCACCGTATGCCCCAGATGCTCGAAGAGACGGAAAAAAGACTTTCAGAAGATATCAATGCCGGAAAGGGGCTTGTCCCCTACAAGAAGATGATTCGTGGTCTCATGGCGCGGGAACGGGCGGTATATGAACGGCACAATCGATTGGTGCTTGAGATTGATGAACAGCTCTACCGACTTGAAGAGGCCACAGATGCCTCTGATATTAGAAAACGGGAGGCTCTGAAACGGCACCGGGAGCATATTCGTAAAAAGGATCCTTTGGTGCAGTTTGCCTCGCATGTTCCTTTTTTCAAGCGTTATCGGAAGCGGATTGCCTTTACCATCAGGGTTCATGTGATCGAACTTTTGCGGCAGTTGGGGGTTCCCAATCCCGACAATGTGGTGGATCGATATCCCCATGAACTTTCCGGCGGTATGCAGCAGCGTATCGTCATAGCCATCGCTCTGGCGTGTCATCCCCGTATGTTGATTGCCGATGAGCCGACAAGTAATCTCGATGTTACCATTCAGGCTCAGATTCTCGACCTCATCAAGAAGCTAAAAGAAACCCTCATTTCTTCTGTGCTGTTTATCACCCATGATCTCGGCGTTGTTGCCGAGGTATGTGACCGGGTTACGGTCATGTACGCCGGTGATGCGGTGGAGACGGCGGAGGTAAAAGAGCTTTTTAAGAATCCGCTTCATCCCTATACCAAGGGGCTCATGAATTCGGTTCCGAAGGTTGAGCAGGAGGGAGCTCTACAAACCATTCCCGGAACGGTTCCTAATTTAATTCATCCGCCGACAGGCTGCCGATTCCATCCACGCTGTCCTTATGCAATGGATATCTGCAAGAAAGAAAAGCCGGTCACCATCGAGCATTCGAAGGATCACTTTGTCGCGTGTCATCTCTTCACGGGGGAAAAGCATAATGAACGATAACATCCTTGATATCAGAAATCTGAAAAAATACTACCCCGTAAAGGGGGGCGTTATGCGTCGGCATATCGCAGATGTGAAGGCGGTGGACGATGTCTCTTTCCAGATTAAACGAGGCGAATGTCTCGGTATGGTTGGAGAATCCGGCTGTGGCAAAACAACCTTAGGAAAGGCCATTTTACGACTTCACGATGCCACTGCCGGGCGTGTCTATCTCGATCAGGATGCAGAAAAGATCGAGGAGCTTGAGGCTCTGTTTGCCTCCGACAAACCGGAGGCTGTCGCACAGGCCGAGGCCATGCGAAAGATGATGGACCTTACCCGCCTTAAGGGCAGAGCCATGAAGGAGGCCCGCCGAAAGATCAATATCGTTTTTCAGGACCCTTCAAACTCCCTTAATCCCCGACTTTTAATTAAGGATATCGTCGGTGAGCCGATGATAATCCAGCATGTCTATTCCAGTGCGGCAGAGGTTGAAGAGCGGGTAGTCGAACTGCTTGGCACTGTCGGCCTTTCCCGTGAGCACATGCGCCGATATCCTCATGAGTTTTCCGGAGGACAGCGGCAGCGTATTGCCGTGGCCCGTGCCCTTGCAACCAATCCCAAGTTTATCTTGATGGACGAGCCTACCAGCGCCCTTGACGTTTCGGTCCAGGCGCAGATCCTGAATCTGCTCAAGCGGCTTCAGGATGAATTCCAACTTACCTATCTTTTTGTCACCCACCACCTCCTGGTGGTGAAGTATATCACTCAGCGGATTGCCGTAATGTATCTTGGCAAGATGATGGAGCTCTCTCAGACTCCTGAGTTGTTCAAGACACCGTTGCATCCCTACACCAAGGCGCTGCTTTCTGCAATTCCCATTCCGGATCCTGAGACCAAGATTGAAAAGATCATCCTTTCGGGGGATGTTCCAAATCCTCTGAACCCTCCGTCCGGTTGCCGTTTCCATCCGCGATGTCCCTATGCCAAGGAGATTTGCAAAGAGCGCATTCCCGAGCTTGAGGATGCCGGAGGCGGCCATCTTGTTGCCTGCCACAGATGGCGGGAACTCAATTGAACAAAAAAAACGGCCGTCTCCATGGAGATCGGCCGCTTTTTTTTGTAAGCTTATCGCAAAACGGTTTCGATTTGATGAATGGACGTGACCGTATCAAGGTCTGTCCCCTTATGTCTGCCGCTTTCATCCACCAGAAGCACATGACCGCCCATTTCCCGAAACGCATAGAGGTATCGCGGCATATCGTCGACAAAGAGAACCTCTTCCGGCCGGCATCTTATCGTATCAAGAGCCCTCTTGTATGCTCCCCAATCGGGTTTCCCAAGCATGCTGTTGGAGCGGAGATCGAAGATATGTTCCATAAGATGGCGAATCTCAAGAAATTCGGATACCCTGACGGCATGCTCCATTGGGCTGTTGGTGAGAATCGATGTACGCTGAGGAATTCGTTTGATCAACTCGACCAGCACGGGATCCTTTTTCAGATAGCGTCCGACGTCCTTTGGGTGGATTGCTTCGAAGTAGGAGTCGGGATTCTCAAGTCCCTTCTCTTTCTGGAGCCATTCGAGGGTGGTCCCGTATTCTTTGCGTTTTACTTTTCTGACAGCCTCTGCCTCCTCAACGGGAAGCTTGAGATAATCGGATACAAAAGAGAGAATGTTCTCTTTAAAGGCGAGGGCAAGGCCGCTTGACGACGGGTAGAGGGTATCGTCGAGATCGAAAAGGATATAGGATATCTGCATAGTCAGATTAGAGCATGTTATGAAAAAAGAGACAAGGAGTGTGCATGTTTCGCGTAGTTGTTACCGATGATCGATTTGCCGGAGATTATGCCCCTGAGCTTGGCGTGTTGGAAGCTTGTGATGCAGAACTTGTTGCCGGATACGAGCTTGGTACGGAAAATTTACGAGCCGTGTGTGCCGACGCCGATGCAATTCTGGTCAACCAGATGGTTCTTGATGCCGATTTCATCAGCGGCCTTCGTCGATGTCGTGTCATCAGCCGGTACGGGACCGGATACGAGAAGGTGGATGTACGGGCCGCTACCGAGAAGGGAATCTGGGTGGCGCGGGTTCCCGACTACTGTTATGATGAGGTGGCCGAACACGCTCTTGCCTTGCTTTTAGCCGTGACCAGAAGGGTCTCCTTGCTCGATCGGCAGGTACGTTCAGGCGGATGGAATATTCATTCCTCGCTTTCCATTCCGCGTTTAAGCGGGAGATCTCTTGGTATTTTAGGCTACGGCGGTACGGGGAGAAGTTTTCATCGAAAAGCGTCAGGATTGGGCTTTTCTCGAGTGTTGATCTGCGACCACCATGCCGACCATCACAATGTGGCCGTCGGAGAGGCGGAGATCGTTGATTTTCAAACCTTACTTGCACAATCGGACATCATCTCGATCCATATCCCCATGCGGCAGGAGAATTACCACCTGATCGATGCAGACGCCTTTTCGAAGATGAAAACAGGTGCTGTTCTCATCAATACAGCTCGGGGGGCCCTCGTAGACCAGGAGGCCTTACTCGCCGCTCTCCGAGAGGAAAAGCTGTCTGCCGCAGGCCTCGATGTCTTTGAAGAGGAACCCCCTATCGGCGACGCCAGGCTTTCCTCCTATCCGCAACTGGTGCTGACCGATCACTGTGCCTATTACAGTGAGGAATCCATTGTTGAGCTGAAACAAAAGTGTGCGGAAAATGCCCTTCTCGTTTTACAGGGTAAGGCACCCGCTTCTTTTGTCGTGGATCTTTCCCAAACATTTCGACCGGATAACTTTTAAGGCATGAAGCGTCGTCTGCTCGGCTTTTTCTTTCTCATTCTCTTCTTCCCTTCCTTTACGGCCGCTGAAGAGGGAAGGACTCTGACCATTGCCGTATGCCAATACGAGGTCAGCGAAACACTGTATCTCGATGTCGGGGCTTTTGAAGCCAAGGCACACGATATCATGACCCGAGCCGAGTCTTCCGGCGCCGATCTTCTTATCATTCCCGAGTATGCAAATGTGATGCTTGCTTTTCTTCCGGATGCAAACCAGCTGGAGGGGGTACGCACCATCGAAGACGGCCTTGCCCTTCTCACCGGCCCTGATCGTCCCTTTCCGGACTTGAAGACCCTCTTTCTGAAGCGCTCACCGATGGT